>JBBKXQ010000078.1:0-45889 GCA_037969565.1 Acidimicrobiales bacterium | reverse complement strand
GTCCGGGGACTGCCTCAGCCGTTGTCGTCGTCCTCGGTGGCTTCGCGCGTGGCGGCCTCGGCCAGCCCGATGGTGGCGGCGCGGCCGAACGTGTGGAACTCCTCCGCCGGTGTCAACGCCTCGGGGTCGAGGTCGTCCGGGTCGTATCCGTCGGCGACGATGGCGTCGAGCACGGACTGCTGGAGGCCGCCCCGTGAGTAATTGGCTTCGACGTTCGCGGTCATGTGATCTCCGAATGCCAGTCCGGTCGGGTGCCCGGGAAAGTCGATCTTACGCAGTTCCGCGTGGGCCGGGGGCTCACGCGATTCCGGCTCGTTCCTCGAGCCCGTCGAGGATCAGGTCGAGGCCGAACTCGAACTCTTCTCGGAAGTCGTATCCGGGCTGGAGTACGTACTCGGCTGCGAACTCCATCAGATTCGGGTAGCTGCCCTCTGGCAAGGGTTCGATGATGACCTCGGCCAGCTCAGCCATGTCAGCGCCGCCGGTGGCGGGGAGGTTGGCTTCCTGGAGTGCGAAGCCGTAGACGTAGCTGTCGACGAGGGCGTAGGCGTGTGCCGTCATCGCCAGCGAGAGCCCGCCGCGTCGAAGGCAACCGAGCACGGCGTCATGGTGCCCGAGGGTTTCGGGCCCCGGATTGGTTCGGGACTCCATGAGCGGTGCCGCCCACGGGTGGCGAGCCAGCGCATCGCGTGCCGAAAGGCAGCGGTGTCGGATTGCCGTTTTCCAGTCGAGATCAGTGGGGGGTCGGTCGATCTCGGCGAATACCCGGTCGACCATGCCATCCACGATGGCTTCCTTGCTGGGGACGTGGTGGTAGATCGTCATCGGTTTCGTAGCGAGGGTGTCGGCGAGTTTGCGAATCGTGAACCCCTCGACGCCAATCTCGTCGGCAAGCGCGAGGGCACCGTCGAGCACCCGGTCAGCTGTGAGCCGCTGCTTCTTGGTTGTGGCCGGAGGTGGTGTCATCGCTGTCCCCTTCGAGGTTTCCTGTTTGATCATAGTACTTAGTACGAGTACCCCGATGTCACTGCACAGACGGAAGGTCCGAGACAACGTTTAGTGGGTCGAACGGTGCGCCGCGGGCCGAGGTTTGGCCTCGCAGATCACCACTTCTGGTCAACGAAGCACAGCGCACACACGGTCGAGGGCCCCGGCATCGACTGTCCCGCGAAAGCCCGATTTCGAACACCGTGCCATCACGCGGCCCGGGCGGGAGCCGGACCCTTCTCAACAACCGGTGGCGTCGCACAGGCGCTGGCATGCTTGCGCGAGCCGCGGGGGTTCGAGCTTGACGACTTGTCGCCGGAAGGCGCTTCGGGGAATCGTATGGATGTTGTCGAAGTTGACGACGCAGTCCGTCGGGACGCCGTCATTGGTTGCCGTGAGTTCGAGTTCGGAGACGAGCCCTCGGACGGTTCGCGTGATGGCTGCGACGACGACGGATCCGATTCGATCAGCCACTGGGTCTCGCGTGAGCACGAGTACAGGACGATCGCCGCCGGGTGTCGCCGCGAACCACACCTCACCGCACTGCATCGGCCCAGTCCTCCCAGTCTTCGGCCGGGCCCCACTCGGCGATCTGGCCGAGAGCTGACTCGTCATCGGTAAGCGGATGGTCCAACCAGGTTTCGGCATCGCGTTCGGATCCGAGTCGGCTGAGGTGACGGTGCAGCGCCTCACGCAGCAGCTCGGACTTGTCGATGCCGAGCTCGTCGGCCCAGCGTTGCGTCGCTTCCGCCTCGTCGTCGTTGACTCTGAAACTGATCATTGTCATACGCCGAGCCTAATACGTATGACATGCGGCGGCAACCGTCACCGATGTGCCGGTCACAACACCCGTGCCACCCGAGCGTTCTCGATGACGGCCGAATGTGGGTCGACTGGGAAGTGTGTGGGATTGGTGAGGCGCTCGAAGGCTTCGATGCGATCGCGCCAGGTGGCGGAGTCGGGTGGATTCGTGGTCATCAACGACTTCTGGATCACGAACGCGGCGTCCTCGGTGCCTCGTTCGTTCCTGTCCGAGGCGGGGTCGTTCCAGGCATCGAGTCCTCGGAGTTCGAGGTATTCGTTGCGCTCCTTGTCACTCAGATTGGCGTTCTCCCACGCATGGGCGAGTTCGTGCGTGATGACGAAGTCGAGGTCGCTGCAGATTTTGATTCGCCATGGCGAATGTTGCCGCTGGAAACGGCCGAGAGCGTCGTCGCACGACGAGCTGTCGTCGAAGAAGGCGATGTCCAGATCAGGTAACGCGAGGCCATTGGCGATGAAGCGGTCGACGGCTTCAGCAACTCGTGCGTTGTTCTCGAGCGTGGGATCGGTCACGACGATGTTCGGCCGCAGCGAGACTGGTGGTGTGGTCGGCGTCTCGTCAGCGGTGACTGCTGCCGTGGGCGAGGTTTGGGTCATGTTCGGACCGGGCCGCCCGCCCGCTGTCGGCGCCTGAAAGACGACGACGCCCACGATCATCGAGATGAGTATGGTGGCGGCCCGGTTCATGCCGGGGACGATCGATCACCGTGTTCACGGTCCGGGCGCTACCTGGGTGCAGCTGGATCGCAGTTCGGCGATTTGACGTGGATCACCCCACCGGTCGCACACGAACACCCTGGTCAGCCGCCTCATCGGGCTGCGATCAGTTTGCGAACCCCTGATCGTCACAAACGTTGCGCGACGATTTACCCGCCGAGCCCTGTCAATCGAGGATGGTGATCGCGGTGCGCAAGACCTCTGGCCCCGTGGGTCGCGGGTCGCCGTCGCCGGGCTCAGCCGTGACGGAGAGCACGGGGAACAGCGCAGGGTTCACTGCCGCCGCAAGATCGACCTCGGTGACGCCCTCCTCGTCGGGGTGAAAGGTGCCGGCCGAGATCCGATTGGGACGGTCCGGCGTGTCGTCGGGTCCGACGAACCAGACTTCGTAGTACTCGCCCTTCGGCAGGATCGGCAGCTCGTCGGTGCGGATCATGACGACCCGTCCGATGCCCGTCAACACACCGGTGACATCAGCGCGGGCACGGCCATCGTTGGCGGTCAGCGTCTCCTCGAACTCGATGACACCGCCTGCGAGCGATCCGTCGTCGTCGCCTCGTTGGCCGACCAAGAACCCAGCAGTCAGCGCGATCAGCACCGCGGCTGCGGCCGCCGTCAGCTGCCACCACAACGAACGGGGCGCGGGCTGCGGCCTGCTGATTGGCGTGGCCTGGTTCGCAGCGAACTCGGCGCGGAGAGCAGCAATGCGATCGGGCGGCGGAATCCGAGGCGGCGGAGCGAGCGCGGCGGTGAGTTCGTCGAGCAGCTCCGTATCGATCGGGTTCTGGTCTTGTTCGTCCTCAGCGTTCACCGTTCACCTCCTCGAAAAAAGTTCGGAGCCGACCGAGGGCTCTGGATTGGGCAGTTCGTACGGCACCCGACGACATCATCAGTACTTCGCCCACGGACTCGGCGCTCAGCTTGGCGACCGTACGGAGCTCGAGCATCTCCCGCTCGTCATCGTTCAACTTTGCGAAGGCAAGCCGCAGGTCGTGAGATTTCTCGGCATCGACGATCCGGAGGAGCGGGTTGGCTGCCGACGATTCGATTTCGGCTGGCATCGGAGTGCCTCGGGCGAAGCTTCTGATGTTCTCCCGCACGACGTTGCGCAAGATTCCGAAAAGCCATCCCTCGAATCCGCCGGCGTGGGGTGCGAAGCCGGCGAGCTTGGTCAACGCCCTCGTCATCGCCTCGCTGACGGCGTCATCGGCGAGGTGGTCGGCCGGCAGGCGCCGACGGGCGAAGGCGTGGAGCTGAGGGTACAGCTGACGGTAGACCGCCTCCCATGCGTCGACGTCACCGCTGCGCGCACGCTCGACGAGCGCGGCCACGTCACCTTCGGTGCTCAGTGGGTGTTCCGGCTCGGAACCGCCTCGGCGGTGCAACGTCGTGATCTCCAGTGGAAACAGTGGGGCTGGCAGCGGCCGGCAACCCTATCCGCCGCTGCCCGCTTGCCGCTCGGGAACCTCCATGCGTCCGGGCGGCTCCGCCCGAACGCATGGTTGTTCCCGCCGTCTGATCAGCAGCCACCCGCTTGGTGGGCGCCGTTGGCCACTGCTTGAGCGTGGCCGGATGCGGAGTTGTGCCAGCCGCCGCCGCCGTTGCCGCCGTCACCTTGGCCTCGACCATTGGACGGGCCGCCGTTGATGTTGGTTTCGTGGCACCCGCTCGGGTTGACGACGCTGCTGTGGTCAGCACTGGCCGGTAGAACACCGAGACCCAGACCGCCGGCGATGGTCAGGGCGGCAATTGCAATCTTCGTCTTCATGGAAGCACTCCTGGTTACTCACAGCCCAACGCTTGGACTCCGGACCGTTCATGCAGCTCGGGTGGAAATCGTTACAAGACTTTCTGAGTTTCTCCGCGAGGCGCCCACCAACCAGGAACTGATTCGCCTCCGATTTGGACTGGTTCAGTTGATTCGTGCGGCGAAGCCCTCGCCGCGAATGGTGTGAACCAACCGACGTTCCCCCGCCTGCTCCGTTTTCCGCCGGACATACGAGACATAGACATCGAGCGAACGAGACTCTTGCTCGATCCGCCCTCGCCACACCTCGCTCACGAGCTGCGCTCTCGGCACAACCGCCCCATTCGCCTCAACGAGTGCGGCGAGCAGGTCGAACTCCAGTTTGGTGAGATCGAGGTTTCGTGAGCCGCGTACACACCGGCGGCTGTCGCGATCGAGCACGAGATCACCCACACTTCGACGCACCCCGATGCCGGATGGGATTCGGCGGAGAAGTGCTGCCAGCCGCGCCAACAACTCGTCGGGAGAACAAGGCGCGAGGACGAAATCGTCGGCACCGGCGTTCAAGCCGTCAATACGGTCGTTGACCTGACCCAGCGCGCTGACGATCAGAATTGGCAGGCTGCACCCTTGCGCCCTCACTCGTGCGCAAACCGAAGACGGCGTTCGTTCTGGGCTGTCCAGCGCCAGGACAACGAGATCGAAGAGTCCTGTGGTGAGTACTTGGAGAGCCTCGGACTCCACCGCAACGGCGATGACCTGCAAACCAGATCGACGAAGCACGACGTCGATCCCATCACGTGCACCATTCCCGTCGTCGATCAGGAGAACCCGACGGTAGGCCAGCCCATCCGGAACCGCCCTCACCAACAATGTTCACGCCCGTGCCTCGCCACCGGGGCACGTTACCCCAAACTCGAAGGTTGGTACTGCTTGTTGAACTGATCGGCGGAGCGAGACCAGCGGAAGGTCAGCTGAACTCCGGCTCGTCCCAATCGGGAAAGACATCGGGCATGTCCTTCGACGGGCTGAGCGAGAACTCGGGGTCGCGCTTCTCGAGGAAGCTCTTCACTCCCTCTTTCGCGTCGGCCATCGCTCCGAGCTCCTGAATGGCCCGTGAGTCGACCCGGTGGGATTGCATCGGGTGATCAAAGGTGAGACCTCGCCACAGCATCTGGCGGGTCAGCGCCGCACTCACGGGCGCAGCATGGGTTGCGATCTCACCTGCGAGTTCGTAGGCCCGATCGAGGAGCTGGTCATCGGGCACGAGTTTGACGAGTCCGGCATCAGCGGCCTCCTTGGCCGACATCACTCGGCCGGTATAACACCACTCGGCGGCCTGACTGATCCCAACCAGGCGGGGCAGGAACCATGACGAAGCGGCTTCGGGCACGAGGCCCCGCCGGGCGAACACGAAACCGATGCGGGCACTCTCCGCCGCCAGCCGGATGTCCATGGGCAGGGTCATCGTGATCCCGATACCGACGGCCGGACCGTTGATGGCCGCAATCACCGGCGTCGTCGATTCGAAAATCCGAAGGCTCACCAGTCCCCCACCGTCACGATTGACCTTCGAGGCATCACGGCCGCGGGCAGCTGCATCGAAGGTGTCGCCGCCGGCTTCGCCGAGGTCGGCCCCAGCGCAGAACGCTCGCCCGGCTCCGGTGACGACAACGGCTCTGACCCCATCGTCGGCGTCGATGAGATCGAAGCAATCGATCAATTCACTCATCATCTTGCCGGTGAACGCGTTGAGGCGATCGGGTCGATTCAGCGTGATCGTCGCCACTCGATCGCGCACGTCGTATTCGATTTCATCGAATTTCGGGGATTGATTCGAAGCCATGGCAGGCAGCCTGACCGAAGTCTCCCGAGGCATCAAGTTCGCCGCTTCGTAGCCTCATGTCTCGGCCCCCGCTCAAGGAAGATTTGTGCACATCCAAGGTCTCGAGTTCGTCGTGGTGGCCCTCGCTCTGTTTCTCGGCGCCATGTTGCAGGGCAGCCTCGGATTCGGAATGACCATGTTCGCCTTCCCGGCGCTCATCCTCGTCGAACCCGCTCTCCTCCCCCAAACGATCCTGATCGTGTCCGTGCCGATGGTCCTCAGCGTTGCCTATCGCAACCGCGGCGCGGCCAATTGGCGCGAGGTGGCGTGGATCACCTCGGGTCGCGTGCCAGGGCTCGTTCTGGCGGTGTTCATACTCGGGGTCGCCAGCAAGAATGCCGTTGCGATCGGCGCCGGAGCCGTGGTATTGCTTGCCGTTGCCTTGTCATTGTGGGCCCCGGCGCTTCCCCGCACGAGATTCAATCTGTTCGTCACCGGAACCATCGCGTCGCTTTTCGGAACCGCGGTGAGCATCGGCGGTCCGCCGCTCGGTCTGCTCTACCAACACGAAGAAGGGCGGCGCCTCCGTTCCACGATCAGCCTGCTCATGCTTTTCGGAGCTCCACTCAGCCTCGTCTTCCTCGCCGCCACGGGAAACGTCTCGTCCACCGACGTTCGAACCGGGGTTGCGCTGATCCCGGCCGGCGTGATTGGCAGCTACTGCGCTCGGTGGCTCATTCCCTGGACCGACAAGCGGCTACGGCCGATCGTTCTCACCATCTGTGCCGTGGCCGCAATGCTGGCCCTCGCTCGAGTTGCCTTGACCCCTACATGAGGGCGGATACGCGGTCGGGTTTGGTCGCCCACGACCGGCGCCACTCGTCGGGGTAGCCGAACCGATCCCAGAGATTGATCGAAACGTCGCCCTCGGTGAGCAACTCGATTGCGTCGCCGGGCACCAAGGCCGGATGGGCGACCCCACAAGCGTGCGACAGGCGCAGCAGTTCGTGCCGCAGGGCGATGATGTAGTTGGCTGCCCTCAGCGATTTGTCGGAGGGCACGAGCCCCCGCTCGAGCCGCTTGTCCTGCGTGGCCACACCAGTCGGACAATGCCCGGTGTGGCATCGCTGGGCTTGGATACAACCGATGGCGAGCATTGCTTCGCGAGCCACGCTCACGAGATCGGCGCCGAGCGCCATGGCGAGGAGCGCTTCCCCCGGGAAACCGAGCTTTCCGGCGCCGGCCCACACCACCTTTTCCTCCATTTCGCGAAGGACAAAGCTGTTGTAGACCTCGGCGAAGCCCGATCGATAGGGAAGGCTGACGTGGTCGCTGAAGACGAGCGGTGCGGCGCCGGTTCCGCCCTCACCGCCGTCGATCGAGATGAAGTCGGGGCCGCGCCCACTTTTCTGCATGTGGTCGGCCAGCTCACCCCAGAATCTTCGTTCGCCGACCGCAGACTTGATGCCGACGGGCAGTCCCGTGGCGTCGGCCACCCGTTCGATGAAGTCGACCATGGTCGGGATCGAGTCGAACTCAGCATGACTCGGCGGGCTGACCACGGTGATGCCCACCGGAACACCGCGCGCTCGCGAGATCTCCTCGGTCACTTTGGCCCCCGGCAGCACGCCACCGAGTCCGGGCTTGGCGCCCTGGCTCAGTTTGATCTCGATGGCTCGGACCGGAGCGCTGTTCACCGACTCGACCAATCGATCGAGCGAGAACTGGCCGAACTCGTCTCGGGCCCCGAAGTAGCCGGTGCCGACCTGCATGATCAGCTCGCCACCCTGGCGATGGTGGGTGCTGATACCGCCTTCCCCGGTGTTGTGCATGCAGCCCGCTATTGCTGCGCCCCGGTTGAGAGCCTCCACAGCCGCGCCCGACAACGATCCGAAGCTCATCGCCGAAATGTTCACCACCGAGGGTGGACGAAACGCCTTTGGCCGGTCCCGCCACTCGCCGAGAACCTTGGCGCAGGGGATCTCGGCGTCGTCGGTCTCGTCCGCTCGGTAGGGAAATGCTGCTTGCCGGATCAGGGGATATTGCGGGGCGTCGAACTTCGAATCGGTTCCGAATCCAAAGTACGGATTCTCCTTCTTGGCCGACGCGTAGACCCATCGACGCTGGTCGCGGCTGAAGGGACGCTCCTCATCGTTGTCGGTGACGATGTACTGACGGAGCTCGGGGCCGATCTTCTCCAGCAGATAACGCAGGCGTCCGATGAGTGGAAAATTGCGTCGTACCGCGTGCTCCTTCTGGGTCACATCAATCGCGGCGAGCGTGATGAGGACCACAACGAGGACGGCGAGAACGATCAGCCAGAACATGGCGGATCAACCTACTCACCAGCCAACGCGGCAACAGGGATGAACAACCGGTATCAGTTGGGCAGAGCCAAGCCCTCGACCGGCCTCAGAAGACCAGCGAAAGCTGTCGCGGGCCACGAACCTGGCCGCCGGCCCACGTGACGGTTGCCGAATCGTCTAGCGAGAACTCCGGGATCCGACGCAGGAACTCCTCGATGGAGACCTGCATCTCCATGCGGGCCAGATTCGATCCGGCGCAGCGATGAATTCCGACGCCGAAGGCAACGTGACGGTTGCGCTGCCGATCGATGATGACGTCGTTGGGATTCTCGAAGGCTTCCGGGTCGCGGTTGGCGGCCGGGAAGTTCATCAACACCTTGTCGCCGGCCTTCATGGGACAACCGTTGAAGTCGACGTCCTCGCTCACCACCCGGGCCATGGTGACGGGCGAGTAGGCCCTCAACAACTCCTCGACGGCGGTGGGAATCAGTGCTGGATCGTCGACCAATCTCCGTCGGTCGTCGTCGTGAGTCGCGAGATGCCAGAGCGCCGAACCGATCGAACTCCATGTCGTGTCGATACCGGCGACCAGCATCAAGTTGCAGGTTCCCGCGATGTGTACGAGATCGAGAGGTTTCCCGTCGATCTCCGTTCGGAGCATCTCCGAAATCAGATCATCCGATGGATTCTTCTGACGGTCGGCGATCTCCGACATGAAGAAGTTGCGAATCAGCTCCCGCGATTTCTGTCGCAACGCCGGATTGGTGAGCCCCAACTCCAGCACGCCCCGCACCCATTCGGTGAACTCGTCGGCCTTGGCTCCATCGACGCCGAGCAGCTTGGCGATCACACGGGGTGGAATTTGCTGGGCGTATTGCTGAGCACCGTCGATTCGACCGGTATCGATCACCTCATCGATCAATCGATTGCACAACTCGCGGGTGAAGGGCTCGTGCTCGGCTGTGGCCTTCGGCGAGAACCACGGAAGGATCAGGCGACGGGACCACGTGTGGACCGGTGGGTCGGAGCTGATCGGCGGGGCGTTCACCGTGTGATACCCACCGGGCACGTCGCTGGCTGCATCCGGGGGCCGGACCACGATCGGATCAGTTGACGACAGAACCGGAACCATTCGGGCCATCTCGACGACGTCTTCATAGCGAGTCGGTAGCCACGAACCGCCCCATCGCTCGGTGTGAGCCACCGGGCATTCGCCACGGAGATCGTCCCAGATCGGGTAAGGATCGGTGACGTAATCAGCATCGAAAATGTCGTAATCAGTTGGCCAGTCGTCAACCGGTGAAGTCGTCGGGAGCCCGGAGTCGGCGTCGACAGAAGCGGACATGCTCACTCAGTCATCGACGAGCGTGATGGCGAACTCGGGACAATTGTCGACGGCCAGACGAGCCTTTTCTTCGAGGCCGGGAGGCACGACGCCGTCACCTTTCGCCGTGGCATAGCCGTAGTCGTCGACCTCGACGAGTTCGGGGGCCAGCGAATAGCAACGGTTGTGGCCTTCGCATTTATCGGAATCAACAACGATGCGCATTTCCGCATTCTTACACGGTCAGCCATGAGCCGTACAAGCCTCGTCGACCTCTACGCTCGCCCGATGCCGAACAGGGAGCTGTGGTCTCGCTCGTATGTGCGAGACGGCGTGATCATGGGGTTTGCCGTGGGGATCTTTGCCATCGGATTCGGCGTGTTGGCCGTCACCAACGGCCTTTCGGTTGCCCAGACAATGGCGATGTCGCTCCTCGTCTTCACCGGTGCATCACAGTTCGCAGCCGTCGGTGTGCTGGCGGCCGGAGGCTCGCCGGTCACCGCCGTCGGTTCGGCCCTGCTGCTGGCGGCCCGTAACGGACTGTATGGCGTCACGATGAGCCGGTACATCACCGGGCCGCTCTGGAAGCGAACGATTGCGGCCCAGATCACCATCGACGAATCGACCGCTCTGGGCGTCGGCCAGGAAGATCCCCGAGATGTTGCGGGCGCGTTCTGGGCCGGTGGCCTGTCGGTCTTCTTCTTCTGGAATCTCGGCACGCTCATCGGCGCCGTGGGGGGCAACGCCATCGGTGACCCGAATGCGCTCGGACTCGACGCTGCCTTCCCGGCCGGTTTCATCTCGCTCGCCGCACCCGCACTCAAGCATCGACCGGGTCGACTCGCCGCCCTCAGCGGTGCAGTCATCGCCGTCGTGGCCGTGCCCTTCACGAAGCCCGGGGTTCCGATACTGCTGGCGGCGTTCGGTGCGGCCATCGCCTTGTCGGTGGCGGGAGCACCCCCGGTCACCGGCGGCACCTCGGTGGTGGAGCGATGAGCTGGTTGGCCGTTCTGGCGATCGCCGGTGGCGCCTTCCTTTTCAAGGCGGCTGGCATGTTCGGCCTCGGCCGTTACATGACCAGCCCGAAGGCGGTGGCGTTGGCTGGGCTTCTGCCCCCAGCGCTTCTGTCGGCCCTCGTGGTTCTTCAAACCGTCACATCAGGAAGCAGCCTCGTGCTCGACGCTCGAGCGGCAGGAGTTGCTGCCGGCGCGATCGCCGTGTGGCGTCGGGCCCCGTTCTGGCTCGTGGTGCTCATCGCGGCAGCAGTGACCGCCACCCTCCGCGCCGCAACCTAAAAGCGGACGACCAGCGGGGTCAAGAGGTTCTTTCATGACCAGCAGGGGCCTTGCTCGCCCCGCGAGGAAGGCCAAGAAACCCCAAAGGCGCCCCAGCGCCGACGGGTTTCAGGCGTCGAGGTAGCGGTTGACGGCGAAGCCGGAGCCGACAGCACCGATGAAGGCGCCGGCGATCAGCAGCCACATCGCGATGGGCACCAGGTCGGCTTGCTGCAAGGCGAAGCTGTCGAAGAGTGCCGTGCTGGACTTCTCGACCGAATTCGAGATCACCCGGTTGAGTCCGAACACGCCCAAGATGCTGAACATGGCCCCGATCACACCGAGGGTCAATCCTTCGACGACGAAAGGGATCCGAATGAATGAGTTCGAAGCACCAACGAGCCGCATCACTTCGACTTCTCGACGTCGGGCGAACAGCGCGGTTCGGATCGAGTTGTACATGAGCAACGACGACGCAACCAACGAGCCCGCCGCCGTGACCAGCATGATCGTGGATGCCGTGCTGGTGAAGCCGTTGAGCTGGCGGATGAATTCGCCGGCAAAGTCGACCGCAACCACGCCAGGAAGCACCTTGTATTCGTCGGCCAACGCTTCGACGAGTTCGATCTCGGGATTGGCCGGAACGACGCGGAACGAAGTCGGGAGTTGCTCGGGTTGAACGGCGTCGAGGATTTCCGGTGATTCGGCCCAGAACGTCTGGAACTCGGCAAACGTCTCCTGCCGGGTGATGTAGCGATGGTTCTTGACACTCACCGAGTTGGCCAGCGCCCGCTCCACGGTGTCGATCTGCTCGGTGGTGGCGTCGGCGTCGAGCCAGACGATGAACTCGACATCGTCTTCGAAGCGGGTGTTGAGTCCACCGACTCCGCTGCGGATGAGGAGGGCGGATCCCAACAGCGCCAGCGACACCGCAACCGTCAACACGGTGGCGATGGTGAGGGAGGGATTCCGGATCAGATTGTGACCGGTTTCCTTGGCGAGATAGTCAACGCGTAATGCCATGGTGACCCCTACTCGTAGACGCCGCGCGCTTGATCGCGAACGATGGCGCCGTCGGCTAGTTCGATGACACGGCGACGCATCGTGTCGACGATGCCCCGATCGTGGGTGGCCATTGCGACCGTGGTTCCAGTTTTGTTGATTCGATCGAGCAAACGCATGATGCCAATGGCGGTCTGCGGGTCGAGGTTGCCGGTCGGTTCGTCGGCCAAGAGGATCAACGGCCGGTTGACGAAGGCCCGAGCAATCGACACTCGCTGCTGTTCACCACCGGAGAGTTGGTGGGGATACTTGTCGACCTTGTCGCCCAACCCCACCAGTTCGCAGATCGCCGGCACCTGGCTCTTGATGACGTGACGGGGTCGACCGATCACCTCGAGGGCAAAGCTCACGTTCTCCGCAACCGTCCGGGTCGGAAGAAGTTTGTAGTCCTGGAAGATCGCGCCGATGTTGCGGCGCAGCATCGGCACTTTCCAGTTGGAGAGTTTGGCGATGTCTTTGCCCGCGACGAAGATGCGCCCAGCATCGGGCTCCTCCTGCTTGTTGAGCAGGCGGAGGAAGGTGGACTTGCCCGACCCTGACGGGCCGACGAGGAACACGAATTCGCCCTTGGCGATGTCGGCGTCGGCATTCTTGAGTGCTGCATCAGCCTGACCGGCGTATTGCTTGGTGACATTTTCGAGCTTGATCATGTGGGTCCTTCGCCGATTGGCTCAATACCATCAATCGGCCGTTGGGTCGTGACGTTGACCTGATCATCGGAAGTGTTCAACTGCTTGACTCTTGCACCCGCCGCCACCGCAACCACGCCTCCATGAACGGACCGACGGCACCGTCGAGCACGCCCTCAGGGTTTCCTGAAACCTCGCCCGAACGCTCGTCCTTGACCTGTTGATAAGGCTGGAGAACGTAAGAACGAATCTGGCTGCCCCACTCCACACTCTTGGATTCACCGGCTTCTTCGGCCAGCTTGTCTTCCCGCTTCTGGCGCTCGAGATCAACGAGCTTCATTGCCAACATCTGCATGCAGCGATCTTTGTTCTGATGCTGGCTTCGTTCGTTCTGACACGAAACCACGATTCCCGTCGGCAAATGGGTGACCCGAACCGCCGAATCGGTGACGTTGACATGCTGGCCACCGGCGCCCGAGCTGCGGAACGTGTCGATTCGCAGTTCCTTCTCGTCGATGTCGACTTGATTGGCGGCGTCTTCGATGTAGGGCACGACGCTGAATGAGGCAAAGGCCGTGTGCCGACGGCCCTGCGAATCGAAGGGCGAGATGCGAACGAGGCGGTGGACGCCGCGTTCAGCCTGCAGGAGGCCGTAGGCGTGGCGACCGCGCACGATGAACGTGGCCGCCGTGATCCCCGCCTCGGCCCCTTCCTGGGCCTCCGTCACCTCGATGGTGAAACCGTTGCCGAGCGCCCACTTCCGGTACATGTTGAAGAGCATCTCGGCCCAGTCCTGGGAGTCGGTGCCACCGGCTCCGGAGTGAACCTCGCAGACGGCGTCACCTTCGTCGTACTGGCCGGTGTAGAGGGCTCGGAGTTCGAGCTGGTGGAACGCTTCGGTGAGGGCAACAACCGACTCTTCGGACTCGACGGCGAACTCGGCGTCTTCTTTGGCCAAGTCGATCATGGCTTCGAGGTCGTCGACCTGGGCGAAGAGGCTGTCGTAGAGATCGAGGTCCTCCCGCACTTGACTGAATTCGGTCTGGACTTCGCGAGCACTTTCGGCGTTGTCCCACAGGTCGGGCCGACCCATCTCGGTTTCGAGCTGCGGAAGGCGGGCCCTCAGGGCACTGATGCTCAAATAGTCGTCAGCTTCGACCAATTCTTTGCGGAGCCGTGCCACTTCTTCGGTGAGGTCGGCCATGGCTACTTCCCGTGGCAGTGCTTGAACTTACGACCGCTCTCGCAGGGGCAGGGGTCGTTCCGACCCGTCTTGTCCCAATCGTCCTTCACAATCGTCTTGGGCTGGGTCGGCTCGGGCACGGCTGGATCGTCGCCTCCACGAGCGAACTCGCGGGCCTCCGCTTTCGCCGCTTGCACGTCGGTGGCTTCGATTCGGCTGGGTCGGGCCTGCTTGACGGCCGGCTCCTTGATCACCGGTGAAGCCGCCGCATCGGCCGATGCAGTTGCGGCGGTGACCTTCGGGGCTGCGGTGGGGTTCAGCTGGGGTCGGGCCGCAACCTGATCGGTGACAGCGGCGCCATCACCGTCGGTGGTTCCGGCCACTTCGGTGTTGACCTGCACGTGCATGATGTATCGGATGTAGTCGACGTTGAGGCCACGAATCATGTTGCTGAAGAGTTCGAAACCTTCACGCTGCCATTCGATGAGTGGATCTCGCTGACCCATCGCTCGGAGGTTGATGCCGTCGCGAAGATCGTCCATCTCCTGCAAATGCTCACGCCAACGCTGATCGGTGAGCTGAAGCAAGATCTGCCGCTCGACCTGACGCATCAGGTCGGCTCCGATCTCGGCCTCTCGCTTCTCGTAGAACGCCAGACCCTCGGCTTCGATCTTCGAAGCGAGATCCTTGGTGCCCTTCGAATGGGCCAATTCTTCTTCGTCGAGTTCGGTTGGCCAGAACCCCTTCAGCTCGGCGACGAGTCCTTCGGTGTCCCAGGTGTCGTCGAGTTCGTCGACACAGTGGGTTGCGACCATGGCCTGCGCAACATCGTTGATTGCCACCACCGAATCACTACGAAGGTCTCGCTCGTCCAGGACGGACAAACGACGCTTGTAGATGACCTTGCGTTGCTCGTTGAAGACCTCGTCGTACTTGAGGACGTTCTTGCGGGTTTCGGCGTTCTTCTGCTCGACGGTGTTCTGGGCCCGCTCGACCGACTTGGTGACCATCTTCGATTCGATGGGCACGTCATCGGGGAGGGCCTTGTCCATCACCCAGTTCATGGCCCCGGTTGCGAAGATCCGCATCAGATCATCTTCGAGAGATAGGTAGAAACGACTTTCGCCCGGGTCTCCCTGACGACCCGAACGTCCACGCAGCTGATCGTCGATTCGACGGCTCTCATGGCGCTCGGTGGCGAGAACGTACAGACCCCCGGATTCGCGAACCTTGTCACCCTCGGCTTCGCAGATGGGTTCCCAATAGGCCAACCGCTTGGCGACGTACTCGTTGTACTCCTCGGTATCGGCCTCGAGACCCTGAGCCGTGGCATCACGATCGGCGAGCTTTTCGGCATTTCCTCCGAGAATGATGTCGACGCCGCGGCCGGCCATGTTCGTGGCCACCGTGACTGATCCGGCCTTCCCGGCCTGGGCCACGATGTCGGCCTCACGGAAGTTGGCCTTCGCGTTCAGAACGGTGTGGGGCATGCCCCGCTTCTGCAGGAGGCCGCTCAGCTGTTCGGACTTCGCCACCGATGCCGTGCCGACGAGGATCGGTTGTCCGTTCTCGATTCGCGTCTCGATGTCGTCGATGACCGCCTCGAATTTCGACGCTTCGCTCTTGTAGATGAGATCGGGTTTGTCGAGACGGACGAGCGGCATGTTCGTGGGAATCTGCACGACCGGGAGCCCATAGGTGGCTTCGAGTTCGGCCGCATCGTTGAGTGCGGTACCGGTCATTCCACACAACTTGTCGTACATCCGGAAGTAGTTCTGGAGCGTGACGGTGGCGAGGGTTTGCTGCTCTTCCTTGATCTTGACGTTTTCCTTGGCTTCGACCGCCTGGTGGAGTCCGTCCGACCAACGCCGACCGTCGAGAACTCGTCCCGTGAATTCGTCGACGATCTTCACCTCATCACCATCGATGAGGTAGTCCTTGTCTCGCTCGAAGAGTTCCTTGGCTCGGAGTGCTGCGTTGAGCTGGTGAATCAGATCGCTCTGGACGCCGTTGTAGAGATTCTCGATGCCGAGCAATTCCTCGACGTGGGAAATGCCCTCATCGAGAACTGCGACGATCCGCTTCTCTTCGTCGACCTCGTAGTCCTCGTCTCGCCTGAGCTTCTTGACGATCTCGGCGAACTGGTAATAGAGATCGGCAGCGCCGCGAATCTTGCCGCTGATGATCAGTGGCGTTCGGGCTTCGTCGATGAGAATCGAGTCGATTTCGTCGACGATCGCATAGACGTGACCACGTTGAACCATCTCGGGTTTCGAACGCGCCATGTTGTCGCGCAAGTAGTCGAACCCGAACTCGTTGTTGGTTCCGTAGGTGATGTCTCGGGCGTACTGCTCGCGTTTGAACGCGGAGTCGGGCTGCCCGGGCACGACGAGGCCAACACTCATGCCCAAGAAGTTGTGGACTTGGGCCATCCACTCGGCATCGCGCGATGCCAAGTAGTCGTTGACGGTGATGACGTGAACACCCTCGCCGGCGAGCGCGTTGAGGTAGACCGGAAGGGTCGACACCAGCGTCTTGCCCTCGCCGGTCTTCATCTCGGCCACCCAGCCCCAATGGAGCGCGGCACCACCCATCAGCTGAACGTCGTAGTGACGCTGTCCGATCATGCGCTGCGCCGCCTCGCGCACGGCGGCGAACGCCTCGGGCATGAGATCGTCGAGGGTTGCCCCGTTGTCGAGCCGGTTCTTGAATTCACCGGTCTTTGCTGCGAGATCGCCGTCGGAGAGCGCGCCGAATTCGGCCTCATACGCGGACACGGGACCGACCACCGATTCGATGGCCCTCAGCCGCTTTCCGTCGCCTACTTTGAGAATCTTGTCGAGGAGCTTCATGAAGCCGTTGATCCTACCGGCCCGACTCCCATACACCGGGTCACGCGTTCTGTCGAACGATGACCGCCGATCGCAGCGATCGAACGATTGACCCGGTGCGGGACTCGGCTCAGGAGGGCGGCGTGATGTCGATCAAACCGATGTCGCCCTGGTCACGCCGATACACAACGGCATTTCGGCCCGTGAGTTCATTGGTGAACAGATAGAAGTCGTGGTTGAGCAGATCCATTTGGAGCGCGGCCGACTCGGGATCCATCTGACCGAGATCGAAGGTTTTCGTCTTCGCGATCCGGTACATCGGCTCGGAGCCGTTCTCGAGCAGCGTCTCGGGAACGAGATCGGGTGGGAGTTCGGGTCGAGTACGCGCGTGTTTGCGGTTGATGACCCTGGTTTTCAGCTTGCGAAGCTGGCGTTCGAGTTTGTCGACGGCCATGTCGATCGCGGTGAAACCATCGGGGGCCGACACCTTGCAGCGAATGTGGTGACCATGGCCTTCCATGGTCACTTCACAGAATTCCTTGTCGCCCTTTCTGGGGTTCTTCTCTTCCCAGAAGTGGACATCAGCCCGTTCCATGCCAGCGAGATATCGATCGAGTCGCCCGATCTTTTCCACCGCTTGCTGCCGAAGTGTTTCCGACACCGTTGTGTGACGACCGCTGACCGTTACCTCCATGGAGGCTCCTCTCGCTGGGGTTCCGAGCTGTCTCGGAATATGTGTTGGTTGGGTCACAGTAGGTGGTAATCGGCGTGGATGTCGGCCGAAAGACCACAGCCACGCAGGCCACGATGATCTCGACCCCGCCGCCGGCCCTCAGTGCGGCCGTTGCGGCGCGAACCGAGGAGCCGGTGGTGATCACATCATCGATCAGCAAGACCCGGGGTGGAACGCTGCGAGCACACCGTAAATTCGGACCTCGACTCCGCTCGGCCCGGCCTTTGCCTCGCTGGGAGTCTGCATCCAACCGCCGGATGAGCCGCTGGTGAGGAAGGCCGAGGCTGCGGGCCGCCGACCGGGCGAGCACGCGACCCTGGTCGTATCCCCGCCTGCGGCGCCGATCTCTGCTGGCCGGCACCCACGTGACGACATCGACGTCGATCGGACCCAGCTGCCGCGCCAGTTGACGGCCGAGGGCAGCCAACACATCGCGCCGACCACCGTTCTTGGCCGCGAGCACGATCGGCTGGCTGCGCTCGTCGTAGTCGTACAAGCCGAAGACGCGATCAACGCCACCCACCTCGATCAGCGCGGCCGGACGAAGGCCACCCCAACACGACGCACACACCTGCCGGGACAGACGCCCACAGCCTGGACATTTCCGATCGAAGACCATGTCGAGAACCTACGCATGACCAGTGACAGCGCCCCCGGAGCGGGCTGGATCACGAGGGCCAGGGCGTGAAGGGGCGCCGCAGGACCTTGGTTTCGATCGCCGTCCGCAGGAGTTGTGCCGGTTCCCGCCAGCGTCGTAGTCCGGCGCCGAGCATCCGCTGCCGGAAGTTGCGTCTGACCGGCAAATATTCGAGTTCGAGACCATCGAGCAGGCTGAAGAAGAGGAGAACCACCGACACCGCATCGCGATCTCGAACCCGAACCGAGAGGCGTTTCGATGGAGTCCAGACCGAGAACATGTCGTGGCGGGTGCAGTCGTTGACGACAGCCGCCTGGCAGCGGATCGAGAACGAGGGATCGGCCACCCCGCCTTCGGTCACCATCCGGGTCCGGGTGTCGACCGTGAATGGGCGCTCGACGCCATGCTCGACGATCCGGAACTCGAACGTCCCGACCTTCCTTTTCGCCAGACGAGGCAGTGCGTCGGTGAATCGCTCGAAATACGACGCGAAGGCCGCCACGTCGAATACGGCCCCCTGCTCCTTCGCCAGTTGTTCGGCCACCTTGGCGTCATGTTTGCCTGCGAGCGCCTCGATATACGAGTCGACGTCGGCGTAGTCGAAGGCCGCAATCTCGAAACCCCGGGCCGCCGACCAGCTACTTCCGGGGGCCATGATCACGCACTCCCCGGGGCCCCCGATCTCGTCGAAGCGGGCCTTCACCTCATTGGGCAGAACCGCCAGGCCGTTGTATTTCTTGGTTTCAGGATGCAGAAAACAGTGATTGCTGGCAAAGGGAACGGCGTAGCGGGCACCGACGGCGCGAGTGAACGCTGCGAACTCGTCCATATAGGCCTCTCGGGGCCGGAGATCCGGGCAGACGGTCTCGAAATCCTCGATGCAGTACGGGTAGGCACTGGCGTTCGAGTGGCTACGGAACACGAAGTCGATCGACGGATGATCGTCGAGGACCTGGCCCAGTGGCAGGCCGAACATCTTGCAGTCGTTGGCATCGAGCAGGGTGGTCTCGCCGTCGCTGACCACGGCGGCCGAATCATTCAGGAACTGGTACGACTGCAGCCGCAGGCCGTCGCCGAGATCGACCGACTGGCCATGCCGGAGTTCGACGACGTTCTCGAACCCCAAATAGGCGAGGTCGCGTTTCATCCGATCGTTGTTGAACGTCGGCACGATGATCGGCGTCGACCGGTCGAATCTCCGCAGCGATGGGCCGTGGAAGTGGTCCCAGTGCAGATGCGTGAGATGAATGTGTGTCGGGGCCAACGACTCGATCAGGTCCCGTGGCGGTTCGGGGAGGTTCCACCAGCTGCGCCAATAACACGACCCGACGATCCATGGATCGATGAGCAACTGGGTGCGGCCCCGCCCCACGGCGATTCCGGCATGACTCAGAACGGTGAAATGCAGTTGCTCACGGTCGGCGACGGAAGCAGGTTCTGAGATCATGACCGGGATCGGCGAGACCAGATCGGCGTGAGCCGATCAGTAACGATAGTGATCGGGCTTGTAGGGGCCTTCGACCGGGACACCGATGTAGTCGGCCTGCTCCTGGCTGAGCACGGTGAGCTTCACACCCAACGCATCGAGGTGCAGTCGCGCCACCTTCTCGTCGAGGAGTTTCGGCAGCGTGGTGACGCTGATTCCGTAGCTCTCGGCGTTCTTGTGCAACTCGATCTGGGCCAGCACCTGATTGGTGAAGCTCGCGCTCATCACGAAGCTGGGGTGGCCGGTTGCGTTGCCGAGGTTCAGCAAGCGACCTTCGGACAGAACAATGATGCTCTTGCCGTCGGGCCAGCGGAACTCGTCGACCTGGGGCTTGATGTTGATGCGCTGGATGTCGCTGGCCCGGAAGAGACCTGCCATATCGATCTCGTTGTCGAAGTGGCCGATGTTTCCGACGATTGCGCCCTGCTTCATCCGGCCCATCATCTCGGCACTGATGATGTCTTTGTTGCCCGTCGAAGTGATGAAGATGTCGGCCTTGTCGAGCATGCGCTCGACGGTGTTCACCTCGTATCCCTCCATGGCGGCCTGAAGGGCGCAGATCGGGTCGACCTCACTGATCACAACTCGAGCACCCTGACCCCGCAAGGCCTCGGCGCAACCCTTGCCGACGTCGCCGAAGCCCAGCACCATGGCGACCTTGCCGCCAATCATCACGTCGGTGCCCCGGTTGATGCCATCGAGGAGGCTGTGCCGGGTGCCGTACTTGTTGTCGAACTTCGACTTCGTGACGGCATCGTTGACGTTGATTGCGGGGAACTGGAGCTGGCCCGCTTCCATCATCTCGTAGAGACGGTGCACACCGGTGGTGGTCTCCTCGGAGACACCCCGAATGTGCGCAGCCATACGAGTGAAGAGCGTGTTGTCCTCGCCGTGCAGCTTCTTGAGCAGATCGATGATGACACCCCACTCTTCGGGGTCGTCCTCGGTGGCATCAGGCACGACGCCGGCCGCCTCGTACTCCCTCCCCTTGTGGACGAGCATGGTGGCGTCACCACCGTCGTCGAGGATGAGGTTGCAGAACTCCTCGGAGTCCGGCCACCGCAAGGCCTGCTCGGTGCACCACCAGTACTCGTCGAGCGTTTCGCCCTTCCAGGCGTAGACCGGGGTGCCGGTGGGATGGTCGGTGGTTCCTTCGGGTCCGACGACAACGGCGGCGGCGGCGGAATCATCGGTGGAGAAGATGTTGCAGCTCACCCACCTCACGTCGGCGCCGAGAACCACGAGGGTCTCGATGAGTACGGCGGTTTGGACCGTCATGTGCAGGCTGCCCATGATGCGGGCGCCCTTCAGCGGCTGCTCATCGAAGTACTCGGCCCGCAGGGACATGAGGCCCGGCATCTCGTGCTCGGCGAGTTCGATCTGCTTGCGGCCGAATCCGGCGAGGTCGATATCAGCCACCTTGAAGTCGCCCTCGGCGACGGTGCGGGGGCGTGTTGCTTGATCGGTCATCTGGTCTCCCTGGGAAACATGTCGAATGGGAGGGCTGAGGCCAGCTGGCCAAGGATCAAGGCAGCCCGGCGGGCCAGGCTATCGGGCCGATTGACTGGCCCGATCCGTCGTCGGCGCCGGATCGAGGTCGGTGACGGCGTGATTCTGCGACGGCGCATGGGTCTGCACCGGGGTGCGGGTCAGCGGGCCTTCATCGCACCATCGATCGGAATGGCGGCGCCGCTCAGGTATCGAGAGTCGTCGGAAAGCAGGAAGGCCATCAGGTCGGCCACTTCGGATGGCTCGCCATACCGGCCGAGGGGAATGCCGGCGGCGATGAGTTGTTCCATGGCTGGCAGGTCGAGGCCGTCGGCCTTCATCGACTCCTCGAGGGATCTCATCATTCGGGTCTGGATCGGCGACGGACAGATCGCGTTACATCGGATCCCGGCCCCGGCGAACTCCAGAGCGGCCGTTTTGGTGAGGCCGATCACGGCGTGTTTCGAGGCTGCGTAGGCCGACAAATTGGCGGCGCCGCCGATCCCGGCAACGGATGAAACGTTGACGATCGACCCGCCTCCTCGTTCCATCATCAGCGGGGCCAAGGTCTTCATTCCCAGCCAGACCCCCTTGATGTTGATCGACATCACTCGATCGAACATCGCTTCGGGATATTCGACGATCGGCACGATCGCCCCCTCGATCCCCGCGTTGTTCACCAGCCCATCGACACCACCGAAGGTCTCGAACGCCAGATCCCGAACCGTGTACCAATCGGCCGAACTCGAGACATCGGCGACCAGGGACACCGCCCGATCCCCGAGGTCGGCTGCAGCCCGGACGCCGCTGCCGGCGAGATCCGAGGCGACGACGTTGGCCCCGGCGGCCAAGAACTTGGCGACGGCAGCCAAGCCGATCCCTCCGCCGGCTCCCGTGATCACGATGGTCTTGCCGGTCAAGTCGTTCATGCCACAGTCTGACCCCAGCGCTACTCGTTCGCCAGCCAAGCCTTCAAGTCGTCGACAACCGGAAGCGGACCTGGATCGATGCCCTGGATCGACGCGAGTTCGAGCGTCGTGATGTCGCCGGTGAAGATGAGATCGAACAGTTGGGCAACGGGGCCATCGCCTTCAGCGGTGAAGGTGATGACTTCGTTCATCATGTCGGCGGTTTTCTTCTCGACGTATTCGAAACGGCGGGCCGTCTGTGGGTGTTCAGCCTCGTGACGCAGCTGGATCTGAGTGAAGAGGCCGCTGGTGAGTTCGGGGTTCTGCCCGAAACCGACGAGTTCGTTGTGGCACAGATCGGGCATCGGAGCCCAGAAGGCCGGGGACTTGACGTTGTGGTTGAAGGCCACCTTCCAACGTTTGGCGGCCGTGGTGCCGATGGCGCCACCCCCATAGATCAGTGGCATCGTGCTGCCGACGCGACGAGCGATGTCTTTGGCCGGGCTCGAGTCGGACAGGAAATCGTCCCGCCGAACCTTCAGCTGCTGCACGGCTTCACCGATCCAGGCCCGAGCTCCCGGGAACAATCCGACCTGCTCCAGCGTCAACATGGCCGGCACCGAAAGTGCTCCAAGGGCAGCGCGGGGCATCGGGGAATTGCCGACGACCGGCAGAACCGGGGCCTTGGCCCGAGTTGCGAGTTCTTCGAGTTCGCCGCCGTTGGTGACTGCGACGAGCGTGGCTCCGGCTTCGACGGCTGCTTCGAGCGACTCGAGGGTTTCCTCGGTGCTGCCCGACTCGGACATCGCGATCACGAGTGTCGACGACCCGACCCACGACGGTGGGAGGTAGCCGCCGTAGACCACGATCGGCTTCGGCGAGAAGGGACGGGCACTGGCGGCGGCGACGTCACCACCGAAACCGGAATCGCCCATACCGAGGATCAGCACGTGTTCGATGGAATTGGGAGCGGGAAGGGATGCGATCGTCCCGATCTCGGCCAGTGAGGCTTCGATTTGTTCGGGCAATCCCATCATTGCGTCCCACATGCCGAGCGTGTCGAGGCGCGCCGAGCTGTTGTTTTCGACCATGGTCTTCAGTTCCCGGCTTCGAAGGTTGGGCTGATCTTGTCGGCGTCGGCCTTGGCCAGCAGGCGGTTGTGCTCGGCTTCGTCAACCGTTTCAGCCTCGTCGATGAGCATCACCGGGATGTCATCGTCGATCCGATAACGACGCTTCAGACGAGGGTTGTAGAGAGCGTTTTCGTCCTCGAAGTAGAAGAGCGGCCCTTTGTCTTCGGGGCAGGCCAGAATTGCGAGAAGCTGAGAATCGAGCGACATGGCTCGGAAGGCTAGTGCCCGACGGTGGCTCGCCACGCGACGGCGGGGGTCGGCCCGAGATTCGTCAAGTGGAATCGTTCGTCAGCAGGGACGAGGAACGCGGCCTGCCCGGCGGCGAGCCGAAGCTTCTTGCCCCTGTCGCAGTCGGCTGAGACCTCGATTTCGATCGCTCCTTCCGACACCAGCACGAGTTCGGGACCGCGGATGCCGAAACCGGATTCGGCGTCGTCGAGAACGCCGTTCGGCGGGGCGGCACCGAGCTCTATTCGGGTGAGCGAGAAGTCTCGAACCGGCGAATCGAACCGGTGAATCGGTTGGGTCACCTGCTGCACCCGTGGGTCGAGGGGCCGAAAGTCGACGACGGCGCTGAGTTCGGAGGTGTCGATGAACTTGCTGGTGAGGCCACCCCGGATCACGTTGTCGGAGTTGGCCATGATCTCGACTGCGACCCCGCCGAGGTAGGCGTGCACGTTGCCGGCTTCCAGGAAGATGGCTTGACCCGGTTCGAGAACGATGTGGTTGAGCAGCAAGGCCACGATGGCGCCGATGTCGCCGGGGTACAACTCGTCGAGGCGCGCCGTGAGCGGGAAGGACGGGGCCACCGAGCTGACGAGGTCTGCGCTCTCTTCGGCCGACCGGGTGACGAGCCAACGGAATGCATTCCGCAATCCATCGTCTCCGACGAGTAACTCGGCGATCTCGGCGAGTGCGGGGTGCGGAGCGAAATCGGCTGCGATCTGTTTTGGCTCACGAAATCCACACAGCACTTCGAACGGCGTGAGGGCGCAGACGAGTTCAGGTTTGTGATTGGCATCTCGGTAGGTGCGATTCGGGGCATCCAGCGCAACGCCGGCTTCGTTCTCCCTGGCAAACCCGGCAAGGGCCTGATCCAGCGACGGATGGCACTGAATCGACAGGGGCTGGTCGGCGGTGAGCAGTTTCAACAGGAATGGGAGGTCGGCGGCGAGTGGATTCCCGGTGGCGGCGACGGTGCTGGGAAGTCGCGGATGGTCACCGACCCACAACTCGGCCCACGGCTCCCCGTCGGGTTCGACTCCGAGTAGCGAAGGGAGTGCATCAACGCTTCCCCAGTGATAACGCTGGACGCCTGGAATGAGCTGTTCCATCGCTGATGATGGCCGTTTCCCGGTCAGCCGGCCAGCATGGCGGCTTGCACCTGGGCGACACGAGCATCGACGGCGTCGGAGTCAGCGGCTTCGAGGTTGAGTCGAAGCAGCGGCTCGGTGTTGGATGGACGCAGGTTGAACCACCAATCGCCGGCGTCGACCGTGAGCCCGTCGAGCCGATCCTGGGAGAAATCGGCGAAATCTCGGGCTACGGCCTCGATGACGGCCGAGGTGTCGTCGACGCGCGTGTTGATTTCGCCCGAAGCGGCGTAGCGATCAAGCGGTGCGATCAGTTCGGAAAGTGTTCCGTCGAACGTGGACAGCTCGGCCAGCACCATCATCGAGGCGATGATGCCCGAGTCAGCCCGCCAGTTGTCCCGGAAGTAGTAGTGGGCCGAGTGCTCACCACCGAACGCGGCGCCGGTTTCGGCCATGACCTGCTTGATGAACGAGTGGCCGACCCGGGACCGGATGGCTTCGCCTCCGAGCTCGTTCACGATCTCTGGAACGACCTTCGAACAGATCAAGTTGTAGATCACCGAAGCGCCAGGCTCGTTGCGCAGTGTGGCCCGGGCGAGCAGCGCCGTGGTGAGCGAGCCGGAAACGGGCTGGCCCCGTTCGTCGACCAGAAAGACCCGATCGGCGTCGCCGTCGAAGGCGAGGCCGATATCGGCACCCACCTCGAGCACGCGGGCTTGGAGATCGACCAGGTTCTTCAACTCGATGGGGTTGGCCTCGTGGTTGGGAAACGATCCATCGAGTTCGGGGTACATGACCTCGAGATCGAAGGGCAGGCCGTCGAAGATCTTCGGGACGACGAGGCCTCCCATGCCATTGGCGGTGTCGGCAACGACCTTCAGTGGCCGGAACGTCGTGACGTCGACGAACGAGCGGACATGCTCGGCGAATGCATCGAGCATCTCCATCGAACGGATGCCACCTGGGGTGGAGGCATCCGCCACGTGGCCGGCAGCACTCGAAACGGCGACCGTCTTGATGTCGTCCAGCCCGGAGTCTTCACCGATCGGAGCGGCGCCTGATCGGCAGAGCTTGATGCCGTTGTATTCCGCCGGATTGTGGGACGCAGTGAACATCACACCAGGAACGTCGAGCGATCCCGATGCGAAATAGATCATGTCGGTGGACCCCATGCCGATGTCGATGACCCCGAGGCCCTGACTGCGCACGCCGTCACCGAAGGCAGCGACCAGTTCGGGGCCCGACGGCCGCATGTCGCGGGCGATGACGACCTCGGCGGTCTCCGGCTCGATGGATCGGATGAAGCTTGCGTAGCCCACCCCCAGAGCGCGGCAGGTGTCCGCATCGATTTGATCGGGATAGGTACCCCGGATGTCGTAGGCCTTCACGATGAGATCAAGGTCTTTCACCCACCGGATCGTATCGGATTGAGCCCTCAGGCCAGGACGGCCTCTTGCTCGGGCGTCAGGCGGTAGGCGCCTCGACCGGCAGCACGACGGATCCTCACGAGATCCTTGAAGAGCTTGGCCGTGTCGGCGATGAGACGCACCGAGGAGTCCTGACGGTTCTCGACCTTCACGGGTACTTCGGTGAGCGAGAGCGAGTCTTGTTCGGCGATCAGGAAAATCTCCACGTCGAAGGCGAAGCCGTCGATCGTGGTCCGTTCGAAGATCGCCCGTCCGATGTCGCCACGGAACCCCTTGATGCCGCATTGAGTGTCTCGGAAATGGCCGAGTAACACGAGGTGAGTGAGCCAGTTGACGGCCCGCCCGCCGAGCTCTCGGATCAAACGGGCCCGCACGAGCGTGGTCGTCTCTTCGTGGCGGCGACTTCCCACCACCACATCCCATCCGTCCTCGAGCTCTTCGAGGATGGGCAGAACCATGGCTGGCGGGTAGGCCAGATCGGCGTCGGTGAACACGACGAAGCGACCCCGAGCCGCCATCACCCCGGCTCGAACAGCCGCACCCTTGCCCCGATTCTGCGGTTGGCGAAGCACCGTGGCCCCGGCAGCCTCGGCCACGTCAGCCGTGTTGTCGGGCGAGCCGTCGTCGACGACGACGATTTCGAGTTCGTCAGGACCCACGACGGGAACCAGCGTTTGCCGAAGACGCTCGATGGTGTCGGCGATCCCTTCCTGTTCGCGAAAGGCCGGGATGACGATCGAGAGCCTGAAGTCACCAGGGGCCGCACGCCGAGGGCGACGCTCGGCCATTTCCCGTCGAACTTCGGTGAAGAGGATCCGGCGATAGAAGAGCCAACGCACCACGGCGGCCAGGACGACGGCGAGGACCTTCGAGCCGAGGGCGACGAGCGAGGCCGCTTCGAAGATGGAGAGAAAAGCGAGATCGACCAGCCCGGCCACGAGGGCCGAGAACGCGAACATGGACGGCCGGCTCACCCAGCGAGCGTTCCGCAACCCTCGGAAGGTGAAGGCACGGTTCAGAACGTAGGAGGCCAGAGCGGCGATGATGAGTGCAGCCACGTCGGAGACGAGGATCCGGGGCCAGGAGGGGTTGGCTCCGCGGAGCGCGAGGTAGATGCCGATGTCGAGACCGGTGGCGATTGCCCCGACCATCGCGAAGACGCGCAACCGGCTTCTCATGGCGCGACGCGCCCCATCCGTGTCTCCTCGAATTGTGCCCCCTGAATGACCAGTGCCCCCAGTATCTGTCCGATCACACCCCTCATGCGGCCCATTGTGCTCTCAAGGGTCGGTGAGATGCACCGGTGATTCGGCTACGTCTTCATCACTGCTGGTTCCAACCGCGATGAGATGTCGGGAGTCGTCTTCGTCAGGGTCGACGACATCCTCGGGTGACGGCTCGTCGGACCCGGGCAAATCGAGGTCGAGCTGTTGCTGGTCGGAGGTGGTGCCAGCGGACGAGCTGCCATCGGTGCGTGTGCCGCGGCCGGCACGGCCTCGGCGAACCAGCAGAGCCAGCCCCAGAAGGCCGAGGAAACTGAGGCCATAGCCGAGGTAGTCGACGCCGGTGTAGCCGTAGGAGAGTTCGACCGCGGTGGAAGTCGGCACCACCACCATCTGGTTGGGGCCGATCCGCCACGGACCGTCGGCTCCGTCGACTTTCCAATTCGGGAAGTAGGACGTCTTGACCACGACGGGCTTGCCGATCTGGTCGACGTCGAAGGAGATGCGGTCGGTGCCGACCACGATGTTGGACACGGCGACCGGGTCGATGGGCGCACCATCGCCCGGGATCAGCGTGGAAACTCGTTCCCAGCTCTCGGGCCCGTCGGCGGCCGGCATGCCACGGAACGGACGGGGATCGTTGTAGTACTCGACGGCTTGACTGAGCCAGCCGGTCTCGAACCGCGTGGCCAACTCTTCACCGTCGCCGGCGGTCGCCGACGCGGGGCCGGTGGCCACGACGGGTTCGTAGTCCAAGCCGGCGACCAACTCGGCGCCGCCAACTTCGAAGACGACGAAGGGCTCACTGGTTGCGAGTTCGGTGAGATCAGGGTGCGTGCGTGCGGCGGCGATGGCCTCGTCGGAGAGCGCCATGTAGTACTTGACACCCATCACCTGGAGCTGAGCAATGCCACGATTGATGTCGAACCCACGGTAGGGCAGATCTCGTTGAGCGCTGGACGGCGCCACGGACAGCGCACTCTGGTTGAGGAAGTGGAACGGTGTGGTTGCCGACGATTCGAAGTAGAGGCCTTCCATGGAGCCGATACAGCCGTCGGTCCAGTGGGGAAGAAGCATCAGCGCCATCGGCGTGCCGTACCGATCGAGATGCTCGTCGTATTCCCACATCGCTCGGCCGCATCCTTCGCTTGCACCGATGGAGCCCATCGTCTGGACCACCGACGAGTATTCGCGATAGCTGGTCTTTTCTTCGTAGCCCGAGAAATTCCACGCCGCCCAGCTCGACACGAAACTGCGTTCGCCGCTGCGAAGACCGAACCACACGTATTGGTTCTCGCTGTTGGTCTCACCGAAGGGAAGAACCCGCAGCGGCATCCCGACCGCAACGATGGCCGCCGCAAGGCCGACGGCCATGGCCCCGATGATGACCCGTATGTCGGGCCGATCGAATCTCTCCGACGCAGCCACCGCCGCGTATCGAGCGACCAAGGCCACTCCGACAGCGGCCAAGAGATAGATCGAGAGGTAGTAGAAGGGCAGTAGACGAGCGTTCCAGAGTCGACTCTCGCCCAGGTTCGCCACCGCCGAGGCGAAGACCGCGGCGTGGATCGAGAACAGCATGCCGATGCGGTCGTGGGTGGCGAACGCCAGAATTCCGCCGACGATCGCGATCGGGAGGGCGATGCGCATTGGAGCGGTGAGCAGGGCCGGTCCCACCTCATCGAGGCGCTCCCACCCCATGTCGTTGAAGTAGTCGTCCCGAAGGTAGAAGGGGACGAGCCAGAAGAACGACAACAGTGCCCCTACCGAGCCGGTGACCGTCAGCCACAAGGCCCGCACCCGCATCGACGGTTCGATGGCCAGCCCAGCGGCAAAAAGCAGGAGCAGTGCTCCGGTGGCCGCCAGTTCGGTGCTCATTCCGCTGAAACGCTCGGCGTAGGCAATCGGCATGCTGGCGAGAACCAGCCCGATGGCGACGGCCCACCAACGCGAGATGTCCTTGCCGAGTACGACGAGCAGCACCAGCGACAGCACGGCGAAGAAGAGTGGAATCACGTGGCTGAGCGCGACCAGGGCGATCACGATGGCCGCCGACGCCTGCGACCGGTTCTGGTCCATGCTCCGAATCGACCAACCGATGGCGACGAGAGCGAGGCAGAGCGAAATGGAAAATGCGAACTCGCCGGCCAAGGTGGAAGCGATGTTGCCGCCATAGATGGTGAAGTTCGTGTCGAACAGGAACACCATGGCGCCTAGGGCCAGGAAGGCGGGGATGGGATCGGCGGCTCCGGCCAGACGGCCCATCCACCACGCCGCGATGGGAAAGCTCACGACTCCGAGCACAGCAATGAGCTTGAACGAGATCCCGTAGGGCAGGGGAACGAGAACGATTGCGACGAACAAGCCGATCGTGAGGATCAGGGCTCGCTGGTCAGGCCATCTGCGGATGGATCGCATGGTCGTGGAGATCACGACCAGCGCAAGCGGTATCGACAACCACGGCGACAGCCCGGCATTGATGGCCACGATGGCCAGTGCCGGGACGACCATGTAGAACTGGAAGGCGGGGAATCCGGCGTACCAGTCGGGAGTCCAACCGCTGAGGCGACCGCTGGACAACAAGTTGTCACGAAGGAAGGCCGGACCCCACACGTGGGCGCCCATGTCGCCCCCGGCCGGCGTGGTGTTCTCGAAGATCAGGCCTGGCCGCAGTTGGACGAAGACAAAAACTGAACAGGCCAATGCGACCACGAAGCCGACGAGCGTGAGGAGTGAACGACGAGACACAGCGGATAATGGTGCCATTTTCGAAACCGGTTGATGTGTCGGCGCTGGTGGAGCGACCGCGATTTGCTTCAGCGACGACGGCCGGCGTGAATTTCGAACTCACCCAGAGCATCAGCGAGATCGATGTCGATCCCGGCTCGCTGCCACATTCGGGTGTCGCAGTTGTCGCAGGAGAACATCCGCAGATCGCTGCCATCGACGAGAAGACCGATGGCCACGACGTCGTGTCCGCAGGTCGTGCATTGCCGCGTTTCGCCGTTGCTCATCCATGCCAATCGGCGACTTCGGTGCGGCGCTTAGACGGCGCCCGGAATTGAGCCGAACGACTCAGGACAGGGCCGGAAGCGTCGGCCGGTCACGATCCGAGAAAGCGGAGATCGAACAGCAGCAGGACCAGCGTGGCGGCGTTGAAACCAAGATGAATTCCCCACGCCAACCCCAACCGACCGGTTTTCACCGTTGCGTAACCGGCGGCCAAACCGACGAGGAACGTCCCGGGAAAGAGGATGGGTTGGATGTGGACCAGGGCGAACGCAACCGACGATGTCAGAACTGCGGCCATGGGACTCAGCTTCTGGAGTAGCCCGTGGAGGAGAAGGCCGCGGAAGAAGAACTCCTCGAACAACGGAGCGGCGATGACGACGAGCAGGACAAGCAAGGCCACGGTGACTCGCGAGTCGGCCTGATCGACCAGTTCTTCGGCCGTTTGCCCGGGATCCTCCTCGACCAGTCGGAGAATCGGCCAATACACCACCGGCAGCACGAACAGGTTGAGCAGCGCACCGGCAACAGCACCGATCGGAAAATCTCGTACTCGTGCGGTGGCGCGGAGATCGATGATCGGACCGTTGCCCTTCAGCCTGGTGACCAGGATCGGACCGAGGCCATACGTCGCCCAGAGCACGATCTGGCCGATCACGATGAGCGTCAACGGCACCGGATCCGGCCGTTGATTGTCGTAGAAAACCGCAACGAGGAACGCAATCCAGAGGCCGGATCCGACGAACTGCAGCACCCAGAGACCCAGCGCATCGACCGGCCCCCAGCGCGGAATGGTCTGGGTGTCACTCGTCACGGCCCGGAACCCTATCCCCGCCTGACACAGGGAAGGATCGCCCCACCACCTAGAATCGTCCGTTATGGCTGACAAGGGCTCAACACCTCCTCCTCCCCCACCCGGACGCAACCCCCGCCTTCCATCGAAAAAGCCGGAAGGCGGCTGGCCGAAGTGGTCGGCGTGGATCGTGGTCGGCGTGCTGATCACGCTCTTCGCCGTCTCCCTCGCGAACACCAGCGAAGACACCTCACAAATCTCCTACGACCAGTTCCTCACCCTGGTCGACAACGGCCAGGTCGATGAAGTTCGTTACGACAACGCAACGGCCCGCATCACGGCAACGCTCGACAACGGTGAAACCCGACGCACCACCGGTCTCGGCGAATGGCCTGCCGACGACCTCGCCCGCCTGCGAAACCAGAACGTCACGTTCACCCCCGTCACCGACACCGGCAACCCCTTCCTCGCGCTGATCCCGGTGCTGCTGCCCTTCATCTTCATCATCGGCTTCCTCTACTGGCTGGCCAAACGTCAGCAGTCGCAGATGGGCGGGATCATGTCGATCGGCCGCTCGAAGGCCAAGACCTATTCCTCGGAACGACCGGGCACCACCTTCGCCGACGTCGCCGGTTACGCCGGCGTGAAGAAAGAGGTCACCGAAGTCGTCGAGTTCCTGAGCGACCCCACCAAGTTCGGTGATTTGGGCGCCCGCATCCCCAAGGGTGTGTTGCTGGTCGGCCCTCCCGGTACCGGCAAAACACTCATCGCTCGGGCCGTCGCCGGTGAGGCCGGCGTGCCGTTCCTCTCCGTCACGGGTTCTGACTTCATGGAGATGTTCGTCGGCGTCGGCGCCAGCCGTGTCCGAGACCTCTTCAGCGAGGCCCGCAAGATGGGCAAAGCCATCATCTTCATCGACGAGATCGACTCGATCGGCCGCAAGCGGGGCGCCGGTATGGGTGGAGGCCACGACGAGCGAGAGCAAACCCTCAACCAGATGCTCGCCGAGATGGACGGTTTCGAAGCCACCGAAGGCATCGTCATGATCGCGGCCACCAACCGGCCCGACATCCTCGACCCAGCCCTGCTCCGACCTGGACGTTTCGACCGCCAGGTCGTGGTGCCATTGCCCGAACTCGACGACCGCAAAGAAATCCTCACCGTGCACATGAAGCACAAGCGGATGGCCGACGACGTCGACATCAACGTCATCGCCCGGGGCACACCAGGCATGAGCGGTGCCGATCTCTCCAACCTCGTCAACGAAGCAGCCCTGTTCGCCGTCCGACGGGGCGCTAGCAAGGTTCACGCCGCCGATTTCGATGCTGCCCGCGATCGTGTGCTGCTCGGCATCGAACGCGAATCGATGGTTCGCAACCAGGCCGACCTCGAACGCACCGCATATCACGAAGCAGGCCATGCGCTCTGCGCCGCCATCCAAGACGGCCACGACCCCGTCCACAAGGTCACGATCATCCCCACCGGTATGGCGCTCGGTGTCACCATGACGCTCCCAACCGAAGACCGCTACAAGATCGAGAAGAGCGAGGCGGAAGCCCGGATCATCATGGCCCTGGGCGGCCGCAACGCCGAACAGCTCGTGTTCGGCGAGGTCACGTCCGGCGCATCGGACGACCTACGCCAAGCCACCTCCATGGCCCGTCGCATGGTCACCGAGTGGGGCATGTCCGACGCCATCGGGCCCATGTCTCTCTCCGACAATGCTCCAGTGTTCCTCGGTGAGGACATGATGCACTCGAAGTCGTTCTCGGACGAGACGGCCAAGCTCATCGACGACGAGACTCGGCGGATCCTCGTCGAGATGGAGACGCGCTGCAAGACGCTCCTCCATGAAAATCGGAACTCGCTCGATTTGATTGCTCGCCAACTGCTCGAGTTCGAAACCGTCAGTGGCAGTGAAGTCGATCGGCTCATCGGCATCGCCGCTGATCCGGTTGCTGCGGCCGAGGCCCTTGCTCAGCCGGTCAAGCTGGCCATTCCGTCGGCCGAACGCAAGAGGGCCGAGCGAGAAGCGAAGTCCGAGCTCGGTGCGAGCGACCCGGTGGGCAGTGGATCCGACACCGACACGCCAATCCCGAACTCGAGTGTGTCCGATTCGATCACACCCGATCCGTCCGACAACTGATCGATTCCACGGCTGATCGGCCCGACGGCTGATCAGCCGCGATCGACCTCGGGGTCGATAGCCCGGGCCAGAACATCGGAGTCGACCAAGCCGAAGTACGAGTGCTGCACCACCCCTTCGGGGTCGATCACGAGGGTGGTGGGGACACCGTCGATCTTGTAGCGCTTGTGCCGGTCTGGGGAGTCTTGAACGTCGATCCGTTCGACGCTCACCCCGGGCTGCTTCAGTGCTTCCACCGTGGCCCAGACGGCCGGGCAGCTGTTACAGGTCGTCGACGCGAAGACGGCGATCAGCAGGTCGGCGGGTGGTGCGGCGAAGTCGTCCCGGTCGACTTGGGTGGGCGCTCGGTAGGACGGAGCACTCGGCGCCTCCGGCCGACGGCGTTGTAGCAGGTAGGCGATGCCCATGGCGAGGGCGGCCAGGACCACGAGCACGATCAGTCGCGTCATCTTGTCATGCTTGTCATGAGGGCAGTCACTTCGGATTGGCAGGTGGTTCAGGGCTGTACAACGACCGTGGGCACCAAGGCGACAACGTCGAAACGGTCGTCGGTGACGATCTGGATCTCGGCGGCGATGGGGCGGTCGGAGGTGATGATCAAGGGCGCGCCGTCAACGGGATTCGCCAGGGGAATCACGGCTCGGCCCGATTCGTCGACGGAGGCTCGAACCGGGGACCCCAAGGTGCCTCCCAACATCTGGCGAACCTCGACGAGCGCACCTTCGGGTGCGGAAACCACGACGACGGTGCCGTTGTCGGGAAACAGCGAAGTGAAGGCGCTCACCCAACGCGTGGACAGGACATTGGTGCCCCGACTGGTTGCACTTCCGATTCGCGGGGTGGCCTGGGCATAAACCGGTTGATCATCGATCGGCACCTCGCTCTCGGGCTCGTCGCCCCCCTCTTGCATCGGAATCCGAGGAGCGAAGGGCGATCGACGGCCCGCAGGCTCACCGGCACCGATGAGCGCAACGTCGATGGGGGGTGTGAGCTGCCAGCGGTCGACCACGACGGGGACCAGGTTCGCAGAGGTGACCGTGATGCCGAGCTCGTAGGGCAGGGGGAGGCCGATCTGGCTTGCTTGTAGGGCCAGGTCGACGGTGATCAAGCGGCCGGGCTGCACGGTGAGTTCGATGGGTACCAGGCCGTAATCTTCGCGATCGTCGGCAACGAGGGGATCGAATTGCAGGTCGACTTCGGCCGGCAGAACGCCAGGGTTGAACACGGTGAGCGTGTTGTCACCCCCTTCGTGGATGCGGCCCGCAGGGAGTCGCCATTCCGTGGCCGCAGTGGGAACCGCCAGCTCCATTGCGGCGCCCAGGGGACCGAGTGAGCCATCGAAGGTCTGCAGACGTTCGACGACGAGTTGGCTACCGTCGCCGGTTTGGATCGTGGCTGCGACCACCCGTTCTCGAGCAACGAACGCTCCGACGTCGATCACGCGTACGGAGTGGGCCGGGACCACGGCCCTCGTGAGGTCGGATGGCTCTCGGGTGCGGTTGGCGGTTTGGAAGGTTGCGGTGAACACCACGTCGTTCGGGAACGGATTGAGAATTGCGAGATATTGCGTGGTGTCTCGGGTGGTGGAGCCCGCGGCCAGGTACCACGTGGATGACGATGCCGATCCGCAGGGTCCTTCGGTGGTTCCAAACGCCGTGGTGACCCGATGGCTGACCACGCCCTCGCCGCCGATCACCTCGACAACGGCGCCTGCTGCGGCATGTGAGCCCAGCGAAGCGACATCGATTTGTTGGGTTTCGCCCGGCTCGAGATCGAGCCGAAGACTGGCACCGGGACCCGTGTCGGTCTGGAGGTCCAAGTTCGCGACCGCCGACGAGTCACCGAGGTTGGTGATGATGACGGTGGATGTGGCGTAGCCATCAGGACTGCTCGACCCCACGACACAGAACCAGGTGTCGGAAATAGGGGGCGGTGAGTCGAGCGTGGGGGTGTTCACACCCACGACCGCTGATACTTCGTCGATGTTCGGGTCTTGCTCGACGCGGTCATACAACACTCCGGCCGCGAGTAGTCCGAAGATCACGGCCATGGCGATCCAGCGGATCACGTCGGGTCCTCCCGCCGAGACTGGGCCAGGACGACGCCACCGGCAATCAAGAGAAGTTGCCCCAGCAGAACGATTCGACTGATCGACGATGTGACGAAACCGACGTCGAGCGGCTCCTCCCCGACCGATTGCAGGATCAGTGTGTCGGCCTCGTTGGTGCGGATCTCGGTGCTGTCGTTGTTGGCCGACCAACCACTGGCCGGAACCGCCAGCATCACCTCGGGGCCGACGATGACCGAGTCGCCGTTTTGACGCCAGTGTCCGGAACCCTCGATGGCGAGAGCGGCTCGCTCACCAACTGTGAGGTCGGTATCGAGTTGTTCGGCCGGCGAGACACCCAGAACGGCGTCGACATCCATGAGTGATACGGCCGGTCCTCGGGATTCGTCGTTGCGGTAGACCACGAGATTCGGAGTTCCCGGGATCCGGCGAAGGTCGAGCTGTTGATCGAGAACCGGAGCGATACCGCCCCCGGGTTCGAACGATCTTCCGGCGTAGGGCGCAGGCGCCAGGCGGGGCACCACGATGACGAGGTCGATGCCGTAGGGAGCGAGCAAGCTACCGAGATTGGAGCTCTGGCCTTGTACGGCGAGGTCGAGCCGATCGCCGATCTGGTCGTTTATTCCGTAATTGCCGGGAGCGTAACGATTGATGATGTTCGGCGAGCCACCGTTGGTGATCGCGAAGGGGATGTCACCATTCGAACGCTGAATGTCGAGGGGCATGATCGACGGGTCGCCGAGCCAGAGCACCCGGGTGGAACCGGTGTCTTGGGCGCTGAGGAGTGCGGTGAAATCGGAGTAGCTCTGGGATGGGAGGTCCCATCGTCCATCGAATGACGAGCGCACGACCACGAAGGAGACCAAGAGCAGTGACAACGCCAAAACGCTGGTGGTGACCAAGCGCCAGGTGCGGCCACGAGCAGCGAGATCAACTTCGATGGAGCGGACGGTTGCCCCGACGGCGAGCGCCAGACCAGTGGCCGCCAACGGCAGCAACACTTCGGCCGCAGGGAGATCGAAAGGAATCCAGCCCCGGCGCGCCGCCCAGACAAGGAACCAGGCGGCGGCGGCGAGCGTCCAGCCTCGGGCCACGGCATCGAACCGAGAGGCACGGGCCGTGACCATTCCCAGACCGGCGGCCACGAGCAGACCGATCACGAGGACACCGGCGTCCCCGGATCCGGTGGTGAACCGCATCAGGTCGGCCAGGGAGTCGAATCCCGACGCCGAGGAATCGGGACCGATGAACCAGTCCCAGGAGAATCGACGGAGCACACCGCCCGACCATGGAGCATGCAGCCCGACCGGCACCAGAACTGCGGCGGCAGTACCGAGAAGGAGCGCGAACGTACCGCGGGGACGGGCGATCAGGATGGAAGCAACGATCAGGGCGGCGGGAACGATCACGCCGACCACGATCACGGCCGGAACGAAGGTGGCGGCGGCCGCCACCAAGAGGCCATATCGCAGGAGGCGGATCGGCAGGGTTCGATCGGGCAGTCCGTCGACCCGGGAGGTGAACGGCACCGCTCCCTGCAGGCGGAGGGCCGAGATCACGAGGAATGGGGTTGCGCCCCAAACCACCAGGGCATCCCACCGAGCCTCGCCCATGGCCGCAACGGGAAGTGGGTTGGCGGCGTAGGCGATCGCAGCCAGACCCGACGCTCGTGGGCTGCCGAATCGGGAAAGTAGACGCCACACGCCCACCGCACCGATGACCAGCGGACCGATGACGAGAAGGGTGTCGAGCACCCCGGATCCCACGAAGAAGAACGACCGAACGATGCCCAGGACGAAGAACACCAATGGTGAGGCACCGGCCCCGCCGATGCCGACGGATCGCCAGCCACTCCACCACTCGCCCAGGAGGGCGCCGCCGGAGGGGAGTACTGGAATCTGGCCGACCGGAACGATCCCATCGCTCACGAGATTTCGGCTTCCGAAAAGGCCCACCAACAGGAGGAAGCCGGCGGCGGCCAGGGCGGCTCGAGCCGAGGTGGCCTCGGCGCCGGAGAGATTGGCCTTGACCGAGCCGACAAATCCCGCCAGTCGGTCTTGACCTGCTCCGAACTGACCGCGGAAGAATCCGTTGAGTCGAGCCGAGCCGCCGACTTGCAGGGCGCGAATTTCGGCGTCCGGTACTTTCCGAACCTCGCGGAGCAGCGCCCGACGTTCCCGAATCTCTCCGAGCCGCGACAGATTCCAGCTCACGGAACCGACCAGAGCCTTCGCCTGACCTCGCCGACCCGCCAGGGTGAGGTAGGTGGCCTCCAACAGCATCAGCAGCAGCATGGCCGGCAGCGTGCGAATCAAGTTGATTCGGGAGGACGTGACGAGAACAGTTCGCAACCGGTTGCGGGCCAACACTCGGGACCGTTGCGCCGCCGACTTGGGTTCGTCCGGACCGTGGTTGTTGTGGTGCCGGATGAACGTGGACGGAACCACGACAACTCGGGCGCCGACGGCATGGGCCCGCCAACACAGATCGAGATCCTCGTTGACTCCGCCGAGTGCACCGTCGAAGCCGTGGAGCGTGCGGAACAGGTCGGCTCGCATCATCTGCACGCCGCTCGGGGCCACAAAGACGTCGCGAACGCCGTCGTACTGTTCCTGATCGAACTCCCTCGGTTCGACCAGGTCGACCTGCACGCCGAAACGATCCGACCCCATACCGACCTGAACGAGGCGGCGTTGATCTTCCCACTCGACGACCTTCGGGGTGACGATTCCGGCGTTGGAGCGGAAGAGTTCTTCGACCAGAGCGGAAACACAATGTGCATCGAGTGCGACGTCGTCGTGGCAAAAGAGCAGAAATGGTGCGTCGCTGACGAGCGACAGCGCCTGATTCGCGGCGGCGCTGAATCCCGGATTGTTCTGGATCCGGTGAATGAAGGCATCAGGAGCGAGGGCGGCGACCCGTTCGGCGACCGGGGTGTCGCTGCCGGCGTCGACGACCAGAATCGACAGGTTGGAGTAGTCCTGCGACATGAGTGATTCGAGGCACACATCGAAGTCGGGATTCGGATTCGACGTGACGCAAACGGCCACCACGGCGGGAACGTCTGGGGCGGCAGAGGTATCACTCACGGGGCAACGATCGTAGTGCTCAGCCGACCCAGCTTCCGACACCCCTCGTCACCCCAGCGCGTTCTCCGGATCAACTCTCCCGGATCCGGCACGACGTAGGCACCATCGCTCACACCATCGCACCGGTGAGTGCGGGCTACCCTCTCCGAACGTGACAGATACTCGGGCCATGCGTGCTCTCATCACGGGCTCGTCGGGCTTCGTCGGACCCCATCTCCTCGCCCATCTGGAAGAGGCCGGAGATTCGGTGATCGCGGCTGACACCCACAACTCGCCAGACCTGGCCGATCATGAGGCCTGGTGCTCCGAATTGGCCGACGACACCCCGGATGTCATCTATCACCTGGCCGGATGGAGCGATGTCGGCGCCTCGTGGCACTCCCCGCTGCCCGCGTTCGCAGCGAATGCGGCGGGGACCTTGTCGTTGCTGGAAGCAGCCCGCAAGGCGGGGGTGGGCCGTGTCATCGTCGTGAGCAGCGCCGATGTCTACGGCATTGCCAGCCCGGCTTCGTTGCCGCTCACCGAAGATGCTCCTGCCCAGCCTCGCTCCCCGTACGGTGCCAGTAAAGAAGCAGCGGAGGCCGTGGCCCGCCAGTACTACCGGGGCTGGGGGCTCGATGTGATCATCGTCCGGCCCTTCAACCACATCGGCCCTGGTCAGTCGACAAGATTCGTCGCTCCCGCCATTGCGGCCAAAGTTGCCGCAGCCGAGGTTGCGGGGTCCGGCGAAGTCACCCACGGTGATCTGAGTCCGGAACGGGATTTCACCGACGTGCGGGATGTCGTTCGGGCCTATCGACTCATCGCCGACCAGGGTCGAGCCGGCGCCACATACAACGTCTGCACCGGGCGGGCCGTGGCGATGTCCTCCATTCTCGAACACTTCGTGAGCCTGGCAACGGTTCCGATCAGCACCCGGCCTGATCCCGATCTCATTCGTCCGGTCGACCTGCCCGTTCTGCGGGGCAGCCATGCTGCACTCACCGCCGACACCGGATGGGAGCCTTCCATCCCCCTCACCGACAGCCTCTCGGACATTCTCGAAGAGGCTCGTCTCGCGAAGGAACAACCATGACTCGCAAAGCGCTCATCACCGGCCTCACCGGGCAAGACGGCTCCTACCTGGCCGAACTGCTGCTGGACAAGGGCTACGACGTTTACGGAATGGTTCGCCGAACCAGCACCGTGAACTTCGAGCGAATCGCCCACATCCAGGACGACATCCAGATCGTGCAGGGCGACCTTCTCGACGAGGGTTCGCTCACGGAACTCTTGAAGGAGATCAGACCTGAGGAGGTCTACAACCTCGCGGCGCAGTCGTTCGTCCAGACGTCATGGCAGCAGGCAGTGCTCACCGGCGAGACCACCGCTCTCGGTGTCACCCGCATCTTGAATGCGGTGAAGAACACCAATCCCGAGATCCGCTTCTACCAGGCCTCCAGTTCGGAGATGTTCGGCAAGGTCCAGGAAGTTCCGCAAACGGAGCAGACGTCGTTCTATCCCCGCTCGCCCTACGGCGTGGCCAAGGTCTATGGGCACTGGATCACCGTCAACTATCGCGAGAGCTTCAATCTCCACGCCTCCAGCGGAATCCTCTTCAATCACGAGTCACCACGCCGAGGTCTCGAGTTCGTCACGAGAAAGATCAGCCACACCGTGGCCCGGATCAAACTGGGCCTCACGAACGAGCTGCGACTCGGTGATCTGCATCCCCAACGCGATTGGGGTTATGCCAAGGACTACGTCGAGGGCATGTGGCGCATGCTCCAGCAGGACGAGCCCGACGATTACGTGCTCTCCACCGAGGAAACACACTCTGTTCAGGAGTTCTGCGAGATTGCGTTCGGGCGGGTGGGCTTGAATTGGCAAGACCACGTGGTCCAGGACGAGAAATTCATGCGTCCGGCCGAGGTCGACCTGCTGATCGGCGATGCGTCGAAAGCTCGGGAGAAGTTGGGATGGGTGGCCTCGACGCCGTTCACCGACTTGGTCACCATGATGGTCGACTCCGATCTCGAGTTCGTGGCCCGCCAGCAACGCGAACTCGCCTGAGTTTTGCGTTGAATTCCGAACCAACGCGTGCAACCACCGTCGCAGTCATCTGCGGAGGGGTCGGGGCGGCCCGGCTGCTCCGGGGAATGGGGCCGGCGGCGAGGAAGCAGGGTCGTGACGCAATCACGGCGATCGTCAACGTCGGCGATGACCTCGAACTCCATGGTCTTCGCATCTGCCCCGACATCGACACGATCGTTTACACCCTTGCCGACGCCGTGAGTGCCGAGCGGGGCTGGGGCCTCGAGGGCGAAACTTGGCAGGCGATGGAAATGGTGGGCCGCTACGGCGGTGTCGACTGGTTCGGACTCGGAGATCGCGATCTCGGAACCCACCTCTACCGGACGCAGCGCCTCAGCGACGGTGCCGATCTGAGCCAAGTGACGGCCGAGATCGCCAGAGCTTGGGGACTTGACGTTCCGCTGCTTCCCGCTACGCACGATCGCTTGCGCACGATGGTCACCACCGTCGACGAGGGCGAGATCTCGTTCCAAGAGTACTTCGTTCGACGGCAGCACGACGTGGCGGTCACGAGTGTGCGTTTCGATGGCGCCGACTCGGCACGCCCGGCACCAGGTGTCATGAACGCGCTCACCGAAGCGAGACGAATCGTCGTTGCTCCGTCGAACCCGGCCGTCTCGATCGATCCCGTTCTTGCGGTCCCCGGTATTCGTCAGCAGCTCGTGCAGCGTCGATCCGACGTGATCGCCGTGTCTCCGATCATCGGAGGGAAGGCGTTGAAGGGACCGGCCGATCGCCTTCTGGTCGAACTCGGCCGGGAATCATCGGTGGTCGGAGTGGCCCGCTGGTATGCCGACATCGTCGGCACATTGGTGATCGATACGGTCGACGCCCATTTGGCCCCCGACATCGAGGCCCTCGGAGTGCGAGCCGTCGTAGCCGAAACCGTCATGGCCCAGCCTGGGGTCACCGAATCGCTCGCCGAACTCCTACTGGCCTGACCGAGCGGGCGTTGGGGGACCTGACCGGGGAATCAGCCCAGGTCGGTGAGGGTTTGCAGATTTGGTATTGACAGTGGGGCCGGGATCTCGGCTCCTTCGGGCAGGAGTGCAATCGTGACGGCCGAGATGTCGCCCGCGAAACGGATGTTGGCCAGATCCTCGGTGATGATCTGATCGGGGGGATCACCCTGTTCGGCCCGGAGGGCGTTGTCCCAGTAGGCGACGGTGAGGGTGGCCGGTTGGCCATCGCAGCCGTCAGCTTCGCTGATGACGTTGCCGCCATCGGCGGGGCCGTACGTGAACGAATCGTCGGTGAGCACCGCTCCGGTGGCCTCAAAGAACGTGCCGAGTGTTGCGTTGGCTCCAGAGGCAGCAGGCGAGAAGGGATGCACGTGCACGATCCCATCGGAGTGGCTGTGAACGCCTTGGGGATCTTCGGGGCTCTGGATCGGAGGATCGAAGGCGTTGCAGTTGTAGACGCCGTAGGCGGTGTGCCAATGGTCGAGCCCGGCCTCGGGCCGGATCCCGATGTTGGAGTCGCGGTTGTAGGCAAGGACCCCGACCACGGCCGCACCAGCGGCAACGATGGCGAGAACGACCGGGAGGAACCAGGACCGACTCTGATTCGGGTTCTGGACCCGGCTGATCTTCATCGATTCGGGACTGTTCTTATTGCGAGATGATTTACCCACGGCCGACAGGTTAAGCGTGCGCGACCGAAAGCCAGCGTAATGTCGCCTCATGAATCAAGCAGGTGAGCGCGGAACAGAACAGCCCGAACTGCGGCGGCTGGAGATCATCCCGATTCCCGGCATGCCCGAAGTCCGGCCCGGCGACGATCTCGCCGGTCAGATCATCGACGCCTGCCAGGCCGAACTCGGCCTTGTCGACGGCGATGTGCTCGTCGTCAGCCAGAAGGTCGTCTCGAAGGCCGAGGGCAAATTGGTCAAGGTCGATCCCGCTGACCCGCTCTCACACAAGCCGCTCGTGCTCGAAGAGTCGGTTCGGGTGCTTCGGCGACGGGGCGACTTGATCATCAGCGAGACCCGGCATGGCTACGTCTGTGCCAATGCCGGAATTGACCGGTCCAACGTCGACTCTGATGTCGCCTGCCTGCTCCCCGACGATTCGGATCGCTCAGCTCGACGTATTCGCGACGCCATCATCGGACGAATCGGAATCACCACCGCCGTGATTGTTGCCGACACGTTCGGTCGGCCATGGCGGCGCGGCATCACCGACATTGCCCTCGGGTGCGCCGGGATCCAACCGATCCTCGACTTGCGGGGCACCGAGGACGCCACCGGACGGGAGCTCCATGTCACCGAGGTCTGTGTGGTCGACGAGCTGGCCGGGGCGGCCGAACTGGTGCGGGGTAAGGCCACCGGCGTTGCCGTGGCCGTCATCCGGGGTGTCGATCCCGCCTGGTTCGGCGAGGGAAGTGTGGTCGGAGATGTGGTGAGGAGTTCGGCTGAGGATCTCTTCCGGTGAGTGGCTAGCAAGGATGGTTTCCATGACCTTGCTTGACGGTGGGTAGCGCCAGTCGTTTGCCGGTTGTCGTGCTCCGGACGCATCACCCGCATGACCCCTAGCCTTCCGAGGATGTCACATCAGTCGGAATCTCAGCCGAGCGGTTCCGACGTCGAGCCTCCGCTGATACGGCATCTTCCGTCAGTGGCGGATGAATCGGCCCTGCTCGATGGCTTCGCCGCCTTCGCCGAGGAACTCGGTCTCGAGCTGTATGAGGCGCAGGAAGAGGCGATCTTCGAGTTGCTGGCCGGCAACCATGTCATTCTCAACACCCCGACGGGGTCGGGGAAGTCGTTGGTGGCCGCCGCCGCCCATTACGCCGCTCTGGCCGGTGGCAAGCGCAGTGTTTACACGGCGCCGATCAAGGCTCTGGTCAGTGAGAAGTTCTTTGCTCTGTGCCGCGACTTCGGGTCTGACCGGGTTGGCATGATCACCGGGGACGCCCGGGTGAATCCCGACGCACCGATCATCTGCTGTACGGCAGAAATTCTTGCCAATTGGGCCCTTCGCGATGGGCCCGAAACCGATGTCGACGTCGTGATCGCCGACGAGTTCCATTACTACGGCGATCCCCAGCGAGGCTGGGCCTGGCAAGTGCCGCTGCTCGAACTCCCCCACGTCCAGTTCCTGCTGATGTCGGCCACGCTCGGCTCGCTCGATTTCTTTCGGGACGATCTGACCAGGCGCACCGGCCGCGACACCGCCGTGGTCAAGTCGATGCAGCGGCCGGTACCCCTCGATTTCGAGTATCGCCGCACGACCTTGCACGCCAGCATCGAGGAGTTGCTGGCAACCGACCGGGCACCGATCTATCTCGTGCATTTCACCCAGCGGGAAGCAACCGAGGCAGCCCAGGGGTACCTCTCGCTCGATCCTCTGTCCAAAGAGGAGAAGGCTCGGGTCAAGCAGGCCATTGGTGGATTCCGATTCGACACGCCCATCGGCAAGGACCTGCGTCGTTACCTCACGGGTGGCATCGGGGTGCATCACGCCGGTCTGCTCCCCAAGTATCGATTGCTGGTGGAGAAGTTGGCTCAGGACGGTCTACTGAAGATCATCTGCGGAACCGACACGCTGGGTGTTGGTGTGAATGTTCCCATTCGGTCGGTCTTGTTCACTCAGCTCTGCAAGTACGACGGCCAGAGCACTCGAACGCTGCGGAATCGGGAGTTCCAGCAGATTGCCGGTCGGGCCGGACGCAAGGGTTTCGACGACCGAGGGCATGTATGGGTGCAGGCTCCGGCTCACGTCGTGGAGAATCAGCGAGCGGAAGAGAAGGCCGCGAGTTCGGGCAAGAAGAAGATCGTGAAGAAGAAGCAGCCCGATCGCGGTTACGCCCATTGGACGGAGGAAACGTTCATCAAGATGATGACCGGCGAGCCCGAGCCCATGCGATCCCACTTCGCGGTGAACCACCAGATGGTGATGAGCCTGCTCGACCGACCGGTGATGCTTCGGAATGGGCGCGAGGTGGACGGATGCGACGCCGTGCGTTTCCTGATGCAGCACAATCACGAGCCACGCCGGCGGCGGCGGGAACACATTCGCCGATCGATCGCCATCTACCGGTCGCTGGTCGATGCCGATCTGCTCGAGTTCCCAGAAGAGCCGGACGAATTCGGCCGGAAGGTGCGGGTCAACTTCGATCTCCAGGACGAGTTCGCGCTGCATCAGCCACTCTCGCTGTGGGCGCTCGAGGCGGTGGGTCAGCTTCCTGATGCGGAGGACGAGGCCGAGGTTGCCCATGCGCTGGACATGCTCACCATCATCGAAGCGGTTCAGGAGAGCCCGGGCGTGATCATCGCGGCTCAGGTGAATCACCTGAAGTCCGAACTCATGGCCGAGATGAAGATGCAGGGCATCGAGTACGAGGAGCGGATGGAGCGCCTCAACGAGGTGATGCCACCCCAGCCGAACAAGGAATGGATCTACCAGAGCTTCGACGCCTTTCGGAGTAAGCACCCGTGGGTGGGTCAGAACAATGTGAAGCCGAAGTCGATTGTTCGGGACATGTTCGAACAGGCGATGACGTTCAACGAGTTCGTCAACCACTACGGCTTGAAGCGGTCGGAAGGGGTTGTGCTGCGCTACCTGTCCGATGTGTACAAGGGGCTGGTCCAGAACATTCCCGTCGATGCCAAGACCGACGAGATCCAGGACATGGCGGCGTGGCTCGGAACGGTCGTGCGTCAGGTCGACTCCAGCCTCATCGACGAGTGGGAGCGACTGCTCAATCCGTCGGAGGAAACACTGGTGGAGATGGTGCGACCGAGCCTGTCGAATGAGGCATCAGTCACCGACGACCCACGTGGATTCCGGGTGATGGTTCGCAACCAGGTGTTCGAGTGGTTGAAGCGATTGGCCGAGAAGCGCGGATACCAGACGATCATCGATGCGGCCGCCGATCCCGACCGGTTCGGAACGATCGACGATCTCATTGCCGCGATGGCCCCCTATTGGGACGAGTACGACCATGTCGTCATGGATGCCGGGGCCCGCAGCCCGCAGCGCTTCATGTACAACACCACCGGCCCTGATGATCCTGACGATCAGGTCGTGATCCAGATCATCCAAGACCCTGAGGGCAACGACGAGTGGCGGATCGAGGCCTTCGTCGACCTCGCTTCATCCAAGGAAGAGGGGCGGGCCGTGCTCCGCTTCGTGGACGTGGGTCCGGCCTGACGCCGTTTTATTGCGTCCCTATCCGCTCTCGGTGCCGGACCGACATTTCTCCTGGTTGATCCGCTCCACTCACTTCGAGAGTGTCATACCCCTTGTTCATACTGGTTTGTATGGGGATGTTGGCCGAACTCGAAACCGAGATGGGGGGTCTGGACGACCAGACGGTTTCGGCTGAAACAACGGCGGGGTTGTTTGCCCGGGTGGAGCGGGCCCGCCGGATCCTTGTTGGTTATGAAACCAGGGTGATCAGCATCGCTGATCGCCACGCCGCTACTGGTGCCGGCCCGCAGCCCGAAGACACCTTGCTGAGTACGGGGGCCTGTTCGGGTGGTGAAGCCCGCCGCCGGGTGGAACGGGCCCGGACCGCCAACACCATCCCCGAGTTGGGGGTGACGGTTCGTGACGGTGCGGCGTCGACGGAGAATGTTGATGCGATCAGCCGGGCCGCCCGAGGGTTCGGCTCTGATGGGGAGCGGGCCGGGTTCGCCGGCCACGGCCCCGAAT
>JBBKXQ010000077.1:0-6280 GCA_037969565.1 Acidimicrobiales bacterium | reverse complement strand
GAGACATCACCAACCCCGAGCAACACGGCCCCAGCATCAGCCCCCGCACCGGCCGCAGCGAGCTGGTTGGCTCGTTGCCCGATCCGCAACTTCAGCGACGCCGCAGCCCGCTCCAGATTCCGGATCCCAGATGTCGCGACCCGCAGCCCGTGCTCGTCCAGGCCGGCCACCTCGACAACGCCGAGGTGTTCACTGAATCGCTCTAACTCGCTGGCGAGGTTGGTGGCGCAAGACATTCGACGTACTTCCCCAGGCCGACAAAGGGCCTGTCAGATCCCAGCCAAGAAAGCGAGGCCGGATCGGTTGAGTTAGGGGGAAGTCGGTACTTCGAGCGGACGAACCGTGAGGCTGACGTTAGCGAACACCAGTTCGATTGTCCAGCATTTTCTGCAAGGAGTCTCGAGCGATGGAACAGCGGTGATGGCTTGTTCACAACACTACTCAGACCCTGTGACATTCAAGATCTCGACGGTCGTGGCCAATGGCGGAGGTCGAGGTGGCCCGAATTTCTCGACGACGGACGACGATCCACCGAACTCTGTTGGCGCACCCCGGCCGGCACCGGCTGCATCGATGATTCCTTCCGCAGTCCGGATGTCGGTGTGATCCCCACCGACGGTGCAGCCATCCTCCTGGCTCGCCCTGCCCTGATCCCCATCGAACCCCCGCCGATCGAGCCACTGGCTTACACCCATCAACTCGGCCCGAACCCGACCACGGTCGACGTGACGCTGTCCGACGGATCGGAAGTTGCCGTACTACTGCAGACGGGTCGCGATTTCGGGGTGAGTGTGGGTCGAGTCCAACTCGCACCCGGCGTCACCGTTGTGTCCGCGACCTCGAGGTGACCGTCATTCCAACGAGACCGTCAAAAGGGGCGAAAGAGGCCGGTCGTCGGCGAGCGGCTCGTGGCCGATCAGCGAAATAGTGGCGGGAAGACCATCGAGCGCGTCGGCGCAGATGTGATGGTCGGCGCCGATGTCGTCGAATACGCCGTCGAGACCCCCGTGATCGATCTGGGCGAAAAGCAGATCGACCGCCTCTCCTGACCACTGGGTTCCTGCGTGCCGGGAGAAGATGGCTCGTGCCTGTTGATCGCTCATGCCCACGCGGTAGTGGCGGGTCTGCACCATCGCATCCCATGCGTCGGCGACGGCGATGAGGCTCACGTCGAGTGGAATTTGCTGGCGACGAAGACCGTCGGGATAACCACGACCGTCCACCCGCTCGTGATGACTTCGCACGAGCGGTGCAACTTGGCTCAACATCGGGTCGCTCGCCAACATCGCCTCCCCCCAGATCGTGTGTTGTTTCATGATGTTGAATTCGTCGTCGGTGAGACGAGCGGGTTTCGTGAGGATCTCGGTCGGCACTTGCACCTTGCCGATGTCGTGCAGCAGGGCCGCGAGTCCGAGATTTCGGAGCCTCGCACCACTGATGGCCGAACGTTCCCCGAGGCGCATCGCGAGTTCGGCCACACGAGTCACGTGACCCGCCGTCGACCGATCCTTGGCGTCCAGCATGGACACGAAGTTGCGGATCTCGGGAGTGATCCCGAGGCGCAGAGCAACGATTGGATCTCGATTCAAGACCGGGGCGAGAACCCCAGTGAGATTGCGATCCCGGCGATGAACAATGATGAGGCCGGCGGCAGCAGCGAGAACGCCCAGTCCGTCAAAGACGTGAGCGGCCCACACAGCCGGCCCGGTCGGCTCGTCCAAGAGCCACACGAGGGATGCGATCCCGATCCATGAGAAGCCGAGAGCGGCAACAAAGGACGCGCGATTGCGGCCGATCGAGAACAGCTGCACCTGTCGGTGAGCGAGAACCTGAGCGCCGATGAATGCCGCTGCGGCGCCGGCAAGGGACCACCACGCGCTGGCCTTCGGCGTCGGCACGCTGTCGGGCGAGGCGAGAAGAAACGAAGCAGCCAGGGTGACGCCGACCAGAGTTCCGAGACCGTAGATCTTCGGATGGCGGAACGCCCATCTCCGCCATGGAGCCAATTCGCCCAGCGCCGGCAGTGCGATCACGAGGCCCAACGGGAGACCGACCCAAGCTCCGAAACTCGTCGCCGCCGTTTCCTCGGACCAGATGACTCCCGGAATCGTGAGCGCGTGGACCAGGGGAAACAGCGACGCCGCGTAGAGCCCAGAGCCGAGGATGACGAGTTCGGGTTGCCGCACGAACTGGGCAACTGCCACCAAGACGAGGGCAAAGACTCCGCACAAGGCGGTCACGATGACCGCAAACCAAAAGAGTGGATAGGGAGAGGCAGGAACGGGGATCGGGGCCAGTGCGATACCGAGAAAGAGAAGGACGAACGCGATCAGCGCCAGTAGCCAGATACGAATCTGAATCACCACGAAAACATCGGACGAAAGGCCTGTGAAATGACCACAACGGCTGACAAGCAGGTCGGGTCCGCAGACCGTGGTGAGGGCCAAATCTGAGCCGGTGCTGATTCGAATCACCCAAATTGGGTCAGAATTTCAAGAAGTTCGGCCCATGAGTCGATGTCAGAACCGTGAGGCACGAGGTCCTCCGGCTGCCTTCTGAGGAGATTTGTGAGTCGTAACGTTCAGAAACCCGCCCGCCTTCGGGCGTTCGTACCACTGTGGGCCCTGGCCCTGATGTTGGCGGCAAGTGTCCTTCTCACGGTTCCGGGATCGGAACCGGCCGCAGCGGCCGCCGACGACGGCGTGTCGGCGACGGCCGCCAGAACGGCATCCGCGACCACCTGCCGAGTCGGTCCCCCCGAGGCTCAACATGTCGAGCGGGTGTTCGCCAGCAAGTCCTACGCAACGATCTGGCGCCTCTACCAGGCGTACTTCCTCCGCCAACCCGATCCATCAGGGTTCGCCTATTGGATCGAGCAATACCAGAAGGGCGTGAGTCTGGAACGGATCTCCCTCTTCTTCTCCGAGGCGGCTGAATTCAGGGATCGCTACGGCAATCTCGATGACAGCGGATTCATGGATCTCATCTACACCAACGTGATGTGTCGTCCTCGTGATCAAGCCGGGCTCGACTACTGGGTGAACCTCCTTCGCAACGATGCCTCGTTCGACCGAGGAAACTTGATGATCCAGTTCTCCGAATCGGTCGAATACCTGGTCAAGACCAACACCTTGCCGGCCACCCTCACGCCGCTGGCACAAGCAACATGGGCGGCCGACGGCTACCAAGAGCGAGCCATCCGCGGCGGGTATGTCGTCGAGGTCGACTACGCACGTGTCGACTTCGGTGCGGGCGTGAACCGGTGCTCGGTTGCATCGATCAACGCCAACTGGTTCGCCCCGGCCGACTCTCGGAATCCCACGCCAATCGGCCTTGCGGTGGTCGACGGTGTCATCGTCGACAACGGTGTCGACAAATCGGACCGTGGCATCTTCGGCGAGCGTTGGACGACGACGAGCGAGAACTACACCCTTGTCGAAACCTGGAAGCCGCAGCCTTATCCCACCTTCAACCTCAGTTCCTCGCTGGCTCGCAAGGGCCAGCGCTACCTCGAGAGCTTCGGTGGTAGCCGCCCGCAGGACGACGTGATCTTCGTCCCGACGATCAACAATCCGGCTGACTGGCGCTGGGCCGCCGGCGGGATCCCCATGATCATCAATGGTGAGCGGAAACGCGACGTCTTCAATCCAGCCGTCCGGAATTACACCTGGAGCTACACCTACACCCCGGCCCGTCATTCGTTCGTCGCTTTCGACAAAGACATCGGAAAACTCATGTTCGGTTCGACCACCGGAATGAACGCCTTCGAGATCGCCGACATGATCCAAGCCGAGGGTTATGACGACCTGATCAAGTTCGACGGCGGCGGTTCGGTCGAATACAACGTCGCCGGCCAGGTGAAGGTTGCGGGTACATCCCGCGATGTTCCGCTCTGGCTCGGTATCGGCTGCTGAGCCCAGGGCCCTTCGTCGAGCGGGCACCCGTTGGCCGACATCGTCGCAGTCGGTGCACACTGAGGTCATGACCCACTCAGTCACTTCGCAGCAAGCTGCCGGCCTGAAGCAACCGGCTCGTCTGCGATCAGTGTTGTTCGCTCCGGCCGTCAGACCGGATCATCTCGAGAAGTTGTCGTCCCGTGGCGCCGACGCTGTCGTGATCGACTGCGAAGATGCCACACCGCCGAATGCGAAGGCCGAGGCCCGCCTCAACTGTCTTCGGTTCGGCCCCGAACTTGCCGCCACTGGGTGCCAGGTCTTCGTGCGAGTCAACGCTCCTTCGAGTGAGTGGTTCGACGCCGACCTCACCCAAGCACTCTCGCCCGAACTCACCGGCGTGATCGTCCCCAAACTCGAGACGCTCGCCGATCTCGATCGTGTCTCTCGAGCGCTGGACGACGCCGGCTTCCCCGACCTCGGCGTGTTCGTCGGTATCGAGACGGTGCTCGGCGTCGCCGACGCTCGTGCGCTGCTCGAGCACCAGCGAGTCATCGCCGCCTACTTCGGGGCCGAAGACTTCATTGCCGATCTCGGCGGTCGCCGCACGGTAGGCAACATCGAGGTTCTGTACGCCCGGTCTCAAGTTGTGATTGCCGGAAGGCTGGCGGGCGTGCCGGTCATCGACCAAGTCGTCACCGACTTTCGGAACACCGAGGCATTCAACGCCGAGGCGGTCGAAGCCTGTGCCCTGGGGTTTCGCGGAAAGCTCTGTATTCATCCCGGTCAGGTCACTCCGGCGAACACCGCGTTCACGCCCACGAGCGAGGAAGTCGCTCGAGCCCAGCGTCTCATTGACGCCTACGACGAGGCATCGGCAGCCGGTGTGTCGGCCATCGATTTCGAAGGTCAGATGGTCGACGGACCGCTTGTGGCTCAGGCCCAGCAGCTGATCAACAGAGCGAGCACGTGAACAACCCAGCAGTTCGAACAACCCAGCCGAAACGATCTGAGACTCGCCAGCCAGAATCCCGACCGGAAGCAGAAACCAATGTTGAATGATCGACCCGTGAGTGGAAAGTGGTTCGAGGAGCTGGTGCCGGGATTGGTCATTCAGCATGCGATACGGCGGACGATCACCGAGTCCGACAATGTGATGTTCACATCGATGACGATGAATCCTGCTTGGCTCCATCTGGATTTCGATTACGCCGAGAAACACACCGAGTTCGGAAAGCCGATCGTCAACTCGATGCTCACGGTTGCCACGGTGATCGGAATCAGCGTTCATGAAACGACGCTTGGTACCACCGTCGCCAACCTCGGTTTCGAAGAGGTCGTCTTCCCGTCCCCTCTGTTCCATGGCGACACGATCCGGGTCGAGACCGAAGTGTTGGAAAGCCGTGGTTCGTCATCGAGGCCGACGCAAGGGATCACGAAGTTCGAACATCGCGCCTTCGATCAGCACGGCACGCTCTGCTGTAAGGCCGTTCGTTCGGCCTTGATGCATCGTCGACCCGGGAATCCCAGCGACTGATCGAGTCATCCGGCCACCCGGTGACGGTTGGCGAAAAGAGGCGGTCGAGGTCGGCGGTGTACCTTCTGGCGATGGACGAGCTCAGCGATTTCACGCAGACGGAGGCCACCTACGGCGGCATCACCAAGGTGGTGTATCGAAAAGGCACAGGTCCGGGCGTGGTGGTCATGACGGAGATGCCCGGCATCACCCCTGAGGTGGCAACTTTTGGCCGGAAAGTCGTTGATGCCGGCTTCACCGTCGCCATGCCTTCGTTGTTCGGCGTCGATGGCAAACCAGTCACAAACTCCTATGTGGCCGCCTCGATCCTCCGAGGCTGTATCAGCAAGGAGTTTCACGCCTTTGCCATGGGCGAGGCTTCGCCGATCACGGGGTGGCTCCGGCGACTGGCCACTGATCTTCACGCCGAGTGCGGCGGACCCGGCGTCGGGGCGATCGGGATGTGCTTCACCGGCGGCTTTGCCCTGGCGATGATGGTCAACGAGGTCGTGGTTGCGCCGGTGCTCAGCCAGCCGAGCCTTCCGCTGCCCGTCGGCAAGAAGCGCAAGGCGGCACTGGGCATATCGGCCGGCGACTTGCAGATCGTGCGGGAACGCGTCGCTGCCGGCTGCCCGGTACTCGGACTCCAATTCACCGAGGACCCTGCCACCGGCACTCGTTTCGACACACTACGGAATGAGCTGGGTGACGGTTTCATCGCCATCGAGATCGACTCCTCGGAAGGAAATCCCCACGGCTTCAAGAAGAGCGCTCACTCGGTCGTCACCGCCGAGGTCGTCGAGGAGCCCGACCACCCGACCTTCCAGGCGGTCAGCCAAGTGCTCGATTTCTTTCGCGATCGACTGCTGGT
>JBBKXQ010000076.1:0-3006 GCA_037969565.1 Acidimicrobiales bacterium | reverse complement strand
CCCCACGCGATCCCATCGGCGAACCACGGCGCCGGCGACGATGCGCGCCGTGGTTCGCCGATGGGATCGCGTGGGGTCGTTGTTTCGGTGCATGGCATTTCTACCTTTCCTTGGTTTTTGGTTTGGACAGAAGCGGATGGTCAGGGCTCTGGTTCGCCGACACTCGCCGGCGTACGGCGTCTCCTCGGCCCGGGTCGCGATCATCGGGTCGAGGTCGATCAACGCATCGTCCTCGCTCGTCCAGCCGTTGCCGGGCGGGGTCTCGATCCGTGACACTGCGGTGACGGGCACGACCTCGGTCGACCGCGACGAGGCGGGGACGGTGAGCCGCAGCACGAGCATGCGTTCGAGGCGGTCGGCGAACTCGGCGTCGGGCTCGACGCGGTGGGAGAGGGGAAGGTCAGGCATCGGGGTTGCCTCCTGCAACCACACGCAGGCCGGATCGACGCAGCTCGGCGCGGGCGCGGGCGAGCAACGAGTTCGTCGCGGTCATTCCGCGGCCGACGACCGCGGCGACGTCGGCGACAGGGAGGTCATCCACGTACCGCAACACCAGCACGGCACGATGGAGTGGCTGCAGCTCCCCGAGACAACACAGAACGTCGGTGCCGCTCGGTTCGACGTCGGCCCCGTCATCCCGTCGGATCAGCTCCAACTTCGACCCACGCCGCCGCTCCCGTCGAGCAAGATCCAGGAACCGCGAACGTGCGACGGTGATCAACCAGCGAACATCGGCGCGCTCGATGCGTCCCTGACGCAACTCCTCGACCAAGGCCAGCCAGACGTCCTGGGTGAGATCCTCGGCCTGTGTCCGATCACCGGCACACAACCGCAGGAGGTAGCCGTATACGTCGGGAAGGACCCTGTGATAGAACTCGCAGAACTCCTCCGGCGACATGACCGATTCCGGCGACGCCACTCCGTGTCCCACAACACCTCCAACGAACGGAGCCCAACGAAATCGTCGCGCAGATCGCAGATTTCTCCAAGGGGATTCGCCGTCGGGTTGCGCCAGGTCGTGCGGACCGACCGCCAGTGACGTTCGTACTCCAGAGCAGCGGTCATACTCAGTAGATGGACGAAGGCAGTGGCTGTCACGAATGGCTTTGGGGCGGCGGGTCTATCGCTACCACCTGGCGCCGGCGAGCAGCCCGGCAGAAACTCGAGGGGGTCGTGGAGTGCGCGTTTCGGGATCGAGGCGGAGCTACGTCGCCGCTGATGCGCCGCTGGCAGATTGGAAGGGCCGAGCTGGCTCCCGGTGGCATCACCATCGTTCTTTTCGTTCCCGGCGGATTGAGGGTTCGCCGACCATGAACTGAGCCAATCGAGATTCCGGTGGCTTCGGTGTCGACCGAGTCCCGCCAGACTTCTGGAGCGAGCGCTTGTTTTTCCGGGGAACGGCCGGTTCGACCAACGCAAAGACGCAGACGGCCTGATCGTTCACAACTGACGCTCCTGTCGACACGCGCTCGCCAGGGACACCGCCAGTGTCCCGTCTGGCCTCCTATTGCTCGATCTCAGTGTCCGCCCATTGTCCGCGCCCCAAATTCGCGCCCAGAAATCAAGAAGGCCCCGATCTGGTCGGCTCCTTTGGAAACCATACCTGATCAGGACCTTTGTGGCGGAAGGTAAGGGATTCGAACCCTTGGTAACACGAAGTGCTACAACGGCTTTCGAGGCCGCGTAGCAGCTCTTGCATCTACACCCCTCTGTTGCGTTTTCCCTGCTCAGACCCCCAAATGGGACCGAGAGACTTAGCCGGTCCTGGCCGTTCTTGCCCCCTCAGAACCCTTGCCAGTGTCCGCTCAGTGCCCGCGTCGGCCTGTAAGACCGCGCGACCTGGGCCGACGAGTGGCCAAGTTCACGGGCGCTCTAATGTGCCGTACTGCGTGGCCACTGCTCATGAATGACTCGGTGATTATCGAGCGCCTCCGATCGTTGCGAATGCGACCGACTTCGCCGGTACTGCAGCGCGACGTCGTCGGTCCGGAGCCGGGATTATGCGGTGGGTAGCCGGTTGTCGAGAGCACCCGAGCCATCCATTAGGGAGTGGCTGTAGTGTTGTCACATGGCGGACGAATCGTCGATGGAGCCGGAGCCTGATGGTAGAGCCAGCTGCCGGTTCTGCGGACTTCCCCTGACTGAGGCAGACTCGGAGTGGCATCCGACGTGCGTCGAGCCCTGTAGAGAACCCGGCACCACTCGGAGGTCCCGTTTCTTGGAGCAGATCGCTCGATCGTTTGGTGCTCAGTAGACCTACCACCTGGGCAGCGCCGAGCATCGCGCTCAATGGTTCTTCGTCTCGCCGATATGAGACGCCATCGACAAGCCAGGCACCTCCACGAACTCAAGTCCGGCGGCGACTGGAGTCTGGCAGCCAGCCAGTGCCGGCACGAACGCCACCCCCTAGCGCAGTTCTGGCAATGAGCTACACGATGTCGAGGACGGGACCGCTGCGAAAGTGCTCGATAGTCGCGCCAGGGAGTCACGAGCTCCGTGCTCAACAACCACTCGGTATCGGCCCAAGCCGAGCACTGCATAGTCCCGACCGCCAAGGCCGAATCGGTGACGGTCGGTGGTCGCGTTAAGAGCGGTCGCTCGACGCCATCGACCTTGCCGAGTGCGCCGGTGGTTCATCGCCAGCCGGAGCGTTCTCGCCCGCGATCATCGCTCGGGTGCAGGATGCCCCCTGACTCATCGGAGGTGCCCATCGCGAGCGGGTCGGAGAGTTCTTTGAAAGAAGTGGTATGAGCGGGAGCGACAAGATATTCAAGACCGACCCTCGGTCGATGCGAGGATCGGCTGAGACCTACCCAGGCTGTGTCGTCGACCAACGGCAGCATGTCGGCCAGCCCGCACGCGCTCATCCAGTGAATGAGGTCGAGCCCGTCGCCGCCCGTCATCAGCAGCACGTCGGTCTCGCGCACCATCGATGATCAGCCCACGTCGTCGATCAAGGAGAGACAGAACGGGTGACCGACAGGATCAGCGAAGACCAGGCAGTGC
>JBBKXQ010000075.1:0-27408 GCA_037969565.1 Acidimicrobiales bacterium | reverse complement strand
CCCCGCGCCCCAAAAACCCGAGACCACGCACCCAAAACCCGAGACCCGAGACCCAAAACCCGATTTGGCACCGAGATCGCCCCGAAAATCGGGGCGATCTCGGTGCCAAATCAGGGGGTGTTGCGTTGCCCGGGGGTGTTGCGTTGCCCGGGGGTGTTGGGTGACCTGGGGGTGTCCTGCCGTCGTGGGAGTCATGTTCGCAGGGCCTCCGCGAGTTGGTCGATCAGTTGGTCGGCTCGTTCGAGGTCGACGGGTGCCGTGAACAGTTCGGTTCGAGCTTCATCGGCGATCTCGGCCAACGCCAAATCTTCACCCCGACCGACGGCCGCCATTTTGGCCCGGTATGCCACGAGCCGTCCTCGCAGCTCATCGCGCCCACCCAGCGGAGCCTGATTCGCGGCTTCAGCCCGAAGCAGCTGGGTCCGCAATCGCTCGGCCGACCGGAGCCACCCATCGAGCAAGGTTCGACGCTGCGTCCACGCCGATGCACCGTCGAACAAGCCGTCGAGTTGTTCGGCCAGCCCGCCCGGCCCATCGATGATCGAGGGTCCCGGCGTGTGGACCAATCCCGACGGACTCTTGATGCGGACAAGGGCTTCCGCCCGGTTTGCCGCCGCCCGCGCTCGGAGCACCCTCAGCTCACCCAGCGCCGCCTCCGTCGAGGCCAGATCGTCGGCCAACCGATCGTGGCCCGCACGCAGTTTCGACATCTGCCCTGCGGCTTCGGCCACGACCTGGTCGAGATTGGCCGCGTCACCCTCGGCGATACCGAGCGGATCGGCAAGCAGCCGCTGTTCGAGGTCGTTGGTCAAGAGACGGGCCCGCCCGATGAGCGGCTCCCGGATCGACAGGGTCTTGGCCTCACCTTCGAGTCGAGCCAGCGTCTGCTTCGCCGCATCGAGCCGAGGGAGCAATTGGAGCCAACGCTTGTCGACCAGGGCAACACCATCTCGGATTGCATCGAATCGCTGGCGGAACAGCTCGATTGCTTCGGCAATCGAGAACAATCGACCCGAAGGAAACGATCCCCCGACCACCTCGACCCAACGGGTCCCCAGCGCCCGCTTCAGCTCATCCTGTCCTCGTCCGAATGACCGTTCTGAGGCCTCGCGGGCTTCGGCCAGGGCCGAGCCCACCGCCGCCAGCAGCGGCCAGAGATCGACCGAGTGCGTGGCAATCTCATTGAATTGGCGGTGCGTCTCACCCTCGAGGTTGCCTGCCGTGAGCATCAGGTACGACGGAGAACCATCGACGTCGACCAGGCTGGCCCGAAGTCCGGAGACCGCAGCCTCATAGGCGGCGAGCACCGCCAGAGGTTCACCCGCCGGCACCGGCACCGGTGCCGGCGTCGGGCTCGATGGCGTACGTCTGGACGCGTCGGCCGGTCGGGGGGTTGGGGGCGGTGGAGTCGACACTGTTCAGCGAGCGTAGTTGCTGCCGATTACGCTCGGCCCGACATGGTCACAGCTCCCTCAACACCCGGAAGCGCCGGGATCCACCTCCGGCCGCCTCCCCCTCAGGGTCCGCCGACCGACCAACCCATATCTGCCACTCCCCGCCTTGCCGCGTTGGGTCGTTCACTGGTCCAACCCGAGACAACGCCGGGCTGGCTGCGCTTGTGGGGCCTGATCCTGGCGGCGGCGCTGATCTTGTTCGCGGTCACCGGCACGTTGGCCGGACTGTCGGCCCGATCCTCCACCGCAACCATTCAGGACGACACCGCTCCATCGCTCATCGGGGTGCAGGATCTGCTGTCCAGCGTGGCCGAAGCCAACGCCGCCGCCACTGGTGCCTTTCTCTCCGGTTCGGCCGGCACCGAGAGCCGCGCCCAACGCAACCTCTACCTCGACGCGGTCCGCCGTTCCACCGCCGAGGCCGAGCGCGTCAGCTCTCTCGTGGGCGATTCAGAAGCCGCCCATCAAGCCCTGCAGAACATTGGCGCCAACCTGGTCGTCTACAGCGGAGAGATCGAGTCCAGCCGCACGGCGAATCTCGCCGGTGTGAGTACCGCTCGCGATCAGCTGCGAGGAGCCCTCGACATCACCGGCACCGACGTCGCATCGTCGGTTGTCACCATCACGGCCGAAGCCCGAGCCGATCTCGACCGCCAAACCGACCGAGGTCTTGTGATCGGGATCGTGGCGGTCGGCCTGGGCAGCCTCGCCCTTCTCCTGCTGCTGCTGTTTCAGGTCCGCCTCACGACTCGCACGAACCGAGTACTCAACCTCCCCTTGGTTGCGGCGTCGATTCTCACCGCCATCGCGGTGGTTGTCCTCGCCTCGGGACTCCTCACCCGCAACACCGCGTTGTCGAACGCCCGGAGCGGCGGGTACGACTCGATCGAGTCAACGGCCGAGATCCAAGCGGCAGCCTTTGCGGCCCAAACGGCACTCTCGCTGGAGCTCATCGGCGGACAGGCCACCGAGATCCAACCCCTGCTCGACAACGTGCGGTCCGGGATCGATCGGGCAAAGGGGCGGGCCGACTCCACTCGGGAAGAAGCGGCAGTGAACCTGCTCGAGCAGCGGTTCACCCGCTACGAAACCACCGTCTCGGCCATCCGAGCATCGGCCGCGGTTGCGGCCGGCGACCCTGCCAATTCAGCGGCAGCCGATGCAACGGCGGCGTTCCAAGGCGAAGGGCTGTCCACCTTCAACGGATTGAACACCAGCATCGAGAGTGTGCTGTTCGATAACCGAACCCAATTCGTGGCCGGCGTTGGTGACGCCGCCGACGCAGCCAACCGACTGCCGGTCTATCTCATCGTGCTTCCCCTTCTCGCCGCCCTGGCCGCCCTTCTCGGCATCCAGCGACGACTCCGGGAGTACAGCTGATGACACGACGACAAACGGCCATCGATCGACGGAGCTTTCTCATCGCTCTTGGCGCCACCGGACTGGCGACGGCCTGCGGATCGGCCGGCGCGGCGCCCGAATTCGATCTCGGCAGCCGGTCCAGCTTTGGAATGGTCAACTGGGCCGACTACATCGACCCGACCGACGGCGACGTGCTCGGCACCGTCGATCGATTCCAGCAAGCCTCGGGAATCGTCGTCGACTACGCCGAGACATACGAGAGCAATGCCGTCGGCATCGAACTGTTGGCGAATGCGGGCGGCCGCACCGACATCATCGTGCCCACGAACTGGCTTGCGGCGCAGGTGATCGAACGGGGCGACGCCGAGCCGATCCCGATCGAGATCATCCCCAACCACGCCAACATCGATCCCCAGTTCCTCACCAACTCGTGGGACCGCGGCTGTCGCTTCCAGATGCCATGGCAATCCGGCCTCACCGGCATTGCCTACGATCCGGCCCTCACGGGGCGGCCCCTCACGTCGATCGCCGACCTGTTCGACCCTGCCTTCAAAGGACGAATCGGCTTCATCGTCGAGATGCGGGAGGCAGTGGGTCTTGGCATGCTGCTCAACGGCGACGACCCCTCTCGTCCCACGTTGCTCACCGCCCAAGCCGGACTCGACCGAATTCGCAGTGCAACCGAATCGGGCCAGGTCGGCGCCTTCACCGAAGGTGACTTCACCGAGAAACTCGACAGCGGAGAACTCGTTGCTGCCATGGCGTGGTCGGGCGACACCTTCCTGCTTCAACAGGGACTCCTCGACATTGCGGCCCGACCCGACATCGAGTTCGTGATCCCCGACGAAGGGGCAGTGCAATGGTTCGACACGATGCTGATTCCCCGCGGTTCGTCGAGCCTGGCGGCCGCCGGCGAATTCATGAACTTCGTGTACGACCCCGTCCAGGCGGCGCAGATCACCGCCTGGGTCGGTTACGTCTCACCCGTTCTCGGGGTGCAGGAGGAACTGCGGGCCCAGGGCCTTCCCGAGCTGGCCGACGACCCGCTGCTCTTCCCCGACAACGCCACGAAGTCGCGGCTTTTCACCTGGGGTGGCTTGAGTGCCGACGACGAAACCAAGCTCGAGACAGAGTTTGCGGCCCTCTTCTAGGAGACCAGACCCACCGTCCATGAGCTTCCGTATGCCCACCTCGATGCACCACTACGACGACTCCACCGAGGCGTTGGCCGACAAGGTCATCGCCTACGCCCGAGCCCGAACCAGGCAGGATCCGATTCCGCTCGGATCCACGGCGACCGCAGCCGAGCTTGCCGAGCGGTGCGGTGGGCCCACGATCACCGCGGCCGGAATCGGTGGCGTACGAGCGCTGGAGATTTTCGCTGACGTGCTCGAACCGGCTTGCTTGTCCGTCGACTACACCCGCTATCTCTCGTTCGTTCCGGCCGCTCCCACCGAAGCTGCGGTCTTGTTCGATCTCGTGGTCGGGGCCTGCAGCATCTACGGCGGTTCGTGGATCGAAGGGGCCGGTGCCGCCTTCGCCGAGAACGAGGCGCTCGGCTGGCTTCGAGACCTCGCCGGCCTTCCCTCCACGGCCGGCGGTGTGTTCGTTCAGGGCGGCACGATCGGCAATCTGTCGGCGATGGTCGGCGCCCGCAAGTCGGCGTCGCGACGTTTGGAAGCGCAAGGACGGTCAGAGCCGGCTCGTTGGGCGTTCATCATCTCCAAGACGGCTCACTCGTCGGTGGCATCGGCCGCTGACGTGATGGGGGTCGACGTGATCGCCGTCGACACCGATGAAAACGCCCGGCTCACGGGAGAAGGCGTTGCGGTTGCGCTCGACGAGCACGGCGACCGAATCTGCGGTGTGGTGGCCACTGCCGGCTCGACAAACCTCGGCGTCATCGACGATCTCATGTCGGTCGGCACCGTATGTCGGGATCGGGACGTGTGGTTCCACGTCGACGCCGCCTACGGCGGGGCGGCCCTGGCTGTACCCCGAGCCCGCCCGCTCTTCGCCGGCATCGAACTCGCCGACTCGCTGATCATCGATCCCCACAAGTGGCTGTTCGCCCCGTTCGACTGCTGTGCGCTGCTGTGGCGCGATCCCGATCAAGGACGCGATGCCCACGCCCAACACGCCGGCTATCTCGACTTTCTCGATGCTCATGGCGATTGGAATCCGTCGGACTTCGCCATCCACCTGACGCGCCGGGCCCGCGGACTGCCGTTCTGGTATTCCCTCGCCACCTACGGCACGGCGGCCTACGGAGACGCCGTGGAGATCACCCTCGAGCTCGCCGAAGAAGCAGCCCGACAGATTGACGAGGCCGAACATCTGCGAATGGTGTGGGCCCAAAACCTCAGCATCGTGGTCTTCGAGCGAGTCGGCTGGAAGGCCGAGCAGTACCAGGAATGGAGCGAACGCATGATGGAAAAGGGCACAGCCTTCGTCGTTCCGAGCAGGCACGACGACAGACCCGTCTTTCGATTCTGTTTCGTCAATCCGCTCACGACCACCGACGACATCGCCACGATCATCGCGGCCCTTCGAGACTGACCGTCGATTCGGCTCCGACCTTCAACGACGCTTCAACGACCCACCACCGATGGCGGCGCCATGTGACGGATCGTTGACGTTCAGCGGCCGAGCATGGGTCATCCACCTCATTTTCGCGATTCCTGCGCAACTTTCCGGCTCTTCGAGGCGACAACCACGTTGTGACCCTCGTTGCTCCACTTCCCGCCGATCATCCGCCCGACGAGCGGCGCGTGATCATTCCCGGCATCCGGGCCATCGCCCAACACTCCTGGGTGACCATCCTCACCGGAAAGGTCATCCCGCTCGTTCTCTTTCTCGGCCTCTTCGAAAGCATCGGTATCACCCCCGCCGTTCTGGCCGCCCTCGCTTGGTCCCTCGGCCTCGTCGCCTACCAGAAAACGCAGGGCCATCGAATCGCCGGTCTCGTGGTTCTCAGCATCGTCGGCAATACGGCCAAGACGATCGTGGCCATCGCCACCGGCAGCATCCTCGCCTATTTCATCCAACCGACGATCTCGACCACGCTCATCGGCACCGCGTTCCTCATTTCGATTCCGCTGGGCTTCCCTCTCGCCGAACGCCTCATCCACGACTTCTGTCCGCTCGACGACGCAACGGCGAACGAACCGGCCTTCACCGGGTTCTTCAACAAGCTCTCGTTCCTCTGGGCCGCCACCTCACTCCTGAACGGTGCTGTAACCCTTTACCTCTTGCTCACGCAATCGATCACGACATTCGTCGTCGCGAAAGCGTTTCTCGGGCCGATCAGTACCGGCATCACCCTCGTGATCGGAATCTGGTGGTTCCGGCGGGAGATGACCAAAGCCGGCGTGCAAGTGGTGATGGCTCGCAAGATCGGCGAACTGACGGCGCCAATCCCCACACTCATTCCGATCGAGGTCGTTGCGAACCAACGGCCTCGACGATGAGCGGCTGATCAGCCTCGGCGTCGTTTGACCTCTTCGACCACCGCCGGGATGATTTCGTGCATGTCACCGATCACGGCGTAATCGGCCTTCACCACCATGTTCGCGTCCGGGTCGGTGTTGATCGCCAAGATGTTCTTGCTGGCCATCGCTCCCACCCAATGCTGGATGGCGCCGCTGATGCCACTGGCGATGTAGAGCTCGGGCGCAATCCGTGTGCCGGTTTGACCAACCTGGTCGGAGTGCGGACGCCAGCCATTGTTCGTAACGGCTCGAGAACAGCCGACCCGTCCGCCGAGTAAGGCCGCCAACTCTTCGAGCGGCGCGAATCCGTCCGGCCCGCCAGTGGCCCGACCTCCGCCAACCACAACGGGAGCAGTCGCAAGCGTGACGCCGGCCTCCGCCATCTCGCGTCCGACGACAACCGTTCGGCTGAGCGATTCAGCCAGCTCTGGCTCGAACGTCTCGACCTCGGGCGACCCCGCATCAGCGGCGAGGGCATCGATCGAATGGTGCGACAACGAGATGAGCTTCACCTCGGCGTCGAGAGTCGACCGTTCGAGCAACGACCCACCCCACTGCACGCGGGTCATCTCCTCGGCATCGGCCTCGACCTGGAGGCAGTTGGCCACGAACGGAACGTCGAGACGGGCGGCCGCCTGGGCCATCACTTCGTTGCCCTTGCTCGTGCCACAGGCGATGACGATGTCGGGCTGCGAATCTTCGATCAGCGCGGCCAGGGTCTGACCCCAGGCTTCCGGACCGAAGTCGGAATCGAGCAGGTCGTGCTCGGCTACGTACACCTTGGTGGCGCCGTATTCCCCCAGTTGAGCCGCGAGGTCGAAATCACCGCAAACCAACACGGCGATGTCGGAGCCCAGCGTGCGAGCGAAGGTGAGCGCCTCGAGCGTCGCACCATCGAGCGTGCCGCGGTCGTGTTCGGCGAGAACCAGTATTTCGGGCATCAGAGAACCCCCAACTCTTCGAACAGGTCGACGATGGCCGGAGCGGCGGCGACGCCTTCGCCGAGGCGCACCGTGTTGCTCTCCTGTTCAGGCGGCGACAAAAGTCTGATCTTGGCCTGACCACCGGCATCGGCTTCGGCCTCGATCACCGTGACATCGATCTTCTTGGAAGCCAGCCGCCCACGCATGGTCGGGTAGCGAGGAAGATTCAGGCCTTCTTTGACACCGAGCACGGCGGGCATTGCCATCGCGTAGACCTCGAAACCGCCGTCGATGTCACGCTTGGCCGTGACCAGGCCGGAATCGAAATCGGGAACGATGCCCTTGATGGCATTGACCATCGGACGATCGAGCTTGTTGGCCACTCGCACGCCGACCTGGAAACCACCCGAGTCGGCGCTCTCGTTGCCGAACAAGATCAGGTCGAATGGGCCGTCGGCGGCTTCGAGGGTTTCAACCGCTCCGGCAATGGCCCGGGCTGTGCGCTGAGGATCCCAGGCCGTGCCGTCGGTACGCAAGAGCACCGCATTGTTCACGCCGAGCGAAGCCGAATAACGAAGCTGCTCTTCTGCCTCGGCTGGACCGAGCGTGAGCACCGTGGCGTCGCCGCCGTGCCGTTCGACCATCTGCACCGCTTCCTCGACGGCACATTCCTCGTGAGGACTCATGGCGAATCCGAGATGCGTCGTGTCGACCGACTGTTCGTCGGCCGTGATGCTGATCCGAGCCCCGGGGGCCGGCACCCGTTTCACGCAAACCAAAACCCGCATCAGATCACATGCCCTTCCGCGCAAGCGGTCCAGGGAACTCGACCCGCTCCGCTCCGCAACCTCATCAGTTCTTCAGTCTTGTGTCTTCGGGATCGAAGACCGAACCTTCGATTGCGGCGACCTTCACGGGGAAGGTCTCGTTCTGGTAGCCGACCAACAGGTCGGTGCCGATCACGGCCAGCTCATTCGGGAGGTAGGCGAGGAGGAGGTGTTTGCCGACGGAGGGTCCGGGGCCGGCGGTGCACACTCGTGACACGCGTCCGTGCGAATCGATGATTCGCTCACCGTCGAGGGTGAGGATGGGCTCGTTGCCGCCCTGCATGTAGCGCTTGCGACCCTGAGCGTCGGTGTGGTCCTCGACCGTGAGCGTGCACATCTGCACTTCGGCTCCCTTCTCACGGGCCGCGAGATAGGCCGCTTTACCGATGAAGTCGGCGGCTTTGACCTTGGGACGAGCCAGCCCGGCCTCGACCGGCGAGTACTCGCTCTCGAGCTCGGCTCCCATCAAGCGGTAGCCCTTCTCGAGACGGCCCGAGGTTCCGTAGACACCTCCGCCGGTGGGGCGCAGGCCATGTTCTTCGCCCGCCGCCATGAGCGCGTCCCACAGTGCCGGGCCGTTCTCCCATGACGTGTAGATCTCCCAGCCCGTGTCGCCGACGTAGGAGATACGAAACAGCGTGGCCTTGATCGGGCCGGACGCAGTTTGGAGTTCGACATCTCGCAGCGAGCCGTAGGGCGAGCCTTCTTGGCTGAGATCGACATCGGTGAGCTTACCCACGACCGCCGGGGCCTTCGGCCCCCACACCCCGAGGGTGGTGGTTTCGAGCGTGATGTCGGTGAAGGTGACCGAGCCGTCTTCCGGCAGGTACTTCTTGATCCAGAAGCTGTCTCGTCCACCATCGAACACACCGGTGACGATGCGGATCTTGTCGTCGGCGGGACGCATCATCGTGAGGTCGGAATGGAAACCACCGTCGGGGGTGAGCCATGGCGTGTAGACCGACGAGCCGACCGGCTTGTCGACCTTGTTCACGGCAAGGTACTCAGCAAACGCAACCGCTCCGGGGCCTTCGAGTTCATAGACCTGGAAGGCGCTGAGGTCGACCATGCCGGCGTTCTCACGGAGGTTCAAGTGCTCGCCCAGCGTGATCGGGCTCCACCAGCGGTTGTCCCACTCCACCTCCCGCTCGGCGAGTCCGTAGCGCTCGACGAGGTCGGCGTTCGAGTTGTACCACTGCGGCCGTTCCCACGTGCGGGCGGTGAAGAACTCCGCACCCAGTGCTTCTTGACGGGAGAAGTAGGGGCTCACCTGGAGGTTGCGGCGACCCTCCCATTGCTCGGAGGGATGCACGATGCCGTAGGTCTTGTTGAAGTGCTCTTCGGCTCGAGCCCAGATGTGCTCGTCGCTCTTCTCCTGCTCGTAGAAGCGGGCGATGTCGGAGGCGTGGGCGTCGATCACCCGGGGATAGCCATAGGTCATCCACTCGGCCACCACTTGGGCCATCCCGGGTCCCTCTTTCACCCACACCGCGGCAGCCGACCAGAGATTGCGAACCTCGGGGATCTCGCCGAGGCAAGGCATGGCGTCGGGCGTGAGGGAGAGGAGACCGTTGATGGCGTACTTGATCTCGGCGTCGCCCAACATGTCCATCAGCTCGATGGCTTCTTCCATCTGCTGATCGAAATCGTCGGGTGTGAACGGCATCTCGGTCGGTGAGAGCGCGGCGGCATCGTTGGAAGGAATCTCGTCGGGGTGGTGCAGGATCGGACGGTGGGCGTAGGAACCGACCTCCATCGAGCCCGAACTCTGACGCTCGTAGCAGAACGTGTCCATGTCACGGACGATCGGATAGCCGATCTCGTTGTTGGTTTCGGCCAGGATGTCCATGGGACCGACGTCGGCCATCTGGTGCACGGCGGGGACGAGCGGGATGTAGGCGTCGGCCATGTTGGCAACGCGGTTGCTCCACACACCGGAAGCGATCACGACATATTCGGCTTCGATCGTGCCCTTGTCGGTGACCACGGCCTTGATCTTCCTCTGACCCGGCACATGGCTCGGCTCGGTGACGAGATCCAGCACCTCGGTGTTGGCGAACACCTGCACGGCCTGCTTGTCGAGCGCCTTCTTGCGCATCTGGGTGCCGGTCTCGAGTGAGTCGACAACGGAAACACTCGGGCAGTAGAACCCTCCGAGGATGACGTCTTCGTTGATGAAGGGAACGAGTTCTTTCACCTCCGAGGGGGTGAGCAGCTTGGCCTCGACGCCCCACGACAGGGCGGAGGTCATCCGGCGGTTGAGCTCGTTCATTCGCTCTCGGGTGCGGGCGACTTCGATGCCGCCCGAATCCACGCTGAGACCCATGTCCCGGTATTGATTGGCACTCTGCACACCGAGGAGTGCCATCTCCTTGTTGTGGTCGACCGGGAAGATGAAGTTGGAAGCGTGGCCGGTGGAGCCGCCGGGGTTCGGAAGTGGGCCTTTGTCGATCAACACCATGTCGGTCCAACCGAGGTCGGCCAGATGACCGACCAGGCAGTTGCCGACGATTCCAGCGCCGATGACGACGACTTTCGCGTTGGTTGGGAAATCGCTCATGGTGGACCTCGAGATCGTGGTTGGTCAGAAACCGACCAGTGATAGACGTCTGATATATCACTGATGTATCATGGGATCTTACGGGTCGCCACCGATTCGGGCAACCCCCTCCGGGTCGGCCCCCGACCTGCCATCCGCCCAAACGAGGTACGACATGATCGAAACGCTCAGCCAACGGGCTTACCAAATGATTCGAGACCTCATCGTCACCCTCGAGCTGGAACCGGGAGCTGTCCTGCGGGAGGACGAACTACAGACCATGCTCGGCATCGGTCGCACCCCGATCCGGGAAGCTCTGCAGCGACTGGCACGAGAGCACTTCGTGCAAGTGATCCCGCGGCGAGGCATGTTGGTCGGCGGCATCGGAGTCGCCGAACTCTCGACCCTGCTCGAAACCCGGTCGGTTCTCGAGCCCTACGCCGCTCGTCTCGCCGCGGCCCGAGGCACCGAGCACCACTGGCAGCAAATGGAGGAGGCGCTCGCCGCCACCGATGCCGGAACACTGTCGCCCCGCGAACTGCTGGGGGTTGACCGACGTTGCCACGAGATCATGTGGGAAGCGGCGGCCAACCGCTTTCTTCTCGACCCGCTCGACACCCTCTACGCCCAAGGCGACCGGCTCTGGCATCTCTACCTCGCCGATCTCGAGGAAATGGGCCACGCCGTCACCGAACACGAAGCGATTCTTCAGGCGCTCCGGGCGGGCGACGGCGATCGGTCAGCCGATCTGGTCGAGCAACACGTTCAGTCATTCGATCGACGAATTCGGGCCGCGGTCACGGCCCACCTGGCCTCCCCCTTGGCCGGCTGACCCCCGACAGTCTTCGGAATCGACTTCCACGATGTGGGAGACTTCTGCATGGTGGAAGAACTTGAGTTAAGGTCTCTCCCGGGATCCGATCAAAAATCGGCGCAACAGTGCCGGGCGCTCCACGCGTTCGCTCCAGTGCGTGCGCTCGAGTCATCGGTCGAATCCTTGATCACCCTTCAGAACAACTCTCACGAAATGGAGCGACACCGCTCATGGGTTTTCCGTCTGACCTCGAGATCGCCAAAAAGGCGAATCTGAAACCGCTACCCGAGATTGCCGAGGCCGCCGGTATCCCGATCGAGCTTCTGGAGCCGTATGGAACGGGCGCGGCGAAGATCAAGCTCGACGCCATCGAAGCCATGTCGGATCGACCCCGAGCCAAATATGTCGTGGTTTCGGCGATCACCCCGACCCCTCTGGGTGAAGGCAAGACCACCACCACGGTGGGTTTGGGTCAAGCCTTTCAGCACATCGGATCGTCGGCAACGATCGCGATTCGTCAGCCTTCGATGGGTCCGACGTTCGGAATCAAAGGTGGAGCGGCGGGTGGCGGTTACGCCCAGGTCGTTCCGATGGAGTTGTTCAACCTCCACCTCACCGGCGACATGCACGCCGTCACCGCGGCCCACAATCTCTGCGCCGCCATGCTCGATGCCCACTTGTTCCACGGCAATGAGGCCGGGTTCGATCCATACAACATCACGTGGCGTCGCGTGCTCGACGTCAACGACCGTTCGCTGCGCAACGCGGTCATCGGACTGGGTGGCCGCCTCGACGGGGTCCCTCGCGAAACTGGCTTCGACATCACTGCCGCATCGGAGGTGATGGCTGCGCTGGCGCTGTGCTTCTCGATGCAGGATCTCCGAGAGCGCCTCGGCCGCATCGTGTTGGGTTACACCCCCGAAGGTACGCCGATCACCGCCGAGGAGATCGGGGCCGCCGGCTCGATGGCCGTGATTCTCATGGAAGCAATCAAGCCGAACCTCATGCAGACACTCGAGAACACACCCGCACTGGTTCACACAGGCCCATTCGGAAACATCGCCACCGGCAACTCTTCGATCGTGGCCGATCGAATCGGCATTCACATGTCCGAGTTCCTTCTCACCGAAGCCGGCTTTGGAGCCGACATGGGGGCCGAGCGGTTCTTCAACATCAAGTGCCGCTATTCCGGGATTGCTCCCGACGCCGCCGTGCTCGTTGCCACCGTTCGCGGCTTGAAGGCCCACTCGGGCAAGCACAACATCGTTGCCGGGAAACCGTTGCCCGAGGACCTCTTGAAAGCCAACCCCGACGAGGTTCATCAGGGCGGCGACAATCTCCGCAAACAGTTGGAAAACATGCAGATTCACGGCGTCACGCCCGTCGTGGCGATCAACGTGTTTCCCGGCGATCACGACGTCGACATCGCGGCGATCCACGAGATCGCCGCCGAGTACGGGGCCCGCGCTGCGATCGCCACCCACTTCTCCGATGGAGGCAAAGGTGCCACCGAACTGGCCCAGGCCGTCAAGGAGGCAGCCGAGGAAGAGTCGAACTTCGAGGTGCTGTATCCGGATGAGATGAGTATTCGCGACAAGATCGCCACGGTGGCCACCAAGGTCTATGGCGCCGACGGCGTGGAGTTCTCGTCGCAGGCCAACAAGCAGATCGACACCTATGAGGCCGCTGGTTTCGGTTCGCTCCCGGTGTGCATCGCCAAGACGCACCTGTCGATCAGCCACGACGCCAAACTCAAGGGTGCACCGACGGGGTGGACATTGCCGGTTCGCGAGGTCCGGGCGTCGGTCGGCGCCGGTTTCGTGTATCCCATCTGTGGCGACATGCGGACCATGCCCGGCCTCGGCAAGACCCCGGCCGCCCAGCGGATCGACCTCGACTTCACGAATTCGGCCAGCGGCGAGATCGTGAATCTGAGCTGATGGTTCTGTTTCGCAAGAAGGGAACTGCGGCCGACGAGTTCCCGGAATCGCCAGCGGCCCGGGCCCACCGCCTCGAACTGACCCGCAACTACACCATCGAAGTCGTTCCGATGAAGAGCCTCGAGAGCGCCCGCAGCCACCTGCCGGCGGGGGCGTCCCTGTCGGTCACGTGCTCACCGGCCAAAGGCATCGAAGCCACCCAGCGACTCACCGAAGAATTCGTGGCCGAAGGGTTTGCTCCGATTCCCCACTTTGCCGCTCGGATGGTGCGCGACAAGGCCCACACACGAGAGCTGGCGGCCTGGTGCCGGTCCGCCGGCGTGCGCAAGGTGTTCGTGGTCGGCGGCGACGCCGATCCTCCCGGGGCGTACTTCGACGGCATCGAATTCCTCACCGATTTCCTCGAAGCCGATCCGGGTCTGGATGCCATCGGCGTGCCGAGTTATCCCGATCATCACGCCTACATCTCCGACGAGAAGCTGCACGAGGCCTTGCACATCAAGCAATCGTTGTTGGCCGACGCCGGCGTGCAAGGCTGGACCAGCACCCAGATGTGCTTCGATGCCGAGGTCATCGAAGCCTGGCTCAGAGCCGAGCGGGCATCCGGCCTCACGCTGCCCCTGCATCTCGGGATCTCCGGCGTGGTCGACAAGTCCAAGCTGATGACAACCGGCATGCGCATCGGTCTGGGGCAATCGCTCGGCTACCTGAAGAAGAATCGGGCCGCCATCACGAAGATGCTCACATCGACGTCGTATGACCCCAACGACCTTCTTCTGCCCCTGAGCGAAGCCAACCTCGAACTCGGGGTGGAGGGTGTTCACATGTACACCTTCAACCAGATCGAGGCCACCGAAGCCTGGCGGGCCGAGACACTCGCCAACGTCTGACCTTCGGTCGGCGAGTTTTCGCGGCGGCAAGCTTCGCGGCGGCTTGATTTCACCCCTGGCTTGCTCGGTCGAAGTGTGCTTTAGTAGCGCCCGCTTCGAAGCGGGAATACGAAGCGACCCAAAAATCAACCGGGAGAAAACTCTTGAAGAAGTCCAAATTCGTCGCGGTCATCGCCGCGTCAGTTGCGCTGTTGACGCCCTCAGTGGCATCGGCTCATGACACACCGAACCCCGACGGACACGTCGATTCGAACACCAATTACGGATTCAACCCCATCGCCCACGATGTACTCGGCGGAGTCACCGACGGCCTCTACACCGATGTCTGGTCGCACAACGGCTTCGCCTACGTCGGCACGTTCCAAGAGCCTGCCTGCACCCGAGCCGGCGTATTCATCGTCGACATCGACCAGGCAATCGAGAACGGACCCGATTCCGATGCCAGTGCCGTGGTGGCCGAGATCAAGTCGCCACCGAACACCCGAGTGAACGACGTCAAGGTCCACACGGTGACGACCAAGAACAAGAGCCGGGACGTGCTCATCCTCACGGAGGAAGAATGCGGAAGTCTCAATCCACAGGGCACACAGAAGGGGCAGGGCGGCATCTCGTTGTACGACGTGACCGACCCGTCCAACCCTCATGCGCTCAAGCAGAACTTCCTCAGTAGCCCGATCCACAACACCTTTGCGTGGACTGGAAATGACGGGCGCAGCTACCTGATCGCTGTCGACGATGTCGAAACCAACGACGTGATCATGGTCGACATCACGAAGCCCCAGGCACCGAAAGAGATCGGGCGCACCGGTATCGGCGCCTGGCTCGATGGCGAGTATCCAGAAATCGCCGATGACGAGCAGCTCAACACCGGCGTGTTCGCGGCTCCGCTCCTCCACGACGTGTGGGTGGAAGAGATCAATGGCCGCTATCAGGCCGTGTTGTCGTATTGGGATGCGGGTTTCGTCACCCTCGACGTCGAAGATCCGGCCAATCCCGTCGTCCTCGGCGACTCCACCTACCCAGATCCCGACCCGATCTATGGCACGAGCCCCGCTGAGGGCAACGGTCACGCAGCAACCTTCGGAGGCGATCAGAGCCAATACATCTGGGCCGGTGACGAAGACTTCGATCCGTTCACGGTGTCGGTGACCGGGGCCGACGGGCTCCCCTACAGCGCATCGCAGGGCGGCGATGTTCCGCAGATCACGCCCGAAAACGAGTTGGCCGGACTCGGCGTTTACGTCGGACTGGCCTGCGCCGGGATTCCCGCCGCAAGCGTTACCACCGACATTGCCATCGTGCAACGAGGCGACTGTGCCTTCACGACCAAGGCCGCGAACGCCGAAGCGGCCGGTTACGCGGCCATGGTCGTGTTCAATCACTCCACGGGTTGTGACGCATCGGTTTCCATGGCCGTCGAGGCGGGAATTCCCGCCTTGTTCGTACCCCGCCCATCCGGGTTCGCACTGCTCGGTCTGGACGGCTACGACGCTGACACGTGCGATGGTTCGGGAGCCGATCAGGGCGATGTCCTGCTTGCGGGGCAAGAAGGACTCCTCACCGCCGACATCGACATCGAGGCCGTCTTCGACGGCTGGGGATACTTCCACGTACTCAACAACCTGCCGGGGGGCACCACGACGCTGGCCCCTCCCTCCGTGCCAGGCGAGTCCCCCACTGACCGGGACGTCATCAACGCCGGCTATCTCGATGAAATCGGCTATTTCGCACCGGCCGAACTCGTCGACGAAGCCAGGGCCACCGGCTCCGGCGACCTCACGATGCACAACGTCGAAGGGGATCCGCTGACGGCGGGCGACACACCCACCTTCGATGCCGGGCCACGTTCCTTCATCTCCTGGTATTCACTCGGCCTTCGTGCCGTTGAATATCGCCCCGGCCACTATCACGAGGGCAACGGTGGCGTCGTCTCATGGAACGTTCACGAGGTCGGACGATTCATCGATCCCGAGGGAGGCTCGAACTTCTGGGGCGTCCACGTCGAGGAACACAACGGTGACCAGATCATCCTCGGCTCGGACCGAAACACCGGACTCTGGATCTTCGAATTCGAATGTGAATCGAACGTCCTCGATGCAACAGGCGCCGACACCGGCCTCTACTGCCGCAAACCCTGATCATCGGGTGTGCTGACGCGACAGCACTGAAGCACTGAAGCACTGAAGCACTGAACATTTTGCGGGGGAGGGGCCTGGCCTCTCCCCCGTTCGCGTCAGCGGCCGGACCACTCGTGGAGCATCACGAGCCGGTGGTCGACCAATGCCAGGCTTCGCTCGGCAGGTTGAAGAAGCCGTACTCGGCGGCATGGGCTTGCATCCAAGCGAACCCTGCACTTCCGGACGAGAGAATCGCCCCGTTCTGCGTGAAGTCGATCGCGAGGCCCAGTTCGTGTTGTGATCGCCCGGGCCGGGCCGTGGGTGGTGAGCATTCGCCAGCCGGCATCTCGAAGATGGCGTATCCGCTCGAGCCGCAGTGCGCTCGCCGCAGCAGGATCTGGGATTCACGGTCGCGATAGCCACCGCCTCCGAGTTCGACGCCGTCGGACCAGGCCGCGCCCAGCAACGAAGCAACCCGACCGGCGACTTCGGCATTCACGAGGATCGGCGAAATCCGGACCACGTTCTCTTCGTACACCGACTCGACGGTCGCCGCGGTTTCAGCCGCTGGGACCGACCCGTCGCCGGCCACCTGGTTGGCCCCCGAGGCCGCCACACCAGTGGCAGACGCAGACCCATCGGAGCCGGCGACGGCCGCAGCCGGATCGATCGGTGGCTCAACGATCGTGCGCACCAGAATCGACTGGACTCGGACAAGGCTCACCTCGTCTCGCTCCTCGACCAGCACCTCATGGGTCCAGCGATTGATGACGTTGTTCCTGACCGATACCTTGCTCTCGAAGTTCTGTTCGACTTGCACGGCCCGGTCGAGCGCACTGTCGGCGAGGCCGAACACCGCTTGGGCCGTCTCGAGTGCGTCGGCCGCGATCGCCACCAAGTCCTCGGCGATGGTCAGTTGGGCTCCGGCTTCTTCGAATCGCTCGATCAGCCGACTCGTCGCCGTTCGAATCGGTTGGGCCTGCTGGATGGCTTCGTATTCGCTGCCGTATTCCTCCTGGAGGCCGTCGTCGCCCAGCACCCACATCGTGATGGAGAACTTCTCCATCTTCGTTTCCAGCTCGTCGTAGCGACGTTGGGCCTCGAGCCGCACGGCTTCCGCGTCGTCGAACGACCGTTGGGCCGTGGCGAGCTCTCGAGCTGCGGCGTCTCGAGTAGCCGTCTTGTCCAACCGGTTCGCCACGATGACATCGCGCCGAACCGGGATGTCGGCGTCAGTCAGGAGCCAGGGGTTGAAGTCGACAGCAACCAGGGCGGCGGCGTCGAGCTCGAGGCCCGCAACGTCGAGAACCGCCACCTCTTCGATGGGATCTTCCGACTCGAAGGGATCGATCGTGTCCGGCACGGGTGGTTCCGGCTGGAGCGGGGCCTCCGAAACGAGCTCGATGGCTCCAGCGCGAATGTCCGGATCAGACTCGGTTCCGACGGCGGCCGCAGGGTTGATGAACACCGTGATCGATGCCGCGACGAGGACGAGCACGATCCCAAAGGCAGGAACGCTGGGGCCGGCGAAAGCAGACCGAATACGAGCAAGGAACCGAGACCAGGTCACAACGCTGATCAATCGGCTGATCGAGGCGAAAAGTGAATTCGAGTGGGCTGTTCGACCTATCAGTGGCGAACGCCACATCACGGTCGAAAGCCCACGTTGCATCCCGAAAAGGAGATAGCGTCCCGCGTCCCACCGCGTCGTGTGGCCCGTCTCCGCGATGAGGTTTGCCCATGTCGAAGATCCACCTCCCGGGGCGGCCCGAACCGGTCTCGCTGCTCTGGCGCCGCGGCCGCGATTCTCCAACCAACTTCTTCAAGCAATGGACCACGGGTGCGCTCCACCGTCAAGACACGTATTTCGAATTCGAGGACCTCCATGAACGTCGCGTTCCGTATCCGCAACCGCAACCGCACCCTTCTGTCGCGATGACGATCCAGACCCATGACGTCACCTCCCCCGCCGGCGACACGCCGACCGCCTGGGATGACGACTACCCGACAGCCGGCCACGGCCCGTTCCCCACCCCGAGCCCCACCTCGGCCGCGTCCGCGCTCCTCATCGGTTTCATCTTCTTGATGATCGGCAATGGGCTCGGTGGGTCCGTGGTCGGCGTCCGGGCCGAGCTCGAGGGTTTCAACACCATTGCGACTGGCTTGACCATGGCGGCCTACTTCGCCGGATTCCTGGTGGGCTCGCGGCTCGCCTTTCGTCTCCTCGGCACGGTCGGACACATCCGCGTTTTCACCGCGCTCGCGTCGCTGGCATCCACGGTCGGTCTCGTTCAGGCCCTTGCCGTCTCCCCCGTTGTGTGGGCGCCGGCCCGCTTCATCACGGGAGTATGCATGGCCGCCCTCTACGTCGTTGCCGAATCCTGGCTGAACGACATCGCCACCCCCGAAACCCGCGGTCGACTGCTGGCCGCATACATGGTGGTTTCGATGGGCGGTATCGCCATCGGTCAGTACCTGCTCACCGTTGCCGATCCCCGGAAGGTGACGCTCTTCATCATCGCGTCGGTCCTGATCTCTCTCGCCGTCCTGCCGATCGCTCTGTCCACCACCTCTGCGCCGCCGATCACGACCCCCGAACCGATGTCGTTGCGGGAACTCCTGGGGGTCGTCCCTTCAGGTGTGATCACCATGTTCTTCGTGGGAACAGCTGCCGGAACACTGCTCGGCATGGGAGCGGTCTACGCCACTCGGGTCGGACTCGATGGGGCACAGACGGCTCAGTTCCTGACGGCCCCCATCATCGGGGCCGTGGTCTTCCAGTGGCCGATGGGCATCCTCGCCGATCGACTACCTCGCCGCGGTCTCATGGCTGCTGTTGCGACCGCCACCACGGCGATGTGCCTCGTCATGAGCCTGAGTGACGAGGGCTCGCTCGGCGGGCTCATCGTGATGTTCGTGCTCGGCGGCCTGATGTTTCCGCTGTACTCGCTCAGCATTGCGTACACCAATGACTGGATCACTCCCGAGAAGACGGTCGCCGCCAGCTCGTCGTTGGTCATGGTGAACGGGGCGGGAGCGGTGGTCGGACCAGTCGTGACCGCAACCCTCTTCGCCACCGCCGGAACCGGATCGTTCTTCTTCGTGATTGCGGCCGCCCATTTCGCCATCGCTGTCTACCTCGGCTACCGGATCATGGTGAGGGATGCCTTGCCCATGGATCAGCAGCTCGCTTGGGTGCCCGTCAGCTCGCGAGCCACGGGTGCATTGGCCGTGATGACCCGCCCGCTGCGGGTGCGCCCGAAGCGCTGAGACCCCAAAAGCACTCCCTCCGAGTCTGCGGTCGCCTCGACGGGACGGTGTCAATATCGGGGGCTTCGGTTGTAGTTGATCTCGTCGAGCAACGTCGTCGCGTCCGATATCTCGTCGCGGTTGCGCTGTTCACAGCAAGCGCCAAGCTGCGATCGGCTCAAACCAACGCCGGTTCCCGGTCGGTTTCACCATCATCGAGATCGGTCGACGATCCCGTCGGGGGCACCTCTTGGTGACTTCCCTCGACGTTCAGGTTCGGCAGAATCTTGTCGAGCCAGTCTGGCAGCCACCAGTTGCGGGCTCCGAGGAGCTGCATGGTGGAGGGCACCAGCAGCATGCGGACGAGCGTGGCATCGATGAGCACCGCCATCGCAAGTCCGACACCGAACAGCTTGATGATCCGGTCGTCTTCGAACACGAAGCTGCCGAACACGACGACCATGATTGCGGCGGCTGCGGTGATCACCCGGGCGGTCATCGACAGGCCGTCGGCCACCGACGACGAAGGATCGCCGGTGCGTTCGAACTCTTCCTTCACCCGTGACAGCAGGAAGACTTCGTAGTCCATCGACAGACCGAAGACGATGGCGAACATCATCATCGGGATGAACGGCTCGATCGGAGCTCCCTCGATGCCGAGCACACTTCCGAACCAGCCCCACTGGAAGATGGCGACAACGATGCCGTAGGCGGCGCCGATCGACAGCATGTTCAATATGACGGCCTTGATGGGCACGATCACCGAACGGAACACCGACATCAGGAGGAGGAAGCTGAGGATCAGCACGACCCCGAAGAACAACAGGATTCGGCCACCGAGGAACGACGTGAAGTCGATGTTGGCGGCAGTGGCGCCGGTGAGGAACGGGTCGAGCGAGGTCGATTCGACGACGCTGGGGATGACCTCGTCTCGCAGCACCTTGACCAGATCTTCTGTTGCTGCATCTTGGGGTGATGTGGTGGGCTGAATCTGGATGAGCGCGGCCTCGGGATTGGCCGGATCGTTGGGAATCGGAGGCGACGCGAAGGCCACACCATCGGTCTCGTTGAGTGCCGCAGACAGGGCCTGGAGCGTTTCGAAATCGGCCGGCGAGGAAACCACGGTGGCCACGAGCAACGGTCCGTTCGAACCAGGGCCGAAACCTTCAGCCAGCAGGTCATACGCCTGACGGGTGGTCGTGTCCTCGGAATAATTGCCTTCGTCGGAGAATCCCAGGCGAAGGTCGAGCACCGGGGCTGCCAGCAGCAACAGGAGCAGTGTTCCGCCGATGGCCCAAGCCCATGGACGGGCTTGGATGTTGCGGCTCCAGCGATACCAGACCGTCTCCCGGACGGGCACCTCTTTGCGAGGCGGCAGCGACTTCTTCAGGGTGCGGCCGACGGGCAATGAGCCGATGATCATCGTGGCGACTGCGAGAACCAAGAGGGGCACGGTGACGGTGAGTGGGTCGAGGCCGAGCCCAAGGCCGAGCAGAGCGAAGGCGACGAGCGTGGCTGCGGCCATGCCCCGATAACGGGTGAGTTCGACTCGACCCTGCACGAGCCCCAGGGCTGCTGGCAGCAAGGTGACCGACGCAATCATCACAACCGCAACGGTGCTCGCAGCGGCGATACCCAATCCGGTGATGAATGCCAGTCCGATGAGGAGTAGACCGAGGAGTGACACGACGACCGTGGCACCGGCGAAGATCACCGAGCGGCCGGCCGTGTCGAGGGCAACGGCCGTGGCGGTGCGAGGATCAAAGCCCTGGTGCAGCCCCTCGCGATAACGCGTGACGATGAAAAGGGCGTAGTCGATGCCGACGCCGAGACCGATCATGAGGCCGATCGAGGTGGCGAATTCGGGAACGGTGGTGAGGTTGGAGATCAACGCAACACAGGCCGTGCCGATGCCCACGCCGAGCACGGCGACGGCGATCGTCGTGCCCATGGCGACAACGGAACCCATCGCGATGATCAGCACGAACACGGCAAAGGCCAGACCGAGGAGTTCCGAGGCCGGGGGCTCGAAACCACCCAGAACCGCGCCACCGACCTCGATGCGGAGGCCGTCGATCTCGTCGAGGCCCTGCTCGTCGATCATCTCGATCATGCGCGAGCCCATTTCGCCGGCAACGACCTGGTCGATCGTTATCGGTACGTTGATCGAGGCGTAGGCAATCTCTCCGGCTCTGGGGCCTTGATTGGCGATCAACTGCTCGGCTCCAGGATCGTAGGGCGAGCGGATGAGGAGCCCTTCGAACTCGGCACCGGGACCGGTCTCGGCCCGGATGCTCTCGATGTATGCCGACATGGCGGTTTGGACCTCAGGGTCGTCGATGCCCTGTTCGGCCTCGAAGACGATCGAGCCGGGCTGTCCGCCGCCGAATCCGCCGAAGTAGTCATTTACGACATCGAATCCCGACGAAGACTCCGAATCCGGGATCTCGAACGAACTGTCGTAGGCCGGCCCACCCAGCGCTCCGAGGCTGCCGACCAGAGCAACGATGATCACTGCCCAGCCTGCGATCACCTTCCAAGGATTGTCGAAACACCATCGACCGAGGTTTGCGTACATTGCTGGCTCCTGCGAGACGGTGGAGAGGCGTGCATCGGATTACGCTACGCGTAGGTAGCGTTTGTAGAACATTCTTTCCCGGTCGACAACCCGATGGGGCAGATGTCACACCTTTTCCCCTGGTGCACGCTGGGTTTCCTGATGCTTGGGTTGTTGAACGTTCCGCTACCCTCGGGAAGCGTCATGGCTCGTCCACTCAGCGAAGAAGCTCGCCAAAAGGCACTTTCTGCGGCCCAAACGGTCATTGCCGAGCATGGCATCGCCGGCTTCACTCTCGACGCGGTTGCCCACAAGTCGGGGGTGGCGAAGTCCACCATCTACCGCCACTGGGAAGACCGCAACGACCTGCTCTTCTCGGCCATCGGTTGCATGGTCCAACCGTTCCCCACGCCGAACACCGGCTCCCTCGCGGGCGACCTCCGGGCGTTCATGTGCGTTGTCCTACCGATCATCTCGGATCCGGTGATGCGACGAACGATGACCGGCGTGCTGGCGGCGGCCACCGACGACCCTGAACTGGCTCGGGTTCATCAGCAGATGATGGAACAACGCATGGCGCCGATCACCACGATCCTCGACCTCGCCAAGGGCCGGGGCGAGGTGGCCCGTGACCTCGACACCGAATTGGCCCTCGCTCTCATCGAGGGCCCATTCTTCGTCAAACTGGTCGTGAAGAATCAGCCGCTCGACGACGCGACCCTCGACGAAATGATCGACCTGATCGTCAAAGCGCTCACCACCTAGTTGCTACCCAGCGGCTGGAACGGTCACAACCGATCGCCGGCCCATGTCCGAGCAGCGACACGACAACTCACGGTTGCCCGTCGCCGGACTGGACAAGTCCGAGCGCTCCCCGTCCCGGAAAGTTGAAGGCGTGGGTGACGATCGGATACAGCCCATCCTCGGCGGTGGCGAATTCGATGATCGCACCCTGAGCCGGTGCGAGGTCGACGGCTTGTGCGCCCCAATTGCCGACATTGCCGGCCTCGAGTCGAACACCTTCCTTCACCACCGAGTCGAAAATCGTGCCGACGATGTGAAAGGAACTGTCGATCGACGGACCGACATTGAGTACGAACAGGCGCACCCGTTCGCCGGTACCGACCTCGATCGGAGCATCCCGGTATTGGAAGGCGACACCATTGAACATCACGAAGTCAGGGGACGGAGCGCCGACGTTGGCCTTGAGCAAGCTGGCCGTGTCGCCCTGAGGCCCGAGGTACCACTCGTTCTGGATCAGATAAAACTCGTTGTCGACCGGTTCGAGCCCTCCGGCCGGTTCGGTGATCACCATCCCGAACATCCCATTCGCGATGTGATGCAAGACCGGGTCGGTCCCACAGTGATACATCCAAACCCCGGCGTAGTCGGTGGTGAACTCATAAATGAGTTCCTCGCCAGGGCCGATCGATCGCATCTCGTCGTTCCATGCCACCTGGCTGGCGTGAAAGTCGATGGAGTGGGACAGGGCATTGTCAGGCGAATTGATCAAATGAACTCGCACCGTGTCACCCACCTCGGTGCGGAGCACCGGGCCCGGAATCGTGTCGCCGAATGTCCAAACTTGCTGCTCGAATCCCTCGGCCACGGTCATCAGTCGCTCGGTCATCGTCAACTCGACATCGATCAGATCGCCGCCGTCAGGGGCTCCACCGGCGATCAGCGTGACACCGGGGCCTTCGCCTCGTTTCGGGGGGCGAGGATCCACCCGCACTGGGGGCGCCGCATCCGGGTTGGGCTCGACGGCGGCCACTTCATCACTTGCAGCACCGTCACCACTCCCGGCGGTCCCCAGATCGACCGGGCTCTGGTCAGTCGCGATCATCCCCGTCATTCCGGATTCGGCATGACCAGGGATCGCGCACAGAAATGTGAGTCCGTCAGCAGGAACGTTGATCTCGACCTCCACCAGTTCGCCGGGGTCAGCAAGCACTGTGGTGCCATCACTGAACGTGATGTCGTGCCTGACGAGACCGACGTTGGTGAACATCACGAGATACGTGCCGGGTCGGGCGTCGATGGTCGACGGCGAGAACGTGAACTCGTCGCCGGTGATTGCGATGGTCGCACCGGGCTCGAGCGTCCCGGCCAGGGCCTGCTCGTCGACCGAACGCAAGGCATCGCCCACAGGATCGGGATCATCGGACACGCAGGCGGCAAGGGAGAAAACGACGGCTACCAGTGCGACCATGAACCAACGAGAAGACATGGGAACCTCCGGATCCGGTCGACAACGACGGCCGACGGCTGATTCCTGAATCGTCGTCCGGCTACGGTCCGACTCGCAGGGCCAAAGGTCCCTCCCGTCCGACCAGCCGTGCGTCAGGGCGGCGTTTGAACCTCACCGAAGCTAGGCCTGGGGGGATACCAGTTCTTCTTTGAGCTGGCGCTTCAGGAACTTCCCATTGGCGTTCTGCGGGAGTGGCTCGGTGCGAAACCACACCTTCGACGGGATCTTGAACTTGGCGATCAGCGGCGTGAGGTGAGCGGTCAGTTCTTCTTGGGTGAGTGTCATGCCGGGTCGGAGCACCACCGCAGCGGCCACCGCTTCACCGAGACGTTCGTCTTCCACACCGAACACGGCCGCTTCGGCGATGGCCGGATGTTTGTAGATCGCCGTCTCGACTTCGGAGCAGTAGATGTTCTCGCCCCCTCGGATCACCATGTCCTTGGCCCGATCGACGATGAAGACGAACCCGTCTTCATCGATCCGAGCGATGTCGCCGGTATTGAACCAGCCATCTTGAATGGCTTCCGCTGTGGCCTCGGGACGATTGATGTATCCCTTGATGACGACCGGCCCCTTCACACACAGTTGTCCCACGGAACCAGCAGGCAATTCGTTGCCGAGATCGTCGACGACCTTTCCGTCGAGCGTTGGCACGAGCGGCCCACACGAAGCGGGCTTGGCCAGGTAGGCAGCCGCTTGGTTGGCCGTGACGATGCCGTGCGTCTCGGTGAGTCCATATCCGGTGGACGGAGCACCTGTCGGGAGCGCATCGTCGATCTTCTTCACGAGGTCGGGCTGGAGCGGGGCTCCACCTCCACCCAGCGACTGCAACGAGGAGGTGTTTCGGGTCTGCCAGTCGGGGTGCAGCAACATCTCCCGACTCATGGTGGGCACTCCAGAAAAATTGGTGACCTGCTCTCGCTCGATCAGCTCAAGCGCCCGGGCCGGATCCCACTTGTAGGTGAGCACGAGCTTGGCCCCGACCAGGGTTGCCGGATGGAGCAGGCAATTGCAGGCGGTGACGTGGAAGAGCGGTGTCGGTGCCATGAATGACGGCGGAAGCGGCTCGCTCGCCGGCTCGGGCGTGGTGCCGGCAGCTGCAGCTTGTTTGGCTTTGATCAGGCCGGGAAGCATGGCGAAGAACACGAGGTGCTGGAGGTTGTGCACCGAGCCGCGGTGGGTGAGTTGGGCGCCCTTGGGAAAGCCGGTGGTTCCCGAGGTGTAGAAGATGGTGACGTCGTCGTCGGGATCGATGTCGGCCTCGGGAAGACCCGAGGGTGCGTTGGTGGGGTCGATGACGTCTTCCCACCGGTCTGTGTTGCTGGGTAGGTCTGTGTTGCCGGGTAGGTCTGTGTTGCCGGGAAGGTCTGGGTCAATTCGCACGGTGATGACATGCATCGGAGCCTTCGCTCGGACGGCGTCGAGAAAGGGCAAGACCCGCTCGAAACGTTCGGCATCACAGATCAGCACTTTGGGGGCCGAGTCGGTGAGCCCGTACTCCATCTCCGGACCCGTCCACCAGGCATTCATACCGACCGCAGCCGCTCCGATGCAGGCGATGGCCCAGTAGCTGATCACCCACTCGGGATAGTTGCGCATCGCGATGGCCACGCGGTCGCCCCGGCCGACGCCGTGGACGTCGCGCAGCAGGTGGGCCAGGGCCCGCACCCGTGCATCGATCTCGGCATAGGAATACGACTCGTCCTCGAACACGATGTACGGCTTGTCGCCGTGGAGTGTCGCCAGCTCCCAGATCGCCCGCATCGAGGGAGGCGCATGTTCGAAGACTCGCATCTTCACGCCTCGCACCTCGGTTTCGACCATGGCCAACCCACCGCCCGGAGCCAGCAGTTCGTCCCATGCTTCTTTGTAGAGGTCCATCACGGCGCACATGGTGGCCCAACACGAACCAAGGTGCCAGCCAGAGGTCAGCTGGGGGTTTCGGCTGCCCGATCAGCCCACGCCCGCAGTAGCTCGAACGAATAGATTCCCGTCGTGTGGCCATCATTCCAAGTGAGTGCGAGTCCCCACGCACCGTGCAACCCGGCGTCGCTGATCCGGAGCGGCAGTGGGCTTCCCGGTCTGGGCCACACGTCGTCGCCTCGTTCTCGAATGCTCCGACACTCGGCACAGGGGCACCCGAGCCGGACCTGGGTGAGATTGAACTCGGCCACCAGACCGTCTTCGAACTCGAGAACCACCCCTTCGTCACGCTTGACGGTGATGTTCGGCGGTGGGTTCGGGGTCACGAATCTCGACCGTACCCCCAAACTTCTACCCACAGCCCCCGAGGGTTGTCTGGGCCTTTCGGACCCTTCAGGTCAAGCTTTTGAAATTCTCGCATCAGTTCTGGGCTCAACTTGCCGTTGAGCCTCTTGTGAAGAACGCACCAGAGGGACGCCCAGCGTCGATCGACGACGCACAGATCAGGCGACGGAAACGTCGTCGGAAGCAGCGAGGTGCCGCGCTCGTCGAGTTCGCGCTCATCGCTCCCTTCCTCATCACGCTGTTATTCGGCGTGATCGAATTCTCCTGGGTCTTTTCGCAAGTCCTCGACATGCGCCACGGCGCCCGCGAAGGTGCCCGACTGGCCGCAGTGAACTTCGACAGCACGGGTTCGGGCAACGGTACGACCCAGCGCGATGAGCTCGTCACCGAGACCTGCTCCCGAGTCGACGAACCAGGCGCAACGAGAGTCACCCTGTCCTTCGTTTCCGCCAACACGTCGGTCGGCGGCATCGCCACGATTCGCACGGAGCGTGACCTCGACACACTCACCGGGTTCTTCGACACGTTCCTCGGTGGCCTCACGCCGAACAGCGAAGTGAACTTCCGACTCGAACAGGATGCGGGCTGGATCGCCACGCCGGTTGCCGGGATGGCGTGCCCGTGAGTCGCTCCGAACACACCACCGACCAGACCACCGACCAGAATCCGGCCCGTCAGGATCGACCCCAGGAGCGGGGCGCGGTATTGGTTCTCTCCGCCATCACA
>JBBKXQ010000074.1:0-2882 GCA_037969565.1 Acidimicrobiales bacterium | reverse complement strand
GACATTGACGCTCTGGGGGTAGTCGACCCCGAGATCCAACGCCTGGAGGAACTTCGGATTGCCGCCGTCGAGGCCCGGATCGATGCGGATCTGGCGCGCGGCCTCGACCGGGAGTTGGTGAGCGAGCTGAGTGGTCTCGTTGCTGAGCATCCACTCCGGGAAGGCTTCCGGGCTCAGCACATGCTGTCGCTCTACAGATCGGGACGGCAGGCAGAAGCACTTCGCTCCTTCTCGTCAGCCCGAACAATGTTCGTGGACCAGCTGGGCCTTGAGCCGTCGGAACAGCTTGCGACCCTCGAACTCCAGATCCTCGACCATGATCCCGAACTGACCATCGATCTCCGCCCATCGATCGAGGAGATGGCGGTGCTGGCCGTTGACGTCGTCGTGTCCGCGCGAACGCTCACAGAGCGCGACGAGGAGGTGCGCCGAATTCATGCGCTCTTCGAACGAGTCGCCACGAGGGCAGGTGGCTGGTTACTAGACCCTCGGGGCACAACAATGTACGGCGTGTTCCCTACCGTCGAAAGGGCACTATCGGCTGCAGAGCCCCTCATCGCCGGAGGCGGTCGGATGGCAGTCGACCACGGGGAGGTCGACGTTGCGGGTGATCATGTGAGCGGTCCACCCATCACCCGCGCCGCACGACTCGCGGCTGTGGCGCATCCAGGTCAGGTGCTTTTGTCGTCCGACGCCCACAAAGCGCTGAGCGCCGGCGCGGACGACGGGCGGATCGTCAAGAACCTTGGACGTCAAACACTGGGCGGGATTCCGGAGCCAGCTCCTGTCTTCCAGTTGATCCCCGCATCGGGTCCATCCGAGTTTGGGCCGCTGGAGCTGGATAGACGGCCGACCGGGGAACATGGGCCGGTAACGGAGTCGGTGTCTGGCTACGAGCTTCGCCAGTTGCTGTGGTCCGACGACCTCGGATCCCTCCACTTGGGGTATCAGCCATCGCTCGGGCGCAGCGTGTGGGTTAGGGCCTTCCCGTCAGCCGTCGTCGACAACGCCACGTTCATCCGACGGTTCGAAGCCGAGATGCACCGAATAGCCGCCACAAACCACCCCGTATTACTGCCGGTACTCGACTTCTGGCGAGAGCCCGATTCGGCCACGGTCGTCTACAACCCGGTCGATCGTGGAGTGACCTTCGACCCGACCGATCCGGTGCACGGAGGACTCGACACGGTTATGGCAGTCGCCGACGCCATCGAATTTGCCCACGAAGCAGGTGTTGTGCACGGACGACTTCACTCAGGTTCGATCTTTATCGACGCGGGCCAACACCCGAATCTCGCTTTCCTGGGTCTCGCTCCCATTCTTTCTGGCTTGACACCTCTCGACGCCCACGCTGGCACGGCGCCGGAAGCGATCGGCGGCGAGCCGACACCTCGCTCCGACGTCTACGCCCTGGCAGTCCTCACCGCCGAGGCATCATCCGGCGAGCGATGGCACCCAGACACCGGCCCTCCGCAGCTTGAAGGTCCGATCGGCGACGTCATCCGGGCTTGCATCGATCCGACTGGCACCGGCCACCACTTCTCAGCCGGTGAATTCTCAGCGGCAATCAGAGAAGCAGCAGGTCGTCCGGCGACCATCCGCCGCTCCGTCCGCAATCCATACAAAGGCCTGGCGCCGTTCGGTGAGGCGGACACAGGTGACTTCTTCGGACGCAGCGAGCTAGTTGATCGCTTGATCCGGGAAGTCGGACAGCACCGCCTAACGGCCGTCGTAGGCCCTTCGGGCGTCGGCAAGTCATCGGCGGTCCACGCTGGCGTGCTCCCGCAGCTCCGGGCGAACCGATCATCGCCTCACGGATCGGTCGTGGTCACTTCTATGACGCCGGGGATCGACCCGATCGAGTCCTTGGCAGACGCACTTGGAAAGGTGGCGACTACGGTTCCGGGTCCTCTCGTTCGCTCCCTCGGCTCAAACTCCGTCCGGCTGGGCGAGGTCGTTGCGGCAGTCTTGCCCCCTGACAGCGAGTTGTTGCTGGTGATCGATCAGTTCGAAGAGCTGTTCACCCTCGCTACTCCGGCCGATCTTCGAACCTTCCTTGCGATTCTCGGGCGAGAGCTGGCGGCACCAGCTGGCCCGATTCGAGTGCTATTGACCCTGAGGGCCGACTTCCTCGAACAACCGCTGGCTCATCCCGATTTCGGCAAACTGATCGCCGACCGGTGTGTCATCGTGCACGGCCCGTCGCGCGATGAGCTAGCCGAAATCATTCTGGGTCCGGCCGCCGATGTCGGCGTAGAAATCGAACCGGTTCTCGTGACGGCCCTCTGCGACGACGCCTCGACCCAACCGGGTGCTCTGCCGCTCATCGAACATGCTCTCGCCGAACTGTTCGACAGTCGCACCTCTGATGTGATCACCCTGGACGCCTACGTGGCCTTCGGCGGGTTGGCGGGAGCCGTTGGACGTTCGGCAGAAGAGGTTTTCCAGGGACTCGATGACTCCGACCAAGCCATCGCTCGGGCACTGCTGGTCTCATTGGTGGCGGTCACAGAGGACTCCGTAGATACCCGCCGTCGACTAAGGCTGCCACAGATGGTGCGACGCGGGATCGACAAAGCCCGACTCGACCGGGTGCTCGGGGCGTTCGTGGACCGCCGTCTGATCGTGCTCGACAGAGATCCCAAGACACACCAACCAACGGCTGAGGTCGCCCACGAGGCGCTCATATCCGAATGGAACCGCCTGCAGACCTGGATCGATGAGGGGCGCGAAGCGCTTCTAGTCGCCCGACGGCTCGAGCTGGCGGCGGCCGACTGGATCGCGTCAAGCCATGACTCCAGCTTCCTCCTCACCGGTGGGCGTCTCGACCAAGCTGAGACATCGACCGGACACGCCGCCCACGAAATCGGAAACGACGAGCG
>JBBKXQ010000073.1:0-2645 GCA_037969565.1 Acidimicrobiales bacterium | reverse complement strand
ACACGTTTCACCATCGGCACCAGCACACGAGCCGGCCCCGAAGCGTCAATCGTCACAGCAGCCACCGGATGATCGTCGAGCAGCGACACAAGCCGCATCTCAACCCAGCTCGTACCCGGACCCGTCTCGACGAGCTCGACATGAGCATTCCCGTCCGAACGACGACCGGCTGAACCGATCGACGCCCGATCCAAATCGAACCCAGTGTCAAGCGCCAGCACGATCCTGCCGACCATCGCCGACTTGCGGTCGTAGCCGGCCGTCCATTCGTCGGACGTGATCGCCGAATCGGTCGCCGACCCCTCAGGCATCGGGTCCCACACGCACAGAATCTCTCGGGCGAACTTGTCGACGCCGAGCGATTGACACATCGTCTCCATCGTCTCTCGGGTGGTGCGTCCCGCCCGATAGCCGGGATGCGTGAGCAGAACATCCTCATCGAGGAGATCGGCGGGGATGGACATCTCGAGTTCGCCGTCAACCAGGCTGACAATCTGCGCAGTGTTCTCCGTGTAGGCGAGACGGCCACCGTCACCGGACAGGGCACGAAGTCTCAGTCGCCACGCCAACACCGACGACATCAGACCGCCAGAGCCACAGAACCACGCCTGAAACTGAGCGGAGACCAGCATCGCTGGCAACGAAGCAGCGAGATGGTCGGCGATCAGATGCTGCGCCTCGTCATACACGACCAGGTCGGCCTCGGCGAACCCTCGACCGGAACCGGTGGTGCGAGCCTTGTACTTGATGCGGGCACCGTTCACGAACTCGATCCCCTGCTCACCGTTGGCGTACCGGACTCGAGCAACCTTGCGCCGCAGATCGTCGTACGCCTCGTACACCGCCACCAGCCGCAAAAAGTCTTCGTTGGCGGTCGGGAACTCGTGTGCCGTGTGAATGATCAGCTTCTCGCCGAACAGATCGACGCCGGCACCCTGCCGAACCTTCAGCGTGTCGTTCTTGCCGGCCTGACGGCCCTTGAAGTCGGCGACCTCTGCCGCTGCCCAAGAACCATCGAGACGCTCGCCCATCGCCGCGAATATCGTCGCTTTCTGGTCGACATCGAGCGTCAATCCGTACGCCTCACCCCATTCGATTGTTTCCTGCGCTGCGTCGAGGCTGTGAACGTCGGGCGGTAGATGCAGAATCGTCGTTGATGGCGCGATGTCGCGCCTCTCGTCTAGCACGGAGCTCATCGGCTTTGCTCATCTCCCCCTGGTCGTCGATCTCGAGATCGTCAAGCTCACGCACCACGGCGCGCAGTTCACGAACCAGACCTGCAGCCGACTCGGTGAACGCCGTCGGCCCGCCACCATCCCTCGCATTGCGCTGCAACATACGGTCACCGTCGAGCGCCAACAACAGCACCTCACGCGCCCGATTCAGATCGTCGATGCGGGCCATGAGATCACCACGATTCGATGACTAGAGAGACCTGGGAAAGTGAGCGGGGTCTTTCGGGGGTGCTCAGGTTGCCGTGATGGCAACGCCCCTCCCCCCTGGTGTCACCATCGGCGGCTGTGTGTGCGGTTGCGCTTGCGGTTGCCGTCGGTGGCGCCTCGGCTGCGATTGCAGTGTGAGCATTCGGGCCGGAGTTCGTGGGTGGGCCAGCGTCCGTCGGGGTGGCCGGCGTCCCAGGTGCAGCGGCTGCGGTTGGCGTTGTGTCCGTCGCCTCGGGGTCCGCACTGGTCGAGTGTCCGGTTGCATTCGCAGCAGCGCGTTGCCGGGTTGGCTCTGGCTTGGGCGATGACGTGGGATGCTTCGGCGATGCGCCGGTTGCGTTCACGTTTCGTGACGGCCATCAGTCGGACCTGGTACCCACGTCGCGGTAGCTTGAGAATTCAACGTACCACGGGTCGAGCGACATATGCAATGACCTGCATGTTTATTCGTGTGGACGTGTGGACCGGGATATCGACTTGCGGTGCCGTGAACACAGCGGCCGAACGTCAGACTTGGCAACCCAGTTGCCGGCAATCTGCACCATGCCGACGTAGCTGAGCGATCCGTCGTTGAGCCGGCGTGACTCGACCGGTTCGCAGCACGTCGTCAGCGAGCACGCAGGGATCGCCGGGACGGATGGCGGGCGGTGTCGGCGCGTGATCTGCTCCAACGCCCCGAGCGATATCTCGATGATGCGTCGATGGTCTTCGAGCGTTTCCCGGTCGCCGTGGAGGTGGTTGAGCCGTAGGGCGAGTTCTCCGGTCGGATCGGCATAGTCGAGCACGGACGGGTCGTTCGCGTCGTCAGCGGCCTCTGAGGGTGCTCTGTCGCCGCTGTGGGGTCGCCGGTCGTCGTCGGGCATTCGGGCGGGCCAGCCGGCGTCGTGGAGTTCGTCGAGGAGCACCGACCAGCCGAGTTCGATTTCGGCGGTCGTGCGGGCGAGCTGGTTGGTGATGTTGCCGAGAACGTTGCGGAGTTTGACGGGTCGTCTGGTCGGTGTGTTCATTCTGCGAATCCGTCGATGAACGTCCGCATGGTGTGGGGATTGTTCAAATGAAGCGATCCGGCCGCCAGTGCGAAACGCTGGACGCTCTCCGTTCCTGGGTGCTTCCCGATGTCGCTGATGAATGACACCAGGGCATTGGCGGCGTCTCCGTCGTTTGCATATGCGATTGCTCGGCTCTTGGCCCACTGCATGTGCT
>JBBKXQ010000072.1:0-2611 GCA_037969565.1 Acidimicrobiales bacterium | reverse complement strand
GCGGTTGACGTGGCGTCCCTTCGGCGGTATCCTCGGCCCGAACGCAGCCGACGCCCGGAAGAGCCTGATCGCGCTCATGGTCTCGGCCCTCACGAGCGTCGTTGCCGGCCTCACCCTGGCCTCACGCCAAGAGCAGTTCCGTGAGCTGCCCGGTCTCTTGCTCTTCCTTCCCGCCGCATTCGGCATGCGGGGCAATGTGTTCGGCCCGTTCGGCAGTCGTCTGTCGACAGCGCTGCAAACCGGCGAGTTCTCCTGGAGTTGGCGCCGCGACTCCTTGCTCGGACAGAACATCATCGCCGCCTTCGTCAATTCCCTCGCCGCCGGGCTCGGCCTGGCCGGCGCAGCCGAACTCTTCGCCCTCGTCATCGACTCCGACGGGGCGATCCCCATCGGTTTTTCCGACTTCATCATCATTTCCGTGATCGGCGGCCTGCTGGCATCGGTGGTCGTCCTCGTCGCCACGCTGGGATTGACGGTTTCGTCCGTGCGGTTCGGTTGGGACCTCGACAACGTGACCGCGCCCATGGTCACCGCCGCCAGCGACCTGATCACGATGCCGGCCCTCGTGCTGAGCGCCATGTTCGTGCGCCGGGGCGGCCTCTCGGTGGGGCTGGCTCTGGTCGCGGCGTTCATCACGTTGCTGGCCATGCTCTGGCTCTGGCGTTCCGGCCTCGCCGCAGCCAAACGAATCGTGCAGGAGTCGCTGCCGGTGCTGCTCGGAGCGGGCCTGCTCAGTCTCGTCGCCGGAGTGGCCGTCGAGCGGTCCAGCCACCGACTCTCGTGGGTACTCCTCGTGCTGCTTCCCGGCTACCTCAGCATTTCCGGGTCGCTCGGTGGCATCCTCGCCAACCGCCTCAGCACCCGTGTGCACCTCGGTCTGGTGGAGCGAACATGGCTCCCCACCGGCGGCGCTCGCACCGACATGGGTTTCACGATCGTCATCGCCGTCCCGATCTTCGCCCTGCTCGCCGTGATCGCCGAGGGCGCGGCGATCTTCGGCGACGAATCCAGTCCGGGGATCCTGCTCCTGCTGGCGGTTGCGATGAGCGGCGGACTCGTCGCCACACTCTTCGCTCTGGCGATTGCGTACTACGGCACGTTGCTGGTCGTCCGCTTCGGTCTCGACCCCGACAACTTCGGCATCCCCTTCGTCACCGCTTCGCTCGACGTCGTCGGCGCCTTCACCCTCATCTCCGCCGTCATCGTCTGGGGCGCATAGCCCCCGCTCGTGTCATGATTCTCCCTAGAAAGATGCCTACTCACTGATGGAATCTCGAAATCTGCGAGAGATGCTCGCCGCCGCCAAGGACACCAGCGAACTGATGGTCGACTTGGCGTACGCCGCGCTCTACTACGACGACGCAGACATGGCCGACGAGGTCGACGAACTCGAGCTGGAGATCAGCGACCTCGTCCACCAGATGCGCACGCTCTGCATCATCGCGGTTCGCAACCCTCGCGAGGCGGGCGAGATGTCCTCCGTCCTCCAAGTGATCTCGGCCGTGGAACAGATCGGCAACGACGCCGTCGACATCGCTCGCATCGTCACCCGCCGCCTTGGCATCCCCCGCGAACTCGTGATCGACCTCGCCGACGCCGAAGAGGTCTCCCATCGAGTGGAAGTCGCCGACGGCTCCCACTTCGCCAACCGGCCACTCTCGTCGTTCGAGCTGCCCGTGGTCACCGGCATGCGGGTGATGGCGATCCGCCGAGGTCGGAGCTGGATCGTCGATCCCGGTGGAGACGAGATCCTCCAAGGCACTGACGTCCTCTTCCTGCGGGGCTCGTCCAGCGGCGTTGCCCGCTTGCGGGAGCTGGCCGGCATGCCTGATCTGGTGCCACCCCAGAAAACCGACGCTCCGGCACTCACCGATCTCGATCGGGCCGTCGACACGCTCATCGAGATGAAGAATCTCAGTGAGGTCGCCGTCGGTCTCGCCTACTCCGCGCTCGTGTTCCGCGATCGAAGCCTGGCGGCCGAGGTGCGACACATCGAAGATCGACTCGACGAGATGAACCATCGCCTCGAGTTGTGGGTGCTGAAGGCCGCAGCCGACGGTGCCAATCCCTCGCCCCTACGAGGGCTGCTCCACCTCGGGCAGGCAGCCGAAGACATCGGCGACCAAGCCCAATCGATGGTGTGGCTCATCGAGAAGAGCAACGATCTCCACCCGGTGCTGGGCATCGCATTGGGTGACACCGACGACATCGTCGTGAGGCTGCCCGTGGGGGAGCACGCAGTGGTGAGCGGGCGCTCGCTGGCCGACCTCGAGCTTCCGATCGAGCCTGGGTTCAACGTGCTCGCCATCGAACGGGATGGGCGCTACGCCTACCGCCCTCGAAGCTCGGCCATCCTCACGGTGGGCGATCAAATCCTGGCCAGCGGCCCGGAAGAAGGCCGGGGTGCCCTGGCCGAGATGCTCGGTTGGACCCTCGTCGAGGACGACGAAGGCGAAACCGAACTCCTGCCCCTGCAGCCCTGAACCCAGCAGCGGCCTGACGCCAACAGCGGGCTGAACGTCGACCGATGGTCGGCTGCTTTGTCGCGCCTTGCGTGCGGGGGCGATGATCTGCGTCTATTTCTTGCTAGAGAGCCGTAAAGCCAAAAAAA
>JBBKXQ010000071.1:0-42415 GCA_037969565.1 Acidimicrobiales bacterium | reverse complement strand
GACGTGACGGACGTGACGTGACGCGACGGGAACGAGGGCGTTGTCGGCATCGGATCCGGCCGGGTGCGGGCCGGGGGTGTGGTGGGTATCAAGCGTCGATCGACCGGGCCTGCGCCATGGCGTCCGGTCGAGGGCGACGAAGGAGGAGTGCTGGGCGACTCGCCGGAGCGCCATCCACTGTCCTCGGAACGATCACTCATGAGTTCACCGTAGAGCGACCCCGGGCAAACGGACGTAAAGCTCTGCCTGCCGTCTTCGTTGGTGGTTGGGACTCATGGTTGGGGGCTGACCGATCGTCGCTGTCCGACCAGGGTTCCTTCGACGGCCGGCCGATCCACCCGCGCCGGAACCGGCGCCGGCAACTTGAGGGTGAAGGTTGATCCGCGACCCGGCTCGGATTCCACCGTGGCCGACCCACCGTGACGCTCGGCGATCTGGCGGACGATGCTCAGTCCGAGCCCGGATCCGGTTCCCGAATCGACCCCACGCCAGAAGCGTTGGAACACCGATTCGAGGTCGGCGCGGGCGATCCCGGGCCCTTCGTCGGTGACCGTCAGGGTCGCACACTCGCCGGCGGACGCGACCCCGATGGTGATGGTGGATCCCGTTGGCGCGAGCCGAACGGCGTTGGCAACGAGGTTCGACAGGGCTCGACGCAGGGCGGACTCGTCGCCATTGACCACAATCGATTCACCCGGGGAGGCGACGATTCTGAGACTTCTCTCACCGGCCGCCGCCTTGAACTCGACGGTGGCGTCGACCACCAGACGGCTGAGGTCAACGGGTTCGCGCCGCACTGATGGCATGCCCTGGCGGACTTGCTCGAGAAGGTCATCGACGATGACTCCCATACGGTCGGTGGCTCGAAGCGCGATCTCGGACCCTTTGACCAGCGCGTCCAACCCGCCAGTGTTCTGCGCCAACTCGAGGTTGGTTCGGGCCACCGCCAGCGGATTGCGGAGCTCGTGGGAGGCTTCGTGGACGAACCGGCGCTGGTCTTCGAACGAATCCTGAATTCGATCGAGCATTGCATCGAAGGTGTCGGCCATCTTCTTCAGTTCGTCGTCGGGGCCAGTGAGATTGATCCGTCGTGAGAGGTCGGTGACGGTGATGTCTCGGGCCACACCGGTGAGCCGGTTCACCGGCCTCAAGGCCCAACCCGACAAGAGAAAGCCGGCACCGAAACTCGTGATGAAGAGGACGGCCAACGCGCCGAAGGACGACCGACGCAGATCATCGAGCGCCTGCCGATCGGCCCGGGCCTCGATCTGACCGAGAACGGCCTGGCTGAGATCGGCTCCCGAGATGAACTGGAGTTGGCTGACGGCGCCAGTGGCCGGATCGACAAGCTGGAATTCTCGGACATTGAGCGTCGGACGGTCGAGCTGATTGACCTGCGTCAGATAGAGGCCGCCGATGAGAAACGACCCGACGGCGAAAACCACGAGTGCGATCGTGAGTGACAGGCGAAACCGAATCGACTGAAAGACTCTGGGCATCAGGCGCCCTCCGCATCGGGTCGTAGCGGATCCGGTTGCGACCCGTTGGCCTCGACCAGGCGGTAACCGGCACCGATCACGGTCTCGATGAGCGGAGCATCAGCGGCAAGGGTGAGTTTGCGACGGAGTGTTCCGACGGTGACTCGAACCGTGTTCGTGAAAGGATCCATCGCCTCGTCCCACACATGCTCGAGAAGCCGTTCTTGGCTGATGACCTGGCCTGGATGCAACATGAAGTAACGCAAGAGCGCGAACTCCTTTGTGGTGAGATCGAGCTCGACGTCGGCCCATCGGACAATGTGCCGAGCGGTGTCGAGCTGAAGCAAACCGTTCTGCAGCACCGCATCGGTGCCGGCCGTTTCGCGTCTCAACAAGCTACGAATCCGGGCAGAAAGCTCCCGTAAAGCAAAGGGCTTGACGAGATAGTCGTCGGCTCCTTCATCGAGACCGGCCACCCGGTCTTCGACCGCGTCTCTGGCTGTCAGCATCAACACCCGAGTCGTCGGCTCGAACCTCTTGTCGGTGCGAATCAACCGGCAGATCTCTCTTCCGTCGATGTCGGGCAGCGTGAGATCGAGGGTCACGAGGTCGTAGTCATTGATCATCAGACGATCGAGCGCGCCGTGACCGTCGTTGGCGATGTCGACGGCATATCCCTCCTGGCGAAGCGAAGCGGCAATCGCCTCGGCGAGTTCGACCTCATCATCAACTACGAGAATGCGCACCTGTCGAGGCTAAACGAATCAGGGAGTCGTGGAACTTTCGCTGGACTTTCGCCCCGAGCCGCTTGACTAGTGTTCTTCGGCTCTCCGCCAGCGCGGAGGAGGCCCAGACCCTGCTGATCAGAACATGCTGATCAGAACATGCTGATCAGAACATGCCGAGGAGACCAAGGTTCATGACGCTCGACAATTTCAGTCCTTCGACGGAGTCGGCCCCGACAAATCCGAACGGGGTGAGCGCGATCGACTCCACCCTCGCCGCCGAGCAACTGGAACGAACGCTCTTCGAGGTCAAGAAAGTCATCGTCGGCCAGGACCACATGGTCGAGCGACTCCTGGTTGCGTTGCTGGCTCGGGGCCACATCCTTCTCGAGGGTCTGCCCGGGTTGGCCAAGACCCTTGCGGTTTCCACCCTCGCAACAGCCATCGGTGGGAGCTTCGTCCGTCTCCAATTCACCCCCGATCTACTTCCATCCGACTTGATCGGCACTCGAATCTGGCGGGCGTCCAACGAACAGTTCGACATCGAATGGGGTCCGGTCTTCGCGAATCTCGTTCTCACCGACGAGATCAACCGAGCACCGGCGAAGGTCCAATCGGCCCTGCTCGAGGTGATGGCCGAGAAACAGGTGTCGATCGGCGGAACCACCCGTCCGCTTCCGACTCCTTTCCTCGTGATGGCCACACAGAATCCGGTGGAGAGCGAGGGGGTCTACACCCTTCCCGAAGCTCAGCGTGACCGATTCCTGATGAAGGTCACGGTCGGTTACCCGTCACCGACCGAAGAACTCGAGATCGTTCGTCGGATGGGTGTCAATCCCCCGTCGGCCAGCCAGGCCATGACACTCGGCGAGCTCGAGCGGCTACAGGCCACCACCGATCTGGTCTATGTCGATTCCGGAGTAGCTCAGTACGCCGTCGACCTCGTGATGGCCACGCGAGAGCCGGCCCATCGTGGCCTCCCGGAACTCGCTCCGCTGATCGACTTCGGTGTCAGCCCCCGGGCAACGCTCGGCCTCATCGCTGCCGCTCGAGCGCTCGCTCTGCTTCGAGGTCGGCCCTATGTCGTGCCACAGGACGTTTTCGACGTGGCTCGCGACGTGCTCCGCCATCGGTTGATGTTGAGTTACGAAGCGCTCGCCAAGAACCTCGATGCCGACGACGTGATCAATCGCGTTCTCAGCATGGTTCCGGCGGCAGAGATCAGCCCAGTGCAACATCGCCCGAGTCCACCCCCTACCCCTGAAACGACACCCACCGATCCGGCACCCACCAATTCGGCGGTCACCGACCCCATTCCTGCTCCTCCGGCCCGACCGATGGCTCCACCCAACCCCGCGACTGATCCCACGACGGAGCTTCCCCAGCCGTGAGAGTACGGTCCAAGCGCCCTGCCGTCGACGCCGCCCCGACGACCGTCCCCGACCTCACGAGTTCGGCCCGTACCCGCGAGGTCCTACGTCGGCTCGAACTCGACGTCAACCGACGACTCGACGGCCTTCTCCATGGAGACCATCGAGGTCTGGTTCCGGGCCATGGTTCCGAACTCGGAGAAACTCGCCGCTACGCGCCCGGGGACGACGTCCGCCGCATCGACTGGAACGTCACGGCCCGACTGCGTGAAGCCCACATCCGCGAAACCATCGCTGAGCGCGAACTCGAAACCTGGCTCGTCCTCGATCGATCGGCTCGCCTCGACTTCGGCACGGCTGCGTGCGAGAAGCGCGACCTCGTGCTGGCGGCGGCCGGAGCCGTTGGGTTCCTCACCAATCGGGATGGCAATCGGATCGGCGCCATGCTGGTCGGGCGGGGTGAACCGCAGATCATTCCGGCCCGGAGTTCTCGCCGGCACCTGCTCCACATCTTGTCGGTCGTGGCGGATTCTCCCCGGGGCGACGGAGGCGGGGTCACCGATCTCGGAGCCGCCGTGCGGCAACTGGGCTCGATCACCAAGCGCAGGGGCCTCGTCGTTGTCGCGAGCGACTTTCGGGTGTCCGACGGATGGCTCGACACGATGCGCGTCCTCGCGAGAAAGCAGGAGGTGCTGGCGGTCGAAGTGATCGACCCGCTCGAACTCGAGTTACCCAACGTGGGCTTGCTCACGATCCGGGATCCAGCCACCGGCACGGTTCGGGAAATTCCCACACACAAGAAGCACGTGCGAGACACGTACGCCGCACAAGCCACCGAGCGGCGAGACCGCCTCTCCAACGACTTACGATCAGCGCAGATCGACCACTTGATCTTGCGGACCGATACCGAATGGCTCGACGACCTCGTGCGTTTCGTCGGCAGGCGTCGTCAGCGAGCGTTGGCCGGTGGCCGACGATGAACTTTCTCCATGCCGAACGGCTCTGGGTTCTCGCCGGAGTCGTCGCCCTTCTGATCGCCTACCTCGCACTGCAACGTCGGCAGAGGGTCTACGCCGCCCGCCTGTCGTCGGCTGACCTCTTCGACTCGGTCATGCCGAAACGGCCTGGCTGGCGACGTCACGCCGTCACTGCCCTCTTTCTCACGGCTCTCACCGTTCTCACGGTGGGATTTGCCGGCCCAACGAAACAGGTTCGCGTGCCCCGAGAACGGGCGACGGTCATCATCGCCATCGATGTCTCACTGTCGATGCGAGCCGACGACGTCGAGCCCGACCGTCTGGCCGCGGCCCAGCAGGCAGCAAAGAGTTTCATCGCCGAACTCCCTCCAACGCTGAATGTCGGAGTGGTCGGCTTTGCCGGATCGGCGTCAGTGCTCCTGCCGCCGACAACCGACCGAATCGCAGCCGATCGCGTGATCGACAACCTCCGTTTGGCCGAGAGCACGGCCATCGGCGAGGCCATCTTCACCAGCCTCGATGCCCTGCTCAGCGTTCCGCCCGACCAGGATGGCGAACGGGCGCCGGCTCGAATCGTGCTCCTGTCCGACGGTGTCACCACGGTCGGCCGACCGGACGCCTTGGCGGCTCAAGCTGCTGCCGAAGCCCAGATTCCGGTGTCGACCATTGCGTTCGGCACGAGCGACGGATTCATTGTTTACGATGACCCCGAGACCTCCGCAGTCGAATCCGAAGTGATTCCCGTGCCGGTTGGCGGCGACAGCCTCGAACAGATTGCCGGGGCCACGGGCGGCGCGTTCTTCACCGCCGAGAGCACGGACGAACTCGGACGTGTCTACGAAAACATCGGCTCGGCCATCGGTTTCGAGCGCGTCGAGCGAGACATCTCCGACTGGTTCAGCGGTGCGGCGCTGGCGATTTTCGCCTTTTCCTCGATCTTGAGTGCACTTTGGTTTCAACGTCTCGCCTGATTGGTTTCGGCGCATCGGCGGCCGGGCCAGGGGGTCTCCGGCGCCGGTCGAGCAGGTTGAGTTTGTACGCATCCGACGTGTCGGGCACATAACCCGCAACTCGACGCCGAGGGTCGATTTTGCCGGCCCGCCCCAATGCGGAACCTCCCACCCGGTGCACGATGATTGCCCCTCCGAGAACGAGGAAGATGTCACCGAGGCTGAAGACGTTGGCAAACGGATAGCCGTCGGGAATGGCGAAGATGTCTCCCAAGATCTGCAGCCTGGCATTGTCCTGAACCGTTGAGTTGTTGAACTCAGCGTCGTTTGCGAGATCAGCCTTGCCTGACAGAACGAGAGCCTCGGGTGAGGCCGGCATGACGCCGCCATTGGCGGCAATCGCCGTGAGGTTCATGAGTCCCCCCGCTACGAGGACTGCGATACCGGGAATGGAGCGGTTGTGCCAGACGAAGATCAGCGTGAGTCCGTAGCTCATCAGGTGAATGACCGCAGCGGCAGCCATTGGAAACGAGGCCGGCACGATGGTGACGATGAGGAACTGCAGCATCAGAGCAGCAACCACCGTTCCGATATGCGATAGGCGGAGCTCCCCGATCCGTGAGATCGAACCGCGGAACAACGGAACAGTCAGGAGCGCGATCCCGAACAGAATTCCCAGGATCATGTCCCAGCGTCCCCTGGCCCCGCCTCGCTCAGGGTTGTACTCGGTTCAGCTCGAAACAGTTGCGAACGCAGCATCGGTGTGAGGGCTTCGGCGGTCAGTGGCTCGCACGTGAGATAACCCTGATATTCATGGCAACCGAGCTCCCGTACCAGCTCGAGCACTTCGTAGGTCTCGACACCCTCCGCCACGGTGCCCAAACCCAGGCTGTTCCCGAGTCCGATCATCGATCTCGAGATCATGAGGTCGCTCTCGTTCGTATCCAGGTTGGTGATGAACGTGCGATCGATCTTGATGCGATCCAGGGTGAGCGTCCGAAGGCTGGCCAGACTCGAATACCCGGTGCCGAAGTCGTCGATGGCGATCGAAACGCCGAGGGTCCGGAGATGCCCGAGCACCGCTTCCGAGCGAACCGGGTCGGCCATGACGTTGTTTTCCGTGACCTCGATCTCGAGCCACTTCGCATCGAGATCGTGGATCGAGAGGATTTCGGCCACCCGGGAGGGAAACCGGAGATCATGCAGGTTGCGGGCCGAGACATTGACGGCAACCCGCAATTCGATTCCGGCGCGATGCCACGCGGAACATTGCGCGATCGCCTTGCTCAGGATGAGATCGGTGATCGGGCTGACCAGATCGGTTTGTTCCGCCTGTCGAATGAACGTTTCGGGCATCACCAAACCCTGAGAAGGGTGGTCCCATCGGACGAGGGCCTCGACACCGACGATCTCGTCGCTCTCGGTTCTGATGATGGGCTGGAAAACGAGGAACAACTCGTCCCGATCGACCGCGGCCTGTAGATCTCCGAGGATCGACAACCGGCCGGGGACCGAGAACCCACTCGATGTCTCCCACAACGACACCCCGATCGCCGAACGTTTCGCCTTGTAGCTCGCCATGTCGGCGTGGTGGGTCAGCGTGGTCAGGTCTTCACCCTGGTCGGGGAAGATCGCGACACCGAAACTGGCGCTGATTGCGAGCGGCAGGCCCTCGATGTCCATCGGTGCTTCGACCACTTCGAGGAGGCGCTTGGCGTATTGCATGGCGTCTTCGGCGTTGTCGACCCTGCCGAGGAGGATCGCGAACTCATCGCCACCGAGGCGTGCCACTTGATCAATCGCTCTCGATGCATCTCGGATCCGCGCGGCAACGACCTTGAGGACCTCGTCACCGTAGTGGTGGCCCAGCCGGTCATTGACCGCCTTGAAACCATCGAGGTCGAAGTGGAGGAGCGCAGCCCGGTCACCGGCCATGGCTGCTCCGTCGAGCAGCATTTGGGCCCGGTCTTCGAAGAGTCGGCGATTGGCGATTCCGGTCAACAGGTCGTGGGTTGCTTCGTGTCTGTTCCCGAGGGCAATACTCGCGCTGCGGAAGATCACCGACACGGTGACGAGGAGCGGGCCGATCAACAGCGGAGCATCGAGTCCGATCACGGCAAAGACCGGTGCGAGGGCCAGAAGCAGCCCGTCCATGCCGAGGTTGCTGGCGAAGGAGCGCCGCAGCGTTTCCACGACAGGCAGCCCTTGGTGGAGTGCGATGACAATCGATATCAGTGCGCTGTTGAGGCTGAAGGCCACCACGCTGGCGATGGCGACCGCGAGCACCCATCGGAACCCCGGATTCATCGTGATCGACAAGTTGACATCGGTCGCTGCGGAGGCGAAGAGGACTCCCGCGCTCAGGCTCACGACGAACTGTGAAGCGTTGAAAAGTGCTTTCTCGAGGGGCTTCTTGTCTTTCAGGTCAACAGCGATGGCAGTGACACCAACGACGGCGAGGACGACGGGCGGTGGGGCCATGAACAACATGGCCAAGGCGAAGGTCCACGAACCAGTGACGGCGCCGCCACCGATCAAATCGGGCATCGGCCGCAGCTCGGTGGCCACGAGCAGGACAGCGAACAGCAGCACGATGATGGGCTGCGGGCCGAGGAGCTGAGACGACGGAGAGCGTATGGCCATGCCGATGAACGCCACCCAGCCCGCGAGCGTGACCACGGTTGTGTACAAACGGGTTGTGGAAGGCATTTTCATTTCGACATCAAGTTGGGACCGTCCGCAGGGAAAGGTCATCTCGAGCGCTCGTTCGTAAGGGCGCCGCTGCTCTACTCATCGGCTGGTTGTTGATCCGACCAAAGGAGTTGGTCAGCACAAACCGAGTCGACCATGTGGCCAAAACGGGAACGAGGCGAACCGACTTCGGTTCGCCTCGCTCAGCAGATCTGTGGGGTTCTCAGCCCCACTTGTGGGGGGCGCCCATTGCGACGATCAGACCGCTGAGAGTGACCACCGTCGTTGTGGCGTAGATGCGTGCCTTCATGGTGCTTGACATCGTGTTTCCTTCCTCACCACTTGCGGACGTGAACGGTCCGCAGTTGATTGTTCGGTGTAAGGGTGCTCATTCCCTCAACCTTCCTTGGATGTTGGTGATCGAATCGAGCTGATCCGATATCCAAGTTTTCGACGCCACCGACAGGATTCTGAATGGGCAACACACCCCATTGAGGCGGCTAACGACGGCTCGAGCTGGCCACGCGTTCGCTGACGACCTTGGACGAGCCGCCCGGTTTCATGCTCACGCCGTAAAGCACATCAGCCGCTTCCATCGTTTTCTTCTGGTGGCTGACGATGACCAGCTGTGCTTCTTTGCGGAACTCCTCCACGAGCTGCAAGAAACGATGCAGGTTCATGTCATCGAGAGCAGCTTCGACCTCGTCCATCACGTAGAAGGGTGAAGGACGGCTCTTGAACACCGCGAAGAGGAATCCCAGAGCCGTGAGCGAGCGTTCACCACCGGACAACAACGAGAGCTTCTTCACGTTCTTGCCTGACGGCTTGGCCTCGATCTCGACGCCGCAGTTCAGCAGGTCATCGGGATTCGTGAGACGCACGGCCCCTTGACCGCCCGGGAACAACACTTGAAAGAGTCCGACGAAGTTCGTTGCCACATCGGCATAGGCCGACGAGAAAACACTGACGATTTCGTCATCGATCTCACGGATGAGTTTCTGGAGGTCGCGTTTGGTGTTCTTGACGTCGTTGAGCTGGCCGTCGAGGAACTCGTGACGGGTCTTGAGCTCCTCGAACTCTTCGAGCGCGAGCGGATTGATCGGGCCCATCAACTTCAGCTCGCGATCGAGTTCCCGCACACGGGACTCCGGGCTTGCCCCCTCAGGGACTTCGGGCCGCTCGGCCTCCATGGCGAGCTGGGGCTCGATGTCGAGTTCGGCCCGCAGCGACTCGGTGAGCGTCTCGAGTCGGATTCGGTGTTCGGTTTCGGCCACTTCGAGCCGACTCCGCCGTTCCCGAACCTCGACGAGGTCTCGTTCGGCCTGCTGCCGTTCCTTGCGTCGGGTCGAGAGATTGGTCGACACTTCGCGCGATGCCGCCGACTGGGTTTCCTGCTCGGCACGAAGCTCGTTGAGCCACCCCGCGAGCGTGACGCTTTTTTCTTCCAGCTCAGCGCCGAGCCCATTGACGATCGACAGAGACCGCTGGATCGTTTCCCGTCGTTGACGGGCCTGATCGCGCTCGACGACGAGTCGTTCGAGGCGGGCTTCGACTTCACGCTGCCGGTTCAGGAGAAGATCTCGACGACTCTCGATTCCGGCGCCCCGGACTTCGAGTTCGGTGCGGCGGAGCGACAGACCCTTCAGACGCTGCTCGAGGGCCGAGCGAGCCTCGGCCATGGTCTGGGCCCGGTCTTCGTGGGCCGCCTCTTCCGCTTCGAGGCCGGGAAGCTGGAGCTGGAGGTCGGCGAGCCGGGTTCGATCGGCCTCCACTCGAGCCTCGATTTCACCCTGTTGCCGATCGAGTCGGTCGCGATCGAGCGCCACATCGGCGAGCTGCGTGGCGGTTCGCTCCAAGGTGGCCCGCGCCTGGTCGGACTTCGACTTGGTGGACCGAAGTTCGTCTTCGGCCTCTCGCCGTTGGCGGCCGAGCGTTTTCAGATCGTCACGAACCTCGACCAGCGAGGCAGCAGCTGATGCTGCAGCTTGCGACGTTTGGTCGGATTTGGTTTGGGCCTCTTCCAGGGCGGCGCCCGTGGCTCCGCTGCCGGCCTGACCGATGCGCCAGCCACCGGGACCGAACCGGTCACCTGTCATCGTGACCACGGTGGCTTCGGGATGATCCAGCGCGATGTCGAGCGCACCACTCCAACTCTCCGACACCGCAACAGCACGACCCAGCAACGAGTCGAGCAGTGGCTCGACATCGGCTCGGGTTGCCCGCACGTGCCGTCGAACCGGTTCGCCGACCTCCGGCACCGAAATCGAGCCGCGGGCCGCTCCCAAGGCAAGGATCGCTCCACTCAGATCTTTCGCCGAGAGAGCGTCGAGGGCGGCGCGGCCGTGCGACACGTCGTCGACGACCACGGCCTGAAGTGCTTCGCCGATTGCGGCTTCGACGGCGCCTTCCCAACCAGCGTCGATGGCGACGAGGTCGAGCAGTGTGCCCAGCACGCCGACCGAGCCGGTGAGCGCGTCGGCGCCGGCCGCGCTTCGGGCCGCATCGAGCGCCTGCGCCAGCGCATCGGCCCGGGCCGCCCAGCGACTGGCATCGTCATCGGCGGTTCGGCGATCTTCGGTGACCTTTTCGAGCTGGCTCTCGGCGGAGTCGAGCGAGGCGATGATGTCGGCCAACGCTTGTTCGAGTTGCGGCACTCGAGGTTCGAGCTGATCGATGGTGTCTTGAGATTCGGCGCGAGCGGTGACCAGGCGATCGTGGCGAGCGCCCAGTGCTTCCAGCTGCTCGCCGATTCTGGCCGTTTCCTGCTGGTCTCGTTGGGCAGCCGATCGCAGTGCTTGCACTTGGGCCCGCACTTCGGCTGCGAGGGCCGGTGATGGGCCGAGGCCTTCGCCCCAGGTCGATTCGAATCCGGCCTGATCGGTCTGGTATTTGGCTTCGATGCTCGTGAGTTCGGCCAACTCGGGACCGAGGTCGAGTTGTTCGACCTCGTTCGATTTGATGTCGGCTGCGACTCGAGACGCTTCGGCTTCCAGGCTCGACACGACTCCTTCGTCGACCGTGGACCGCAGCTCGCCCTCGAGCCGACGACGACGCTCGCCGATCACGTTGGCCTGGCCCCGAATCCGTTCACGAATGCTCTCGGCCCGTGCGAGCACGTCGGCCACATCGGACCCGCCGAGTGCGGCGAGTTCGGCTTCGGCATCGAGGACCGTGGCATCGAGTTTGGCCAGCGTGTTGGTGAGTTCGGTGGCCCGACCGTCGAAGTCGATCTTCAGGCGGTGATCGTTCTCGATCTTGGCCGTGAGCGCTTTGAGCTCGCGCCCGGTGAGATGGATCTTGAGCGCGGTGAGCTCGGCGACGAGGTCGCCGTGTCGACGGGCTGCATCAGCCTGCTTTTCGAGCGGACGCAACTGACGGCGAACCTCACGGGCGAGATCCTGCAAACGATTGAGGTTCTCGTCGGTGGCCGAGAGCCGACGTTCGGATCGTTCCTTGCGTTTGCGGAACTTCAGTACACCGGCGGCCTCTTCGATGATTCCCCGCCGCTCCTCGGGACGGGCATTGAGAACGGCGTCGATCTGGCCCTGGCTGATGATGATGTGTTGCTGACGCCCGACGCCGGAGTCGGACAGGAGGTCTTGGATGTCGAGGAGTCGACAGGAGACGCCGTTGATGGCGTACTCGGATTCGCCGGTGCGGAAGAGTGTGCGGGTGATGGTGACTTCGGTGAAATCCAGCGACAGCATGCCGTCGGAGTTGTCGATCGTGAGCGACACTTCGGCTCGGCCCAGAGCCGGGCGGGCCTGGGTTCCGGCGAAGATGACGTCGTCCATCTTCTGTGATCGCACCGCCGTCGGCGCCTGTGCGCCGAGCACCCAGGCGATGGCATCGACGACGTTCGACTTTCCGGATCCGTTCGGGCCGACGACGACGGTGACCCCGCGTTCGAGTTCCAGCGTCGCCGGGTCGGCGAACGACTTGAAACCTTTGATCGAGAGGGCTTTCAGATACACGTGAACCGCCAGTTGTCGAACCGGCCCAGGATCCTAACGGAGACCCCTCAGACCTGCGTCCCGCAGAAATACACCGGCTTGCCCTTGAACTGTGCTTTTTCGATGGGCTTGCGGTTGCGGGGGCTGAGATCACCGTTCTTCTGATAGACGGCCAGGTGGTCGGCAAATTCTCCTGGTGCCCCGGTGAGATCGATGAACGGTCGATCGTCCAGACTCGTGCCTCGATACTTGATGGCATCGTGGAGCACACCAACCACCGATCGGTGCAAACGGCGCACCTCCATCGTGGTGAGTTCGTTGGCCTTCCGGTCATACCGAAGGCCGGCGTCGAAGAGGATTTCGTCGGAATAGATGTCGCCGATTCCCACGAAGAAACTCTGGTCGGTCAAGACCGTCTTCAGGGGTTCCTTGCGACCGAGCACGAAACGTCCGAACTCGGTCCACGAGATGGGCTGAACGAGCAGATCCAGTCCTCGCTCGTCGGCCGGGGGGACAACCGTCTCGAACTCGTCGAGGGGCACGGCCGCAATCTTGGCGCTGCCCTTCGAGTCGGAGATGCGCAGATCTCCTCCCTGTGTGAACGTGATCACCACGGCGACATCGCTGGCGACGGGGGTTTTCGAAGGAGTCCTCGAGAGGTTGCCCAGCTCGCCCAACTCGATGACGATGACGTGCTCGTTGTTGAGAAACATCACGATCGCCATGCCATGGCGTTCGACGACGTTGATTTTCGCGCCTTCGACCAGCGTCGAGAAGCTCTTCTTCGTTCGGTGAAGAGGCAGGCTCTTCAGGTCTCGAACGTCGGCGGTCTTGATCTTTCGGCCGCTCGCATCTCGCTCCAGATCTCGTTTGAGTGTCTCGATCTCCGGAAGCTCAAGTGCTGCCATGACCAACTCCCTTTTCCTCGGAATCCGAGGATGATGAATCCGACGACCGGTCGTCGTCGGACGTGAGCGATATCCAGGCCGCATGAGCTGCCACCTGTTCCGCTCGCTTTTTCGATGTGCCGTTGCCGGCCCCGTAGGCGATCCCATCGATCATGGCCACCGCGTCGAAGCGGCGGTCGTGATCGGGACCGGTTCCCGAAATCTGGTAGGTAGGGGCTGCGAGATTTCGCGCCGCTGCCAGCTCTTGCAGCCGAGTTTTGTAGTCCTGACGACCGGGGCGCTCGGCTCCGATCTGGATGTCGTCGAGCAGCAGGTCGAGCACGAGCACCCGGGCCCGATCCCAGCCTGCGTCGAGAAAGACGGCCCCGAGGACGGCCTCGAAGGCGTCGGCCAGAATCGATTCCTTCTGGCGACCGCCGGATTGGTCTTCGCCCTTGCCGAGAAGCAGCATCGGGCCCATGCCGATGCGGGCACTGACCTCGGCCAGCGTTGCGGTGTTGACCACGGATGCTCGGAGCTTGGCCAACTGCCCTTCTGGCAGGTCGGGATAGTGATCGTGGATGTAGTCGGTGACCGCGAGCCCGAGTACGGCATCGCCCAAGAATTCGAGACGTTCGTTCGGCTCTGATTCGTCGGTCTCGGCGCAATAGCTCCGATGGGTGAGCGCGAGTCTGAGCAGCGAAGGGTCGACGAACTGATAGCCCAGTTCGTCGGTCAATTCGGCAACGTCGAACCCATCGCTCAGGACGGCGCTCCGACTTGTCCGTAGACGTAATCGACGGCGTCGCGTACCGCCTTCAGATCTTGAAGATCTTCGTCTTCGATGCGGAAGCCGACCGTTCGATCGCTGAGCTCTTCCTCGAGCGCCTCGACGAGTTCGATCAGCGCCAGCGAGTCGGCATCGAGGTCGTCGGCGAAGGAGTCGCCTTCCTTGATCTGATCGGGTTCGATCTCCAAGATGTCGGCAAGCCGGTCACGGACCAGTTCGAGCACTTCGTCTCGCGTCATCGGTGACTGCTCCATATGGGTTTCAGCGGGCACGGTTCATCCTTGCGTCCGGCGTTTCCGGCGGTGAGAATGGCCGGGATTCTATCGGATTGCCGGCCAATTTCTTACCGAGGCGCACGCTCGAGCATCTGGCGCGTCTTGGCCACGATTTCGGCATCGACCATCTCTGCAGCAGTCCGAATGGCGTTGGCGATCGCGTATGGAGATGCCGAGCCGTGGGAGATCATGCTGACGTGCTTACATCCGAGCAGGATGGCCGAACCACGCGAGTCGGGATCGAGTTGCTCGTAGAGGGGCTCGAGACCCTCGTTGGCTCCCGGAACAGCGCTGAGGCCGGCCCGAATCGCGTCGAGCGCAACCGACATGCTGCCCTCGATCGATTTGAGGATGACATTGCCGGTGAAGCCATCACAGACGATCACGTCGGCCTCGCCGGTCATCAGGTCGCGGCCTTCGACATTGCCGACGTAGTTCGCCCCACAGGCCGAAGCCCAATCGGTGCCTTCGAACAAGTCGCAGGTGGCTTTCACCAGGTGGTTTCCCTTACCTGCTTCCTCACCAATGGTCATGATCGCCACGCGCGGTACATCCACCCCGAAGCGGGTTCGGGCGTAGACGGCTCCGAGCTGGGCGAACTGCAGCAGCCACTCGGGTTGGCAGTCGGCGTTGGCCCCACAGTCGAGAAGGGTGGTGGGAGTGCGGCCCAGCACGGGAAACGGGACGGCGATGGCGGGTCGGGAAATTCCTCGTATTCGCCCCAGACGGAGGAGGGAAGCAGCCATCGTGGCCCCGGTGTTTCCGGCGCTCAGCAAGGCGGACGCTTCTCCGTCTCGCACGGCTTCGGCGGCCCGAACGATGGACGAGTCCTTCATTCGTCGCACGCTGGCCGCCGGTTCGGCGCCCATCCCGATGACTTCCGATGCGGGTTTGACCGGAATCCCGCTTACATCACCGAGCCGGTCAGGATCGCCGACCAGAAGCACGGGTATTCCAAATTCTTCGACCGCCAGCTTCGCTCCGGCGACGATGGAACCGGGTGCGTCGTCGCCACCCATCGCATCGACCGCCACCGGCAGACGGTCTGAAGTACTCACTGAATGGTCAGAATCAGACGTCGACGGCTTGGCGACCCTTGTACCAGCCGCAAGCCCCGCACACGCGGTGCGGTAGCTTGGTTTGCCCACAACGGTCGCAGGTGCTGCGAGCGGGGACCTTGAGGGTCCAGCTCGAGGCACGACGGCTGCGAGTCTTGGCCTTTGAGGTTTTCTTCTTCGGAACAGCCATCAGAAATCCTGTGCGTACGGAGGCCCGCCGTCCGGCGGGCAAGAGCGGGAAAGTGTAGCGGATCGCCTCCAGCTGCCACCCTTGTTCGGGGTTTGCCTGGCCGATCAACGACTCGGAGCGTCCAGATCAGTTGTTCTCGGCCTCGGGAAGCTCGAGTGCGGCGAGCCCGGCCCAGCGAGGATCGGGCGGTTTTTCCCGTTGGCTCAAGTCGTCTTCGGTGATCGTGGGAAAGCGTTCGGGATCAGGACCGACACAGTCTTCGCGGCACAACGGTGCCAACGGAAGGCCGAGGAGGACGGCATCACGCACGACCGGCACGAGATCGATGGTGTCGGCAACGAGTTCGGAGATCTCGTCGACGTCACCGGGAGCGTTGACCTGAAAGATCTCCATCACATCCACGGTGTTGCGGCCCTCGACCAGTTCGAGACAACGGCGACAATCGCCGGACCACTCGAACGAGAGTTGGCCGGACACCGTGACACCCCGTTCGATCGACTCGATGGTGAGCGTGCCCAGGACGGGTTCATCCACCGAGCGGCTGGCGATGACTTCCATCGGCGGCAGCAACACATCGATGTCGATCACGCGCCGCTCGCCGAGCCTGCGGCGGAGATCAGCAACATTGACGATGAGTCGACGATCGGGGGTTCGGCGTTTCGGGGAATCCTGCGTTGAATCCATCTGGCCTCGAAGCGTAGAGCTGGTTTCAGCCTCCGGCGACGTGTTCAAGCGTCGGCGACGCTACTCGGCCCCGTTGTCGGCATCCCGCGTTCGGCACCGGCAATGGCGGTACCGAGCAACTTTTCACGCCCGTGCCGGATGGTCTGTCCGGTGCGGTCCAGAAGCACCTCGAACGTGGCGAGCTTCTGGTCACAGAAGTCTTCCATCTGTCGCTGCATCAGACGGGTTTCGACGCGGGCCTCTTCGACGATCGATCTTGCCCGTTCCTCTGCGGCCCGTACGACTGCCTGACGTTCGGCCATCCGAGCCACCTCGCGTCGCCCTTGATCGATGATGGCGTCACGTTCCCGCGCCGCCTGGGCCAGAAACTCGGCTTTCTCCTTCAGCAACCAGCGGGCTCGACGCAGCTCTTCGGGAAGTTGATCCCGGGCCTGCTCGAGAAGATCGAGCAACTCGTCTCGGTTCACTTTGGCCAAGGTGGACATCGGGGCAGTTTTCGCCACCGAGATGTCGTCGATTGCCTGATCGATCAGATCCTCGACCGCAGGCACCGAGTAGGGGTCGGCCCGGAGATCGATCTCGGGCTCAGCGTCGTGACCGGCGCCGGGAAGGGCTCGGAGTTCCTGCCTCTGGTCGTACGACTGTCCCTGGTCGTGCGACTGTCGCTGATCGTAGGAATGTTCCTGGTCATAGAAATCGGTCATACGTTGAACCTCTGGTGAAGTGCCTCAGCGACGTTCGGCGGAACCACATCGGCGATGTCGCCACCCATCGCCGCGATCTGACGAACGAACGTGCCGGCGATCAGGGCCGAGGACCCGGTGGCCGGCACGAAGACGGTGCCGATCGAGCCGGTGGTGAGGTTCATGTGGGCCTGCTGCATCTCGGTGTCGAGATCGGAGGCGCCGCGAATTCCCTTGACCAAGCAATCAGCACCGAACTTGACGGCGGCGATCGTGACCAGACCGGTGAACAACTCCACGCGAACGTTGTCGAGGTCGACAACGGCCTCGCGAATGAGTTCGGCCCGCTTTTCCGGAGTGAACAAACCGGACGGCTTGTCGGGGTTGTGGCCGACGCCGACGACAACGGAGTCGAAGAGCAGCGACGTCTGGCGAATCACGGCAACGTGGCCGTCGTGAACGGGATCGAAGGAACCGGGGTACAGGGCGACGCTCATGGTCGAGCCAGGTTAGTGCTGACGCTGCTGCCAGTCAGTCACCCGCAATCATTCACCCGGAACCATTCACCGGCGCGGCTCGCTCCGCAATCACGATTCGGGATCGGCCGTAGTCACGCCGTCGCAGTTCGTCCCACTCCGGAGTGAGATCGATCTCGAATTCGGCATGACCAACGAGCACCTCGGCCGAGATCAGTGGGAGCAGTTCGGCCCACACATTGTCGCCGTACGGCGGGTCGCAGAACACGAGATCGACCGGACCTGCCGTTCGAACCGCGCTCTCGACCGTCGAATTGAGGATCGACGCCCGGTCGGCGAATCCGAACGTTTCGAGGTTGCCACGGATCACGTCTGCGGCATGGCGGTCTCGTTCGACGAAGGTGACATGGCCGGCTCCCCTGCTGAGGCATTCGAGTCCGAACGAGCCGCTGCCGGCGAAGAGATCCAGCACCCGAACGTCGTCGAGCTGGATGATCGGGAGGAGCATGTTGAAGATGCCCTCCTTGGCCCGATCGGTGATCGGCCGTGTGCCACGCCCATCGGGAGCCTTGATCTTCCGTCCCCGAGCCGTTCCGGCGATCACACGCATGGCGGCAAGCTACCGGGCCGCACAGTTTTGACGACACCGGTGTCACGACGTCCTACGGTTGTGGGCATGACCATCCCCGATGCAGAGATCACATGCGTTGATTGCCTGGGCACCTGTTATCCCCTCGGTTGGTTCCCTGAAGACGGCGAACTCGAACCGGGCACCGTGCTTCCCTACCGCTGCAAGGACTGCCTCGATCGCTGGGACATCGTCATCGGTGAACCACTCGACGACGATCGCTACTGACCGGGTTCAGCCCTTCAACAAAAAGTCGGCTTCGGCGGGATCGAGGAACAGCTCTAGCTCGGCGGCGAGGTCGGGATGATTGACCAAACCCGGGTCGGAATCGACGAGTTCGATGGCGGCTTCCCTTGCCGCCACCACCACGGCTCGGTCTCGTCGCAATGACGCGAGCTTCAGATCGTTTTGTCCCTTCTGACGCTCGCCGAGAATTGTGCCTTCGCCCCGCAGATCCAAGTCGATCTCGGCCAGCTCGAAACCGTCGGTCGACTTGACGAGTGCGGTGAGCCGAGCCTCGCCGTCGGGCGTATTGGCCTCGCCGACGAGCCAACAGGTCGATGCGTGACGGTCTCGACCGACCCGGCCCCGTAACTGATGAAGCTGAGCGATGCCGAATCGATCGGCGTCGAGGATCACCATCACCGTTGCGTTCGGGACGTCGACGCCCACCTCGATCACCGTGGTTGCCACCAGCACATCGAGCGTTCCCTGACGGAACGCTTCCATCGTGGCGTCCTTGTCGTCGGGTTTCATCCGCCCATGGAGCAGACCCAACGCCAAGCCTTCGAGCTCGACCGCCGCCAGCCGCTCGGCGATGGTTTCGGCCGAAGCCACTTCGAGCTTTTCCGACTCGTCGATCAGCGGGCAAACGACGTACACCTGACGGCCGGCCGCTATCTCGGACCGCACCTCAGCCCACATTCCAACGAGATCGAGCGGGGAGTCACCCTCGAGCGAACCGGCGGCCTGCACCCATCGGGTGACGATCGGCGTTCGACCCGGAGGCAACTCGTCGAGCACCGACACATCCAGATCGCCATAGACGGTCATCGCCGCCGTACGCGGAATCGGTGTTGCGGTCATCACCAGGACGTCGGGTAACGCTTCCGATCCCGACTTCTCGCGCAGCGCCGCCCGCTGCTCGACACCGAATCGGTGCTGCTCGTCGATCACGACGACCCCGAGGGACGAGAACTGCACGGTGGCCTGGATCAGCGAGTGCGTGCCGATCACGAGATCGGTGGTTCCCAGGAGGAGTTCGGACAGGATGCGGCGCCGTTCGGGAGTACTGGTTCGGTTGGTCAGGAGCTCGATCTTGAGGGGCCGATCGCCCAGCAACGACTCGGGCGCCGGCACTGTGAGATCGGCCAGCAAGCGCCGAATCCCCGAGTGGTGCTGCTCGGCCAGCACTTCGGTCGGCGCCATCAAGGCCGCTTGATGGCCCCCGTCGACGGCCGCCAACATCGACGCAACAGCCACGAGCGTCTTGCCCGAGCCAACGTCACCCTGGAGCAGGCGGTGCATCGGGATCTGTCGTCGGAGATCGTTGCCGATCTCGGCAATGGTTCGTTCCTGGGCATTCGTGAGCGGAAAGGGCAGTTGCTCCCTGAAGCGGGCCAGCAACGGACCATCGGTCACGTGGGCCATTCCGACTTCGGTTGCCTCGAGAGCTCGCTTCCGTAAGACGAGTGCCAACTGCATTCGGAAGAGTTCCTCGAACACCAGTCGACGTCGAGCGGCCGCCACCTCCTCGAGCGATTCGGGATCGTGAATCCCCCGTAGGGCAGCTGTGCGATCGACGAAGTCGAATTGGTCGAGTATCGCCATCGGGAGCGGCTCGACGATGCCGCGACCGGTCGGGGGCAGCGTGCGACGGAGGGTCTCGCCGACGAACTCGACGTAGTCCCAACTCGTGAGCCCGGCCTTCTCCGATTGTGGATAGACGGCGATGATCTTGCCCGTGCGGTTGCCCACGAGATCAACAACGGGATTGGCCATCTGCCGCTTGTCCCGGAACAGACCGATCTTGCCGAAGACGACCGCCTCCTTGCCCTCGGTGAGTTGACGTTCCCGCCAGGCCTGGTTGAAGAAGGTGAGCTCCAGTTGGCCGCTCTCGTCACCAACGACCACGTTCACCATCACCCGACCGCCCTTGATCCGACGCGACGAGGAGCGCAGCACCTTGACGAACACCGCCGCTTCTTCGCCCTCGGCGAGATCGGCGATCCTGGCCTCCTTGGTTCGGTCGATGTATCGCCTCGGATAGTGGGTGATGAGATCGAAGAGGGTGTGGATGTCGGACTTCGCGAGCCCCTTCAGCTTCTTCTCGCCCACACCTTTGAGCCGCGAGACCTCGATGGCGTCGAGGTCGGCCAACGTGAGGAGTTCACTCATGGCGCCTCGTCGGCCGAGGGAACGCTCGACGGAACAATCAATGGCTCGATGTCGTAGCTGATGGCTTTGGCTCCCGGGCGGGTTTCGAACTCGGCGCTGATCGCGCCGGCGGCCACGTTGCCGTCGGCGACGTGGAGATGGGCGGCAAGCTCAGCTCCATCGGTGGCCACCACCACATCAGAACCGAGGTGGCCGAGAAAGCGGCGCAACTCCTCGTGCGAGGCCAGCGCCGCCGGGAGGCGAAACATCACCTCGAACCCGACGACGATTCCGGGCGGTCCGGGTATCGGATCGAGACCGGTGCGGCATTCGCCAACAGGCAGTGTTGTTGCGGGGAGAGGGAGAGTGGGTTCGATCGGTAGCCGCCCGCCGAGAACGCCGGCGAGCGCTTCGAAGAACAGCACGAGACCGGCCCCGCCGCTGTCGACCACTCCGGCGGCCGCCAGCACCGGCAGCTGACTGGGTGTTCGTTCGAGTGCACCGAGACCGGCAACTTCGACGTAGGCCGTGAGGGTCGGGGTGTCGAGATGGATTCGTCGGGCCGCTTCGGTTGCGGCCGCCGAGGCCACCGTGAGCACCGTGCCCCGTACGGGATTCACGACGGCGTGGCGAGCCGTGTTGGACGCGTGGCTCAGACAATCGGCCAGCAGCGGACTGTCGGCGGGACGATCGAGGATCTCGACGAAACCGGCAAGGTACTGACCGATGATCAGGCCGCTGTTTCCTCGACCCGACAGAGCCGCCATCTGCACCTGGGATCGGTATGCGGTGAGGTTTTCCTGGCCGTCCGACACTGCGTCGACGATGAGGTCGAGCGTTCGCCGGAGGTTGGTGCCGGTATCCGAATCGGCGACGGGGAAGACGTTGATCGCGTTGAGTCGAGCCTCATCTCGTCGGACCAACGCGCCGAAGTGGCGTAACACAGCAGCCATTTCAGCGTGGCCCAACAACACGTTCCGCACCGTACTCGGCGTCGACCGGTCGGCCGCACCCATCGTTTTTCGACCGCGCCCATCGTTGTAGAGTGCTGCGATGTCTGGAACCTCGACCTCTTCGTTCGGAGTGGGCAAACGAGAGGGCCACGACGCCTCGAGCTTCTACGACCGTTTCACGCCTCCGGTCATCTCCGACGACGATGAGGTCAAGCGGAGCGACGGCATCACTGAATCAATCTGCTTTCTCGGGTCGTCGATGAACATGCACCAGCTCTCCGATCGGTCGGTCGCGCTGGTGGTCACATCACCGCCGTACTTCGTTGGCAAGGACTACGAACTGGCGGTTGCGGAAACGAGCGAAGCAGGCGAGCGAGCCGTTCCTTCGTCGTACCTCGAGTTCCTCACGATGCTTCGCACCGTCTTCGCCGAGTGCGAACGAGTGCTCGAACCGGGTGGCCGCATCGCCGTGAATGTGGCCAATCTCGGCCGCAAGCCGTATCGAAGTCTGTCGGCCGATGTCATCGCCATCCTCCAGGACGACCTCGGAATGCTGCTTCGAGGGGAAGTGATCTGGGCCAAGTCGAAGGCGTCGTCCGGTTCCTGTGCCTGGGGGTCGTTCGCTCGAGCGTCGAATCCGGTCATCCGTGACAACACCGAACGGGTGATCATCGCCAGCAAGGGCCGATTCGAGCGGGCCCGCAACGTCCGCACCCGCCAGGCCGAAGGACTCCCCCACCAATCGACGCTCACCAACGACGAGTTCATCGACGTCACCAAGGACGTGTGGGAGATCGATGCCGAATCCGCAACGAGGGTCGGCCATCCGGCCCCGTTCCCGGTCGATCTGCCCCGCCGACTCATCGAGTTGTACACCTACGTCGACGACGTGGTGGTCGATCCGTTCTGCGGTTCGGGCTCGACCTTGCTGGCGGCAAGCCGCACCAGTCGAATCGGCGTCGGGTATGACCTCGAGCCGGGCTACGTCGATCTTTCCAACCAACGAGTAGCCGACGAGTCAGCAAGGCGAATCCGTATCGACCGCGCTCGCAAGAGTGGCGAGATCGACTCGCTCGAGCACGACGAGCGCCGCGATGCCTTCCTCGGTGCCGCCTTCGACGCCAAACAGAAAGTGGTCGACATCGCCGAGCAGGTACTCCTCGATGCCGGATTCGTCGTCGCCGCCGGCAGGGCGGCCAGCGGTGGTGCGGCGGTTCGGGGCGCGGGCGTCGCCTACGACTTCACCGCCACGTCGGCTGACGGAACGCGCTCCTGGTACATCGATGTGGTCGGGGCCTTCACCACGGCCAAGTCGGGACTCGACCGGGCCGAAGGTGTGTGGAGGGTCCTCGGTCGTCTGGCCGTGTTGCGTTCGATCGAGACCGACGCAGAAGTGATCGTTCTCGCTCCACAACTTCCCAAGCCGACGTCACCGGCAGGCAAAGCACTCCGGGCCGGTTTGTCCAACGGACTGTTCGACGTTCTCGAGATACTCGACCCCGCCAGCCGAGAGCGCCTCGCCCGGTACGCAGCGGGAGACACTGACAGCGGCGATTCAACGATCCGTTGAATGTCCCAGAGAGATACTTTCGTTGCCCACTTCATTGATTCCGGCACCGTGACCTAAAGTCCACTCCCTATCGTTCGCCGGTCGGTTCGATCCAAACGGAGTGAGTGAATCATGCAAGGCAGTGAATCATGCAAGGCGTAGTCAAGTCGTACGATCCCATGACCCGCGACGGAGTGATCCTTTGCGATTCGGACATGCAAGAGTTCGATTTGGCGATCAACGCCTTGAATGGTTCAGTTTTCCGCATGCTTCGGCCCGGCCAGCGAGTGATATTCGACCTCGACGAGGGTCGGCAGGCAACTGCGCTTCGTTTGGGATCCGAGGTCGACATGGGCACCCCAGCCTGGCTGGGTCAGCCCGATCAGTGAGCACCGCAACAACGTAGAGCAACACGCAAACAATCAACGACGGTCGGTGGCGCCGGGGATCTGCCACTCACGGTCATAACGGATTCGACAACGACGTCGGGGAACGACATGAACCGCACCAATGAAGAAGTACTCGCCGAGCTGAACGAAGAATTCGGGCTGAACAACGTGGTGATCAACCACGGGCTGAGCCAGGACGAACTCTTCGACGCAGCCATCGCCAACGATCGAGGTTTCACCCGAGACGGTGGGCCGGCCGACGCGCAGAAGGCCTACGCCACTGCGCTCGGAAAGGACGGCCCGCTCGTCTATTACACCGATCCCACCTGCACCGGTCGGCCCACGAAGGACACCTTCGCGGTCGCTCGAGACAGCGTGGTCGACGAGGTCTGGTGGAAGCCCGATTTCCAGAAGTTCGACCCCGAAGCGTTCGATGCGCTTCTGCCCCGGGTCATCGCCCACCTCAACGAGCGCAACGCCACGCTCTACTCCACCGATGTTTTCTGCGGCTGGGACAATGACTTCGCCGAGGCCTACCGATTCGTGGGCGAGTACGCCACCCACGCCTATTTCTGCAACATCATGTTCCCCAAGAACGTCAAGGACGACTCCGACCGGGCCGAAAACGGCTGGACGCTGCTCAACGTGCCGTCGTTCCATTGCGACCCCGAGCGTGACGGCACCAAGTCGAAGCGGGCAGTCATCATCGACATCGAGAACCGGATCGCCCTCGTGCTCGGTCGGGCCGATTATTGCGGTGTCAACAAGAAGACGATGTTCACCCTGATGAACTTCGTGCTGCCCTCCAAGGGTCAGCTGTCGATGCACTGCTCGGCCAACATCGGCGAGAACGGCCAATCGGCCATCCTCTTCGGCCTCTCCGGAACCGGCAAAACCACGCTCTCGGCCGACCCCGACCGCCTACTCATCGGCGACGACGAGCACGTCTGGACCAACACCGGCGTGTCGAACTTCGAAGACGGCTGCTACGCCAAGCTGATCGATCTCTCGAAAGAGAACGAGCCCGTCATCGCCGCTGCGATGAGCATGAAGGGCACCCTCATCGAGAACGTGCCGCCGCTCCCGGGCAAGGCCATGGAAGACACCGACCCGCAGGAATTGGATCTCTGCGATGGCTCGATCACCGAAAACACTCGCTTTGCCTACCCCCTCGATTGCAACCCGGGCGTGGCCGAAGGAGCCCGAGGCGGACACCCCGACACGATCGTGCTCCTCACCGCTGATGCCTTCGGTGTGTTGCCCCCGCTGTCGGTTCTCACCCCTGACGAGGTCATGTACCACTTCGTCACCGGTTTCACGGCGAAACTCGCCGGTACCGAGGTGGGGATCACCGAACCCGAGGCCACCTTCAGTGCGTGTTTCGGTGGACCGTTCATGAGCCACAAGCCGTCGGTGTACGCCGAGCTGCTGTCGGAGCGGATGCGCAAGCACGAAACGCGTTGCATCCTGCTCAACACGGGTTGGAGTGGCGGGCCCTACGGCAAGGGCGACCGCATGAGCCTCAAGGCCACCCGGGCCCTGCTCAACGCTGCGCTCAACGGCGACCTCGACGACATCGAGCTGGTCGAATCGGCGATCGGGCTGAAGATCCCCACCACCTGCCCCGGCGTCGACGACAGCATCCTCGAGCCTCGTGAAACCTGGGACGACCCGGAGGCCTACGACAAGGCTGCGGCGAAACTGGTCCAGATGTTCCGGGACAACTACGACAACAAGAACTTCGCCGAGCTCGGCATCAAACCGGCCATGTGAATCTTGGTTGCGGATCGATCTTCTTGCGACTCAGGTTCACAGGAAGATCGCCCGCAATGCCAGGCCCATGATGAAAAGTGAGCCCCATCCGTAGAGCAGATACTGCCACTGCATGATCTGTTGCCGGTACGAGTAGATGATCCCCACAGATGCCATCGTGAGAAAGCCGTAGAACATGTGAAAGTCCGACGCCTCCACCCCGTCGGCTTGCAGGGCGATCACACCGAGTGTCACCTGGAGCAGCACCGATGCATGAGCCACGGCGATGAACCACCAGAGCTCACGGCGTCGCGCGGCCTGAACCCGGTGGGCGGTCAAGGCCCACAAGCCGGCCAAGCCGTTGAACGCCACGACCGCCCAGGCCGTGTTCACATGGACCGACGAGGCATTCACGGATCGAACTCTACGGATCCAACACTACGGTGAGCGGTCATGCTGCACCGGCGCTACTTCATCCGCAGTCTGACGGCGTCGGGGAAGGTCGTCGACGGCCAAGGTGGCGACCTCGTGGTCGCACGCCGGGTCGAGAGCTCCGATCTCGATTGGGAGCTGATCTATCGCACCCACGAGTGGACCTCTGTCGATCAAGCCCCGTATCGACTGTCGATGGTCGGCCCCGAGGGCGTCCTTGCTGGGCCTGCGGTGCTGGTGAGGAGCGACGGCCTCACCCATGTGTTCCGAGGAGCGGGCGAGCTCGCCGGCTTCGACGAGGCCGATTTCTTCGAGTCGAAACCGGAGATGTAGGCCGGCTTCTACAACCCGGGCAGTAGGTCGACGAGCTTCGGACCGCCCGTGTCGGTGGTGGCGGGAAGGTTGAACCACTCCGACCCGAAGGCCGCAGTGAACGCCTCGTCGGGCATGTTCAGAAAGAAACTGTCGGGCCCGATTTGGCTGGCGTGGGCCACCATCGACTGCTTCTTGCGCTCGATCACATCCGACACGTCGATTTCGAAGCTGATGTTCTCCTCGGGCGTGCCCATTTCGTCCATGTCGGCGACGTTCGGGCCGTCGACTGTGCTCGCGCCGCTGTCGGTGGCATCGACCACGGCCATCAGCTGCTGAATCCGCGTGCGATTCATCGTGGACTCATAGGTGTGCACGACCCCGGCGATCTCGGACGCTCGTTTGCCGACCCGGTGGACCTGGATGTGATCCGGGTGGCCGTAGCCACCGTGATCGTCGTAGAACGTCACCACATCCGCCTCGACTTCGCGAAGAATCTCGGCCAGGAGGGTGCTCGCCTCGTCGACGTCGGCCTGCCAGAAACAAGCCGGGTTGTCGTTGGTTGGTTCGCCCATCATTCCCGAGTCTTGGTAGCCCAACCAACGAGGTGCTTCGGCCCCGAGGATCGCCGCCGCCTGGCCCAGTTCGACCATACGTCGCTCCCACAACTCCTCGCCGGCGGCCAGCACACCATCGACGGGTTCGCCTTCTTCGCCTCTGGTTGCACACACGAGGATCACTCGATGCCCGGCGTCGGACGCCTTCAACATCAGACCCCCGGTGGCGATCGCTTCGTCGTCGGGGTGAGCGTGAAAGCAAACAAGCGTGGCCATCGAGGGAGCCTATGCCTGGCTCAGGCGATGGCGCCGGAGGCCTTCAACTCGGCGATCTCGGCCCGGTCGAAGCCGAATCGCTCCATCACCTCGTCGGTGTGCTGACCGGGATGGGACGCCGGACCTTGGATCTCGGCCCCGGTGCGGCTGAAGCGGGGTGCAGGATTCTGCTGAGTGATCCCGCCGACTTCGGTGAAGGTCTGCCGAGCGACGTTGTGGGGATGCTCGACCGCCTCCTCCATCGAGAGCACCGGGGCGAAGCAGACATCGCTGTGTTCCATCAGCTCGCACCACTCGGCCCGGGACTTGGTTCTGAAGAGCTCGGCGACACGCACCTTCGTGGCCGGCCATTGCGATCGATCCATCTGACTCGGGAGTTCTTGTTCGCCCAGCCCCGAGAGCCTCAGCAGTTCGGCGTAGAACTGCGGCTCGATCGACCCGATCGAGACGTACTTGCCGTCGCTGCATTCGTAGACGTCGTAGAACGGAGCTCCGGTGTCGAGCATGTTGGTTCCTCGTTCCGGCTTCCAGAGACCCATGGCCTTCATCCCCCAGAACATGCTCATCAACGTGGCCGCTCCGTCGACCATGGCGGCGTCGACGACTTGGCCCTCTCCCGACCCACGGGCCTCGAAAAGCGCACACGCAATACCAAAGGCCAGGAACATGCCGCCTCCCCCGAAGTCACCGACGAGGTTGAGCGGCGGTATGGGCCCTTGGCCGGCTCGACCAATGGGTTCGAGTGCACCGGCCAGCGCGATGTAGTTGATGTCGTGGCCGGCGGCCTGGGCATAGGGGCCCTCCTGACCCCATCCCGTCATTCGGCCGTAGACGATCTTGGGATTGCGGGCCAGGCACACGTCGGGTCCGAGGCCCAGCCGTTCGGTGACGCCGGGACGAAATCCCTCCATGATCACGTCGGCCTGTTCGACGAGCTTCAGAACGGTCTCGACCCCGTCGAGGTTTTTCAGATCAACGCCGATCGACTGCCTTCCCCGACTCAACGCATCCGGCGGCGGCGAGGCCGGGTCACCGCCCTTGACCGCCGCCGATCGTTCCACTCGGATCACGGTGGCTCCCATGTCGGAGAGCATCATGGCTGCGAAGGGGCCCGGCCCGATACCGGCCAGTTCGATCACGGTCACGCCTTGAAGAGGTCCCATGGCGGAGAACCTACTTCAGCTGTTCTCGGCCACAAAACCGCTCAGCTCGGCAACGATCCGACTCCAGAACGCCGGAGCGAGATCGTGCCCCATCCCGTCGATCTCGACATGACGCGAGTCGGAAATCAGCTCGGCGGTGTGTCGCCCACCGCTCGGGTCGACCAAGGTGTCGGCCGACCCGTGCAGCACGAGCGTTGGCATCTCGAGCGCGGCCAGGTCGGCATCCCGCTCGCCGCCGGCAACGACGGCCCGGAACTGGCGAACGCTTCCCGCCGGGTCCACGCCATGGGCAATCATGGCCCGCCCTTTCGCCTCGACCCAAGTGGGATCCCAATGCGCAGGCGAACACCAGATCTTCTCGGTGACGAGACGATTGGCCAGCCAACCCTCGGGGTCGGCGGGAGGCGACACCAGGAGTGATTCGAGGGCCTCAGCCGTTGGCCGACCCACCGTTCTGTTTCCCGTGGTCGACATGAGCGATGTGAGCGTGATGACCCGAGCCGGGGCCACGACCGCAACGGTCTGCGCAATCATTCCGCCCATCGATTGGCCGAACACATGGGCCCGAGGCCAACCGGCGGCGTCCAACACGGCCACCGCATCGGCCGCCTGGTCGGCGAGGGCGTAGGGAGCTGTGGCCCGCGACGAATGGCCGACATCCCGATTGTCGAAACGTACGACCTCGAACCCGGCCCCGACCAGAAGATCGACAAAGCCTTGTTCGAAGGCGATGCGGGGTGATCCCAGGCCGTTGATCAGGAGTAGCGGTTGTCCAGCACCCTGGCGATCCCATGCGAGCTGTATGTCCCCGTTCACGGCGAAATTCTCCATCGACCCATCATTGCAACCGAACGGCATGAACATCTGGCGAACTGCCCATCTTCGTGGGTTCGACCGCTCTAGGTTGAGTCGATGTTCGTTGTCTCCGGTGCCGATCTCACGGCCCGTCAGCTCTATGACTTGCTGGCGATCCGTTCCCAGATCTTCGTGGTGGAGCAGGCCTGCGTGTATCTCGACATCGACGGCCGAGATCTCGATCCGAGCACCGAACACGTCTGGTTCACCGATCGAGTCGGTATCACCGCAGCCCTCCGAATCCTGGGCGACTCCGACACCCCACGCCTCGGGCGGGTTCTCACTCGACCCGACCAGCGGGGCGGTGGACTCGCGTCCCAACTCATGAAAGCAACGCTCGAGCACCTGGGCCCGACCAACACCGTGCTCGACGCCCAGAGTCATCTCCGAAGCTTCTACGAGTCGCTCGGCTACGCCGTACACGGTGACGAGTTCGTCGAAGACGGCATCCCGCACCTGCCCATGCTCCGACGGGGGAAACCATGAACCGCGGACAGTACATCGCCATCCTCCTCGTCATCGTCGCCGGCGGCGCCCTGCTCGCCGTCAACCTCCTCTCGAACGATGACCAGACCACCGCAACACAAGTCTCCCAACCGCCCACCACGGCCGACACCCAAGGCCCGGACCCAGCGCCGATCGAAGCAGCGCCGATCGAAGCCCCGCCCATTCTGGACGACTCACCCGGCAACCTCACCGACCTCGATGGTTGGCTCCAGACCGACGCCACCGAGTTCGCCGCCTTCGACGGACAGGTTCGGGTCGTGCAGTTCTGGACCTTCAGCTGTATCAACTGCAAACGCACGCTCCCGAACCTGATCGCGCTGTACGAGAAGTTCCAACCCCAGGGACTCGAAGTGATCGGAGTCCATTCACCCGAGTTCGACTTCGAAAAAGACCCGCTTGCGATTCAAAAGGCGGCAGACGAACTCGGCGTGGTCTGGCCGATCGCCATCGACTCCAACAAGACGAACTTTCGCAGCTGGCAGCCCGGTAGTCGGTTCTGGCCCCGAACATTCGTGCTCGATCAGAATGGCAAGGTTCGGTTCGATCACATCGGGGAGGGCGCCTACGACGAACTCAACGCCACAGTGGAACACCTGATCGAGAACGGACCTTGAGATCGAGTTCTCCGTGATCCCACTCCTGCTCGAAGGCCTCGAATCCGCACTCCTTCCGTGCTCACTGATCCTCCTCATTCCGGGAGCGGCAGCTGCACTCGCGGCACGACAAGAATCGCGGTCTGCGCTCGTCGGATTCGCCACTGGGTCGATCGGCTTCGCCTGGCTCCGGTTCTCGGATCGAGGTGGCGATCTCTCCACCGGCGTCGTCGCCCTCCTGCTCGCGGCGGCGGTCGTCCTGCTCGCCATTCCCGTGATCCGACGACTCAACGTCGTCACCGGAGCCGGCGGTCTGTTGGCCGGCGTGGCGGCAGGCGTGTTGTGGGAACCGTGCGTCAGCACCGAGTTCGGCCACCTCCTCGCCGACCTCCCGACTGCGGGTGCTTCCGGTCTGGGACTCCTCGTCATCTACATGAGCGGCGTACTGGCTCCACTGCTCGTTGTCGGCGCCGTGATGCATCTCGTGCCTCGGCCGGCGCTCATCATCGCCCGCCCGGTCATGTTGGTGCTGGGTGGTGGAGTTCTGGCCGTTCTCGCGATGTCAACCGCGGCCGGCTTCACCGACAACCTGATCGGCCAGCTGGTCGAGTGGTCGATCACCTGAACCCTTTGGCTGCCGGCGCCATAGGGGCACTACCTTGGCGCCGTGCGCAACGCCAAGGACTTTTTCAAACCACTCGCCGTCGGAGCCCCTGACCCCGTCTTCGAGATCCCCTTTCGACCATCGCGGATGATTCATTTCTTTCCTCCGTCGAATGCCAAAATGGTTGCCAAGGTGCCCGATATCGCGCCCACCGTCGACATTCTCCTGGGCAACCTCGAAGATGGGGTTCCGGCTTCTGAGAAAGAGGCAGCCCGGGCCGGACTCGTCGAGGTCGGCAAAACAGTCGACATGGGCGACACACAGCTGTGGACCCGGGTCAACAGCCTCGACTCACCCTGGTTCCTCGATGACATCTACACCTTGGTCACCGAGATCGGCGACAAGCTCGACGTGATCATGATCCCCAAGGTCGAGGGTCCCGAAGACATTCACTACGTCGATCGCCTGCTGGCCCAACTCGAAGCAAAGGCCGGTTTGACCAAGCCGCTTCTGGTTCACGCCATCCTCGAGACCGCTCGCGGCATGGCCAACGTCGAGGAGATCTGTGGCGCCTCGCCCCGCATGCAAGGGCTCTCGCTCGGACCAGCCGACCTCGCCGCCAACCGTCGGATGAAGACCACCAGGGTCGGTGGCGGACACCCCGACTACCTCGTTCGCGCTGACCCGCCGATCACCGATGGCGAGTCGGTGGTGGAGGCCGAACGCTTCACCTATCAACAAGATCTCTGGCACTACACGATCGCCCGCATGGTCGATGCCTGCGTGATGCACGGCATCCTTCCCTTCTACGGGCCGTTCGGCGACATCAAGGACACGGTTGCCTGCGAAGATCAGTTCCGGAATGCCTACCTCCTCGGATGCGTCGGGGCATGGTCGCTCCACCCGGTCCAGATCGGTATTGCCAAGAAGGTCTTCAGCCCCTCCCCGGAAGCTGTGAGACAAGCTCAGCGGGTGATCGATGCCATGGGCGACGGCACCGGAGCGCTCATGCTCGACGGAAAGATGGAAGACGATGCATCGGTGAAGCAGTGCAAAGTCGTGGTGGAGCTGGCCCGCGAGCTGGCATCCCGCGACCCCGAGCTGGCCGCCGCCTACAACCTGAAGGCGGCCGACTGATGAAGGTTCGTCGCAGTGTCCTCTACATGCCGGCCGCCAACGAACGGGCCTTGGAGAAGGCCAAGACGATTCCGGCCGATGCCATCATCTTCGACCTGGAAGACGCCGTCGCTCCCGATGCCAAAGCCGCGGCCCGTGAGAACGCGGCGGCCGCGGCCGGCTCAGGCGAGTACGGCAATCGTGAACTCACCATTCGATGTAATGGGCTCGACACGATGTGGGGGGCCGAAGATCTCGCCGCGGCGGCAACATCGGGGGCGACCTCGGTGGTCATTCCGAAGGTCGGATCGATCACCTATCTGGATGAAATCGCCAGTGAGCTCGACGCCGCCGGCGCTCCAGCCGAACTCACCATCTGGGCCATGATCGAAACACCGTCAGCCATCCTCGATGCACGCGCCATCGCCGCCCATCCCCGGGTGGAAGTTCTCGTGATGGGCACCAACGATCTCTACCGGGAACTCCAGGCCGTCATGGCTGCCGGTCGCCATCCCGTCCTACCCCACCTCGCAATGGCGCTCCTCGCCGCTCGCGAGGCGGGCAAGATGATTCTCGACGGGGTCTACAACGACGTCCGAGATCCCGAAGGTTTTGCCGTCGAAGCACAACAGGGCTTCGAAATGGGGTTCGACGGCAAGACGCTCGTGCATCCCTCGCAGGTGGACCCGACCAACACCATCTGGGCCCCGTCCAGCGCGGAGATCGAGCAGGCGAGAGCCGTGATCGGGGCCTTCGAGACTGCCCAGGCCGACGGCCGGGGCGTTGTGACGCTCGACGGAAAGATGATCGAGAATCTCCACGTCGGCATGGCGCAGCGCACCCTGGCCATCGCCGCCGCCCTGGCATAGAGCCCTTCAATCGGCCCGGTGAATGACACGCTGTGGGAAGGGGATGTTGATACCCGTCGCCTTGGTGGCCTCGTCGATCGACAGGGCCACGGCGGTTCGTACTGCCCAACGATCGGACGCGTACGGAAGGTGCCAGAAGCGGGCGACGAGGTCGATACTCGACTCACCGAAACTGACGATCTCGATGACCGGCGCCGGATCGTCCAACACACCTTCGGTGTTGGCGACCGCACGACCGAGTGTGGCGATCGCCATGGCGAGATCGGTGCCATAGGCCACGCCCACATCGAGTTCGGTTCGGCGGGCCCCGAGTGTTGTGTGGTTGATGATCGGCGACTTGATCACCATCGCCGACGGCATCTGGACCACTTCGCCGTCTCGCGTTTTGACCGTGACGGTTCGAGATCCGACCGCAACGACGGTGCCCTCGATGTCATTCGATTGGATCTCGTCGCCGTAGTTGAACGGACCACGGATCTGCAGCATGAGTCCGGCCACAAAGTTTTCGAGCAGGTCTTGGAGGGCGAAAGCGAGGGCGATACCGGCCACGCCGAGCGCGCCGATGAGCGGACCGATGGCGACGCCGACGGCGTCGAGCGAGTAGACGATGGTCATGGCGAGAACGACATAACCGAGCAGGCGGGCCATGACGTCGGCGACCACCCGTTCGGCTCGCTGCTCCAGGCCCCGACGGACGACTGCGCTGACGACGCGAGCGACGACAACGCCACTGAGGAAGATGATCAGCGCCACGAGCCAGCCCGTGAGTTGGTCGTCGCCGCTGACCATCCAACTCGGCAGTTCGATGAACGAGACAACCTGGCCGGCGGCTGCTTCGCTCGTCATTCGGGCGCCACCCAGGCAGCCGCAACCGCAGCCGCAACCCGGACCGACACCGACTTGTCGAACACACTCGGCATGATGTTGGTCTCGCTCAGTTCTTCGGCGCTCACCGATGCCGCAATGGCGTCGGCCGCCGCGAGCTTCATGGCTTCGGTGATGTCGGTGGCACGGGCGTCGAGAGCGCCTCGGAAGATTCCGGGGAAGGCCAGCACGTTGTTGATCTGGTTCGGATAGTCGCTGCGACCGGTGGCCATGATCCTCACCAGACCCACGACATCTTCGGGCCGAATCTCGGGATCAGGGTTGGCCATGGCGAAGACGATCGGATCAGCGGCCATGACTTTCACGTCCTCGACCGTGAGCACACCGGGGGCGCTGACACCGATGAACACATCGGCGTCGGTGATCACATCGGAGAGTGCTCCCTGCTTCCCTTCGAAATTCGTGTTCTCGGCGAACCATTGTTTGGACGAATTGAGGCCTTCTCGACCATCGAAGATCGCACCGCTCGAATCGACACCGACGAGATGCTGCACGCCGGCGCCGAGGAGAATCTTCGCGATGGCCACACCTGCAGCTCCGACACCGGAGATCACGACCGAGATGGCCGACATGTCCTTGCCAACGATCTTGAGGGCATTCTCGAGTCCGGCGAGGGTGACGACTGCCGTGCCGTGTTGGTCGTCGTGGAAGACGGGGATGTCGAGTCGCTTCTTCAGTTCTTCCTCGACGTAGAACGCACCGGGGGCGGCGATGTCTTCCAAGTTGATCCCGCCGAAGGTCGGAGCCAGCCGCACGACGGTTTCGACGATCTCCTCCGGAGAGCTGACATCGAGACAGATCGGGAAGGCATCGACGCCGGCGAATTCCTTGAAGAGGAGCGCCTTGCCTTCCATCACGGGCATCGCCGCCTTCGGGCCGATGTTTCCGAGGCCGAGAACAGCGGAGCCGTCGCTCACGATGGCGACGGTGTTCTTCCTGATGGTGTATTCGTCGGCCCTCGACTCGTCTTCAGCGATGGCCAGACACACGCGAGCCACACCCGGCGTGTAGGCCATCGAAAGATCGTCGGAGTCACCGACCGGACACAGGGACAACACCTCGACCTTGCCACCTTCATGCATACGAAAGGTGCGGTCCCACCAATCGAGCAGGGTGACACCGTCGACGGCGCTCACGGCGGCAACGACCTCGTGTTGGTGTTCGACACTCGAGCAGTTCACGACCATCACTCGTTCGAGCTGAGGACCCTTGGCCACGAAGCCGTCGACGGCGAAGATGTTTCCGCCCGCATCACCGATGGTCGAGGTGAGCCGACCGAGCACACCAGGAACATTGTCGAGCATGACCTTGAGGGACACGGAGTACTGGGTTGCGGTGACGGCGGCCATGAAGGCAAGTTAGCGAGTGGAGCTGTGGTCACCCTCGATTCCCGCCAACTGTTCGCTCAAACGCACGATCGCCACCGACGTTCGAGCGCCCCACCAGAACAGATCCCGACCGTCGACCTCGACAACCGGAGCAATCTCCTCGAGCTCGACGAGGTGCCGTGGTTTGAACTCGTATGGCTCGGAAGGGACGAGAATTCGGTCCGGGTGCTCCCGGACGACGTCGGCGAGTGTCACTTCCGGATAATCGGATCCGACATCACCGAAAACCGTGTTCACGCCGATAGCGGCCAGCAACGTGGACCCGTACGTGAGGCCGCCGATGGTCATCCATGGTCGACGCCAGATCGGAACGAACGCCGTGAACCGGTTCGCAGGAACCGGGGGAATTCGGATCGGCGTCGGCGGGGGCAGATCGACCGCCGCCGCGATGACGGCCATTTCGGCATCGACGTCCTGCAGGATTCGCACGTCGATCGCAACCACGTGCAGACCGGCGGCAACGAGCGCCTCGGCATCCTCCCGCCGGTTCTCCACCTTGTCGAGGAGCACCACGTCGGGAGCCAGATCAACGATCGCGTTGATGTCGGGATTCTTCGTGCCACCCACATGAAACAAGTCGGGTTGTTCGCAATATTGCGTGCACGCCACGGGATCGTGCCCCCAGGAGCGCAGACTCTCGGTGATCGAGGGAACGAGGCTCACAGCCCGAACCGATGTACTCGAAGGCATGACCCGTTTGCCCGCTACAGCCGACGCAACAGCTCGGTTTTCTTGGCGTCGAACTCTTCGTCGGTGAGAACGCCGTTGCGACGAAGCTGGTCGAGCTTTTCGATCTGTTCGGGGATCGAGGCGGTTCCCGAGCCACTGAGGTTTTTGCCGACTCGATCGAACTTCCGGTTCTCGTTGCTCTCCATCTGCCGGTAGATCTCGTTCTGGACATTGAGCGGTCGTCGAATGTCGGTGAACTTCGAACTGCCCTGCTCGCTGGCCGACTCGATCTCGAGATCACCCGAGCGGATGAATCGTTCCCAGAGGTTCTGACGAAAGAACACCGTGTTGATTCGTTCGAGTGGGATCTCGGTGCCCTCCCTGGTGAACACGCCTGATCGGCTGATCAACCGATCGGTGGTGACCACGAAGTTGGTGGTGGCCCAGACCATGTACTTGAACCCGAACCAGATCAGAACGATCAGGATGAGGACGCCGACGACGAGGTTGAGTTGATCCGGAGCGTCGAAGGCCAGGGCCAGTACGCCCAACAGGATCACGGCCACGAGCGCGGCCACCTGTTTGGCGAAGTACCACCAGTGGGGACGCAAGTCGAGGATGACTTCCTCAGTGCTGTTGAGCTGATCTCGGGGGTAGGCCACGGCACGAGGTTAGCCCCCCTGTCACATGGCACGGGTAGGTTGGGCCACCGTGGATGCCGAAGCCCTCCTCACGGGTCTCAACGAACGCCAGGTTGCTGCCGTCACCGCCGATGGAGGGCCCCTCGTGGTGCTGGCCGGTGCCGGTTCGGGAAAAACCCGCGTGCTCACGCGCCGTATTGCCTGGCGCATCGCCACCGGCCAAACCGATCCCGCCCGCGTGCTCTCGCTCACGTTCACCCGCAAAGCGGCAGGCGAGTTGCGCTCCCGACTACGACAGGGCGGAACCAGGGGCGACGTCGTTGCCGGCACGTTCCACGGCGTGGCGCTCACGCAGTTGCGTCAACGTTGGAACGAACGGGGCATCGCTCCCCCGGCCATGCTCGATCGCAAGGTGCGGTTCGTTGCCCAACTCGTCGGGCGCCAACGAGGAGTCGAGATCCTCGACGTGGTCGGCGAGATCGAGTGGGCCCGAGCCCGGCTGGTCTCTCCCGAGCACTACGCGGCCGCAGCCGACATGGCCGGTCGAACACCGCCGATGCCTGCAGATCAGTTCTCCGAACTGATGGTGAAGTTCCAACAGGAGAAGCGGCGCCGACGGGTGGTCGACTTCGACGATCTCCTGGCCCTCGCGATTCGAGACATCCATGACGACCCCGACTATGCAGCGGCCATACGTTGGCGTCACCGCCACCTCTACGTCGACGAGTTCCAAGACGTCAACCCACTCCAGTTCGAACTCCTCCGAGCGTGGCGGGGCGACTCAAAGGACATCTTCATCGTCGGTGATCCGAACCAGGCCATCTATGGATGGAACGGGGCCGATCCGAACCTGCTCGGCAATTTCGCCAAACGCGAACCCACGGCCACCGTGATCCGACTCAACGACAACTATCGGTCCACTCCCCAGGTGCTGACGCTGGCGAACGCCTCACTCGATGGCAGGGGTGGAACGCTCGTCCCTCATCAGCCCGACGGCTCCGTCCCCACCGTTCGTTCCTATGCGAACGACGTGGCCGAGGCGGCCGGAATCGCCCAAGCCATCAAACAGGCGAAGCACGCCGACACTGCTTGGGCCGATCAGGCCGTACTCGTTCGCACCAACGCTCAGCTCGTTTTGATCGAACAAGCACTCAACGATGTGGGTATTCCGGTTCGGGTTCGCGGCGGCAGCGGGCCCCTCTCCTCGCCCGAGGTGAAAACCGAACTTCGAGCGCTCGGCCGAGATGGCATCGACCTCCGTCAGGCGCTGATTCAACTCGACTCGTCCATCGTCCAGCCCGACGAGCCGAGCAGGCAGCCCGATCCCGACAACGACGATGCTGTCGACGAGCTCGAATTCGAGCCGCCGAATCCGGGCTCGCCCAAGCCGAAAACCGTCAACGTGAACGAGGCCGAACGGCAACAGAATCTCGCCGCCCTCAGTCGCCTGGTCCATGAATACGTCGCACTCGACTCCTATCCCACGGGGCCGGGATTGCTGGCCTGGATCAGCACACTCCAGGCCGCAGAGGTTTCCACCGACAAGGACGCCGTAGAACTGGCCACCTTTCACGGGGCGAAAGGTCTCGAATGGCCGGTCGTTCATCTGGCCGGCTTGGAAAAGGGTTACGTGCCGATCGGCTACGCCAAAACCGGGGCCCAATTGGCCGAGGAACGCCGCCTCCTCTACGTCGCCCTCACCAGAGCCGAGAAGGAGCTCAATCTCTCGTGGGCGGCCGAACGCACCTTCGGCATGAAGTCGGTCAAACGCCAACCGTCCCCCAGCCTCGACGGAATCCAAGCCGCGATCGAGCATCTTCGCCGCGGCCATCGGCCGGTCGATTGGCGAGCACAGGTGGTGAAGAGCCGGGCCGCGATCCCGAAGAAGAGCCTCTCTGGCGGGTCCGATGCCAATCCGGTCGACGATCCACTCTTCGAGGCGATGCGGGCGTGGCGACGAACCAAGGCCCGGGGGGCTGATGTTCCGGCGTACGTGATCCTCAACGACCAAACGCTGCGGGCTATCACGAAACGACAGCCGACGAACAAAGCCGAACTTGCGGCCATCCCCGGTATCGGTCCGGCCAAGCTCGAACGATTCGGCGACGAGATACTGCAGTTACTCTCCCAGAACGTCAGCTGACAGCTCGACCGGGTTCAGGTCGGTCGGACATCGGGCGTGATGGCGACCACCACGGTCTGCATGGCGTTCTTCAAGATGTATTCGGTGTTGTGGCCGAGGAAGGGTCGCCCTTCGAGCCGACGGAGTTCGGCCCCGAGCACGATCAGATCGCTGTCGCTCTGGGTTGCATGCCGAATGATCTCATCGGCCGGAGAGACAGAGAACCGAATCTCCGTGCGGTAGTTGGCATTCAATTCCTGGGCATGAGCAGCGGCCTGAGACAAGACTCGTCGGGCCACATCGGTGTCCGAGTTGAAGTCGGTGACGGCCGAAACGGTTGCTCCCGCCGTGCCGCCGCCGCCGCCCCGTCGCTTCAGGTCGGGCGAGTAGACGACATGACTGATGAGCATTTCGGTGCCAAGGCGATTCGACAGGTTGCCGGCCAACTCCTGGGCGGCCCGGCTCGACTGGCTGCCGACGACCGGGACGAGTGCCCTCGCGAAGATTCCGGGCAGGCGACCGTCGAGATTGCGGGCGCCCCGAACGAGCACGATCGGGATGTGGAGTTCTTGCAGAATCTCATCGACCAGATCCGAGACGAACGATCCGTCATCGAGAACGTCATCGACGCCAACCGCCATGGCTCCGTAGCCGAGCTTGGATTCGGCCACCATCTGCTCGGCGAGCTTGACCGAATCCACCGATGTCACGTCGATGCTCCGACCGAACAGCACGTTCTCGATCGGCGTGAGATTCGGCACGTTGCCACCGGCGGTGATGCCGATGACCGTGGCCGGAATCTCCTCAGGCCACACGAAGTGAGCGATCTGGGCCGCCACGATCGAACTCGGTTGCCCCTGTGAAGGGATCAGAATTCGACCATTTCGGACCACGAGGTTCTTCCCCATGGCTTCTTCGCGGGCCAACCGTTCGCGCTCCGCCGTGGAGCCCTCGAGATTCCGGCTGAGATAGCGGACACCGATCGAGGCAATCAGGGAGGTGACGAGCGGGATCATCACGATCATCGTGAACGAGGTCTCGTTGAATACCCCGAGTGAGAGCCCAACGGTGGCGATGATGATCTCGAGCGCACCGCGAGCATTCAGACCGGCACCGAGTAGGAAACCTTCCTGCGTCGTGAGCCCGGCGAGCCGGGCCCCGAGAAACGAACCGGCGAACTTGAGGCCGAGCGCAACGGCCAAGAGCACCAGCGCCCACTTGAGGGCGTCACCTCTCAGCAGCCCCAAATCGAGGCGCAAACCGGCTGAGGCAAAGAAGAGCGGAGCGAACACGACGGAGGTGAGTTCTTCGATGAGGTGTTGACTCTCGACCTGCTTGTACCTCGAACGGGCGAGGACAACACCGCCGACGAAGGCACCGAGCACCGCCTCGACGCCAAGCCACTGGGTGATCACGCCGAAGAACAACATGGCGCCCAACGACACGGTGAGCGCGCCCTGAACGTTGGGACCGTCGCGGCGCACGATCCGAAGGCTCGCGTCGACCAGGCGTTGACCGATGGTGAGACCGCCGACGAGAAAGGCCGCCAGTCCGGCGATGGTGAGGCCGACCGAAACGACGCTCACCTCGCCGGCAGCAAGACCGGCGATGATGCCGAGGATGACCCACCCCACCAGATCGTTGGCCATGCCAACAGCCACCGTGAGTTGACCGACATCGCGCCGCATCAGGCCGAGGTCACCGAGAATCTTGGCAACGACGGCAAGCGCCGACACCGCAACACTCACGCCGATGAAGAGGGTGAACAGCAATCGTGTTGCTTGATCTCCCCAGAATTGCTCGGGAATCTGTGAGCCGACAATGAGCCCGCCGGCAAGCGGAACCACGAGGCTGCCGAGTGTCACGAGGGCAGCCGCCCGGCCGAGCCGCTTGATCAGGGTCAGATCTGTCTCGAATCCGGCCACCACCAAGAGGAACGCGGCGCTGAACCAGCCAACGGCGAGCAGCATCGCCGATTGCACCTCGGAATCGGGAAGAAACCATTCGAAGCCGCCCGGCCAGACGACTCCGAACAACGATGGTCCGAGGACGACTCCGGCGGTGAGTTCGCCCACGACGGATGGCAGACCCAGCCGACGCGCTCCGTAACCCAGGACTCGGGCCGTGGTGTAGATGACGAACAGTTGCACCCAGAAAACGAGCAACTCATGATGACTCAAACTCGAAAGCACTATTCCAAAACTCCATCTCGATCGGCTCGCATCGCCGCAATCTTCGAAAAGTCGACGCTGATGAACAAGCCGTCGGCTTCTGCACACAACCTTTTCTCACCGGACGATCCGGCGCTCACGTCGTAGAGCCGGGCCGAGGTGCTGATCTTTCTACCGTTCACGCCGTCGAGTGTGGACTCAAATCGAAGGGGCGTGTGGAGCGGAGTGGGAGCGCGATACGAAACGCTGAGGCGTCCGGTCATTCCCGGCGACCCCGAGAGTGCCTGCGTGGCTCCGAGAATCTCGTCGAACGCGGCGGCGACAATTCCTCCGTGGACGTGCCCCGGAGGCCCTTCATACGCATGGCCGAAGGTGACGGTGGCACAAACCGTGTTGCCCTCGATCGAGAGCTCCATCGGCGGAGCAAGGGGATTCGATCGCCCGAGAAGAGGGCTGAAGTCGGCATGACCCACCGGAGGTGTCGGCGTGCCGTCTTGATCGCCGGCCACGGAAGCCTCGGAATAGCTGTCGTACTTACGGCCGTAGTCGAACTGGCTCAGGCGTGCTGCCACGTCGGCGAGCTGGGCCTGGATCAGCTGAAGATCCTCGGTGGTGGCCGTGGTGTCGACCAATCGATCGATGATCTCGCGCATGGCGTCGCCGACCTCCCAAGCCGCTCGCCGCCGTGGTTGCACCTCGGCGCGGTCGGGCGTCGAGAAAAACGCGATCGCCCGTTGGGCATCCGGCTTGATTTCCATGCTCACGAACTCTCGATCATCGGTAGACCGCGATCACAGGAACATGGTCGCTCGGTTTCGAACCCTTTCGACCATTGCGATCGATCACGTCGAACACGCAGCGGTCGGCAAGTGATGTACTCGCGAGGATGTAGTCAATTCTCATTCCCTCCCGTTTGTGAAATCGTCCGGCCTGATAGTCGTAGTAGCTGTAGATCTTGGGCCCGGGGTGACGCTCGCGTAGCGTGTCGACGAGACCCCACGCTTTGATGCTTTCGAGCGCAGCCCGCTCGCGAGGGGTCACGTGGGTGCTCCCCTCGAACGCAGCCCGATCCCAGACATCCTGATCCTCCGGAGCAATGTTGAAATCACCGGTGACGATCACATCAACGTCGGGGGACGTCGTCGTCTCGAGGTGTTGTCGGAGCCGACCGAGCCAATCGAGCTTGTAGAAATAGTGCTCGTGATCGACCTCGCGACCGTTTGGAACGTAGAGGCTGTGCACCCGCACACCGCCGCACGTCGCCGAGACCAGCCTTGCGTCCGTGTCGGACTCGATGCCGGGAGCAAAGCCGTAGATCGGGCTCTCGATCCCGACCCGAGAGAGAATGGCCACGCCGTTCCAGCGTCCGTCTCCGTGGTGGACCGATTCATACCCCAGCGCCGAAAAGGTCAGGGCCGGGAAGGCATCATCGGCCAGCTTCGTCTCTTGCATACACAGAACGTCGGGCTGCACCTGCGCCAACCAGTCTTCGACTCTCGGCAACCGAGCGTTCAATGAGTTCACGTTCCATGTTGCAACCAGCACCCGCCAGACCCTAGTAACAGCGCATGCCCATAACTGTGTGGAACGACTACATCTGTCCGTGGGCTTACGCCGCTCGTCCTCTCACCGCGTGGTTGCGAGTGGAGGCGGCGAAGTTCGGGCGGACGGTCGATCAGCGCAGCTACGAACTCCATCCCGAGATACCGGTGGTGGGCTCACCGGTCCGGCCCGGGGGAACGCTCGATCACCTCTTCGATCACATCGCCCAGGAATGTGCCGTCTCAGGCCTCGATTTTGTCAAACCGTCGCGTAGTCCGAACACCCACGGCCTGCTGGAGATCATGGAGATCGTCAACACCGAATGGCCCGAGGCGTTCGAGCAGGTGGATGAAGGTTTCGCTCGGGCCCACTGGGTGACGGGGGAAGCCCTCGACGATCCGAAAGTTCTCCATCGGGTCCTCTCTGAGGCCGACATCGAGGTCGGTGACCTGCTGGAGTTGGAGGCCGATGGCCTCGGGGCCCGACTTCTCGCCGAAAGCCACGCCCTGGCCCGGGAGGTCGGCGCAACGGGAACACCCGCCTGGCTGGTGAATGGCATGGTCATCACGGGGCTCCATCCGACGGAGCAATTCCAGCGGTGGCTCGGCCGAATGCTGCCTAATTCGGTTGGCTCGGACTGATCTGAATTCCCCTCGTTCTCAGGACGGGTAGCATCGACGATTGTGGCCATTACCTCAGCTTCTGCCGCTTCGGGACCAAACGATTGGTTGATCGAAGAACTTCGCCAGCAATACCTCGAGAATCCGAGGTCGGTATCTGCCGAATGGCGGGAGCAGTTCGAGAATGGCTCCAGCCCGGCATCCGGGGAGAACGGTGCTGCTGAGAACGGCGCTGGGGAGAACGGCGCTGTTGAGCACG
>JBBKXQ010000070.1:0-39571 GCA_037969565.1 Acidimicrobiales bacterium | reverse complement strand
GGGTGGGGATCTGTCTAGGTGAAAAGCGGCCCCTGGAGGAGATCGAGGGCGCTGCGTCACGGTCAACGGATTCACGAACCTACTCCGTCGGCGAACTCACGCTCGGCCGTTGGCCAGGGCAACCGCTTCCGACTTCGCCATCAACCGCTCACGGAGTTCGCGCCACGTGTGGAGATCGGGCTGGCCCAAGAGACAGAGCGGCCAATCAGTGAAGGTATTTCCCAGGCGGTTCACGAGTATCAAGGCCAGATCGTCCTGGGCCAGGATCGACAAGGCGACAGCGAACGCGTTCATCGCTTTGATGGAAGGCACCGCCGACTGACCATCGAAGTCGGGATGGAAGACCGATTGACCGGCCGCCATCAGTACCGCGTCAAAGAGACCGAGGTCCTTCAGATACGTCAAGTGGTCGTCGGGAACATCGACCATCATCGACCGGATCGCGGCCAATGGCATCACAGCCGCAAGTGGGGATCCGGCTGGAACCACATGGCAGACGTTCTCCGCGAACTCGACCATGTTCGCCGAGCTCGCAGCCGCACCTTCGCCGAGCCCCAGGAGGTAATCGACGTGAGGTTCGTAGAGCCCGGCCAGCGGCATCATCTTGGCCAGCGCCGATGCCGAAGTCGAGGTCGGCGCTCCGACGGCCCGGGCCAGAACCACTCGCTGCCCCCACGGCAGCGGACTCGCGGCGTCGAGATCGGAGGCTCGGTCGAAGTCGGCAATTGCCTCGGGGTCGCCGACTCGTGCCCTCGTTGCTCCGCGGGTCAAGTAGGGCAGGACGTGATCGGGCCAACCGACACACCACGAGTCGAGGAGCTCGCCGCTGACGCTCGCGTTCGAGGCGACCTCGAGACAGAACCAACGATCCTCCCACGATGGAGCGTCCTCATAGGCGTCGAGAGCGCGGTTCAGATCGGCCGACTCGAGAGCATCCCGAAACCGTTCGGCCCAGGAGTGCCCGAGTGAACCACGAGGCAGTGCGTCAGCAGCGGCGTCGGGAGCGGACATCGTTTCCACTGGTGAGTATGAGCTCATACCTTGGCTATCGGCCCCGAACCTACTGAATTGACCCTCCGCCACTCGTCGAATCAGGCCGATCATCCCGACCCGCCGTTTGATCTGCAACGAACACCCGTTCGCTCCGCAGCAGCTTCGGCCCAGTAGTCTTGACCGGGTGCCCGTGGATCTGTCCACCTCGATCGCCGAGTTCTTGAACCAGCTTCGAGACAGCGGCCGCCTGGTCCATGCCGAAACGATGCCCGAACGGCCAGCCATCACCGGCACGCTCGAGCGGCCGCTTCCGCCAGAGCTCGCCCATCTCGAGCCAATCAACGGCTTCTGGAGTCATCAAGCACAAGCAATCAACCACGCCCGAAACGGTGAGTCGGTCGTGGTTGCAACCGGTACGGCCTCCGGAAAGAGCCTGGCCTATCAGGTTCCCATTGCCGAATCCGTGGTCACCGGTCTGCGATCGGGAACGTCGCTTCTCCTCTACCCCACCAAGGCCCTCGCTCAGGATCAGTTACGAGCATTCGGCGAACTGAACGTGCCCGGGATGCAAGCGATCACCTACGACGGGGACACGCCCCGCGAGCAACGAACCTGGGCCCGCTCGAACGCCAACGTGGTGCTGACGAATCCGGAAATGCTCCACTATTCGGTTCTCCCTCATCACGCCAAGTGGGCCACCTTCCTCAAGCGCCTCGACTACGTGGTGGTCGACGAGTTGCACGTGCTACGGGGCATTTTCGGCACCCACGTCAGCCATGTCCTGAGACGGCTACAGAGGGCTTGTGCGCTCTATGGATCCGATCCCACGTTCATCTTTTCGTCAGCCACGATCGGGGCACCATCTGAATTGGCGGAAGGGCTCTGCGGCAAGTCTGTCGTGGCGGTGAACCACGACGGATCTCCGTGTGCCACTCGACATGTGGCGCTCGTCCAGCCGGCCGTGGTCAACGAGGAGAAGGGCCTCCGTCAGTCGCCCGCCACCGAAACCATCAAGGTGGTCTCCGAGTTGGTCCTCAGCGGTCGGAGAGTGATCGCGTTCTGCGCCAGTCGGTCCCTGACCGAGCGGGTTGCGGCCGGGGTTGCCCGTTCGCTCCCACCCGAGCTACGAGACTCCGTTCGGTCCTATCGGTCGGGTTATCTCGCCGCCGAACGTCGTGAAATCGAAGCCGAACTCAATGACGGAAAGATCCGCGCCGTCGCCGCAACGAGCGCCCTCGAACTCGGGGTCGACATCGGCGGTCTCGACGCGACCGTGTTGTGTGGATTCCCCAGCACCATCGCTTCGTTCTGGCAGCAGATCGGGAGGGCCGGCCGAAGCGGTCAGGAATCGCTCGCCGTGTTGATCGCCGGAGACGACCAGCTCGACCAGTGGTTCGTCAGTCATCCCAAAGACCTTTTCGAACGGCCGCCCGAACCGGCGGTCATCAATGTCACGAATCCGAACATCCTTGATCCCCACCTCACGTGTGCCGCCTACGAGTCACCGCTCCGATACGCCGACGACACCTGGTGGCCCGATCTCGATGACGGTGTGCGGCGGCTCGTACTCAGCGACGAGATCCGCCTTCGTCCCGATCCTCGCAACGTTCCCAAGGGTCATTGGGCCGGGCGCGGCATCCCGTTCGGCAAGATCGGATTGCGGTCGGCCTCCGGAGGTGAGGTCAAGATCGTCGATCGTTCCGGATCCCTGATCGGCACGGTCGATGGCAGTCGAGCGGCAAGCCTCGTGCATCCCGGTGCCATCTATCTGCATCGAGGGCAACCCTGGAAGGTGCTCGATCTCGATCTCCACACCCGACAAGCCACCGTCGAGCGCGATCCGGGCGACACCTGGACTCAGGCCCGGTCGACGATCCAGATCGAGGCCCTCAGTACCGGCGCCACCAAGTCGGTCGGCGAATCCCTTCTCCATCTCGGCGTCGTCAAGGTGACCACCACGGTCACCGGCTATCAGGTGAAGCAGCTCGGTCGCCGCGAGCCTCGAGCAACGATCGATCTCGATCTTCCACCCCAGGAATTGGTGACCACGTCGATCTGGTACGAATGGCAGCCCGACGTCCTGGCCATGGCCGGTGTTCGCGGGTTCAACGTGCCCGGCGCCCTCCATGCCGCCGAGCACGCGGCCATCGGGATTCTGCCCCTCTTCACGATCTGCGATCGCTGGGATGTCGGTGGCGTGTCGATCGCCGAAGCGCCGCAGTCCGGCCTACCGACGGTGTTCATCTACGACGGCTACCCCGGTGGGGCCGGCGTCGCCGAGTTGGCCTTCGACGCGGCCGACCGCCATCTCCAAGCCACGTCGGAAGTGCTCGAGACGTGCCCCTGCCTGTCGGGCTGCCCTTCGTGTGTGCAATCACCGAAGTGTGGCAACGGCAACGAACCGCTCGACAAGCACGCTGCGCTGGCCCTGCTGCAAACGACACTTGGGGTGCTCGACCCGTTCTGATGAGGCTGCCGTCAGAGGATCGAGAGGCCGGCATTCACGATGGAGTCGACATCGATGCCGGTGACTCGGTGGAGATCCGCAATCGTTCCCGACTGCCCGAACTGGTCGACCCCGAGCGGCGACTGGCGCACGCCGAGCGCTGATCCGAGCCATGCGAGGTGGTGGCTCGAGGCATCGTGCACGCTGACGATCGGCTGCTGCCGTTCGACTTCGGACAGAAGCGAATAGAGATGGCTCGTTCCGGCCTCGGCCCGCTCACCGCTGGCAATTGCCTCGGCGTTGGTGGCCCGCCAGTTCCGGTAGAGCCGATCGGCGCTCGTGATGTCGAGAAGGGTGACCGCCACACCCTCGTACGTCAGCTCCTCGGCGGCGGCAACGGCCTCGGGAAGAATGGCCCCGGAAGCCGCGAGTGTGAGCCCGGGTGCGTCGTTCGATTGCTCCGGCTCCCGCAAGCGGTAGGCGCCGGCCAGCACTTGGCGTCGGAGTTCTGCTTCTCCGAGACGTTTCAGCGCGTCGGCGAACGGCGCTTGATCGATCGGTCTGGTCGACAGACGGAGGTACAGGCTGTCGCCTGCGGGATCGCTCAGCTTGGCGAGACCATCACACAACAACCAGTCGACCGCGAGCGCGAAGGCCGGTTCGGCGTAGGTGATTCCCGGCAGCTCGGCTCCGACTGACGGTGTGATCGTGGACTGGTGGGCCCCTCCTTCGGGCGACAGCGTGACGCCCGCCGGAGTTCCGGCGACAACGAACTTCGCACCGTTGTACGTGGCGTAGACGAGTGCGTCGAGGCCCCGAAGAACGAACGGGTCATAGACCGTGCCGACCGGCAGGAGCATTTCCCCATGATGTTCGTGGGACAGCCCGAGTTGGCCGAGCAACAGAAACAGATTCATCTCCGAAATGCCGAGTTCGATGTGCTTTCCGGACGGGCTCGGCGCCCACTTCAGCAATCGCTCGGCGCCACCGTGAGTGTCCACGTCGTCGGGCGCGAACACTCCGACCTTGTTGATCCATCCGCCGAGGTTGGTGGAGATCGAAACATCGGGTGACGTGGTGACGATCCGACTTCCTACCTCGGCCACGTTTGCCAACGAGGCCAGCGTGCGACCAAACGCTTCCTGGGAAGACATCGGTTTGGTCCCGATTGCAGGCGACGTCGTCTGAGGAATCGGGAGGATCGGGCGGGGCGCTGGTGGCTGATTGTTGATGGCCGAACCGAGCCGATCGCACCATCGACCGGCATCGGTGTCGGAGTCGAAGCGATCCCATTCGGTGTCCTCGTCGAGTCCGATCGAGCGACGAAACTCCTCGATCTGGGGGTGAGAGAGAAGTGCCGAATGGTTGAGTGGATCCCCCGCCATGGGCAGCCCCCACCCTTTGATCGTGTACGCGAACACCACGCTCGGGCGGTTGGCCTCAGCGTCACATTCTCGGAACGAATCGATGAGCAGCTCGAGGTCGTGACCCCCGAGGTTGAACACCAGCGACGCCAATTCGTCGTCGTCGATTCCATTGACGAACTGCTCACAATCGTGGCTGGCACCCTCGAGGAATTTGGCTCTGAGGGCGTCGCCGGACAGCGCGAACAGAGACTGGTACTGCTCGTTCGCCATGCCATCGATTCGCGCCTCGAACGCCGAGCCTCCTGGTCGAGTGAAGGCGGCCTGCAACCGCTTTCCGTACTTGGCGTTGACCACGTGCCAGCCGGCATCGCCGAAGAAGCTGCGGAGCCGCTCAGCCTGGATCTCGGGAACCACCCGGTCGAGACTCTGCCGATTCAAATCGACAACGAGCGTGACGTTTCCGAGTCCCTGCATCGATGGGTCGGCGATCGCCTCCCACACGTTGCCCTCGTCGAGTTCGGCGTCGCCGAGTGTGGCGATGAAACGGGCCGGAGGTCGAGATCCGAAATGGGCGTCGACATACCGTCGGGTTGCGGCCGAGAACAAGGGAGCAACCGCTCCGAGTCCTACGGACCCTGTGGAGAAATCGGCGACGTCGGGATCCTTGGTTCGCGATGGGTACGCCTGCAGGCCACCGAACTCACGAAGACGGGTGAGATAGGAACGGTCGAGCTCGCCGGTGAGATACTTGATGGCGTGGTAGACGGGGGAGGCGTGGGGTTTGACGGCCACCTTGTCTTCTCCGCCGATGTGGGCGAACCACAGCGCCGTCATGATCGACACCATCGAGGCCGAGCTGGCCTGGTGACCACCTACCTTGATGCCTCCGGCGTCACGCCGGTTGGCGTGATCGACCATCCGGACAGCGAGCCAGAGGACCCGCTGTTGGATTTCTTCGAGGGTGGCGATGTCGACGCTCGCTCCGGAGCCGGAATGGGAGTCGGCGTCGAGTGACGAAGTCATTTCGATGTTCACGCCCCAACGATGGCCTACACAGCCGGAGTCTGCGCAGTTTTGCTCGATGGAATCAGGATCGGGAAATCCGGAAACAAGACCGTTGGTGAAGCTGCGCTCACTCCACCCGCATCGAGACCGACGCAGTGATCGAAACATCGGGGGCGAGGAGACCGACCAGGGGCAGGGTGGTCGGCGAACGATAGGTGACCGTTGCGGTGGCTCGGCCCCCCTCGCTCAACGTGCCGCCCAGTTCCACCGTCATGCGGTCGGGATCGAGCCTGCTCGAACCCGTGGCCCCGGCCCGGGCGGCGGCAACTGTCGGATCGACCGCCGCCGCCCGAGCCGCTTCTCGGGCCGCGTGATGGACCAAGACAACGTCCTTGGCGACGAGACCGATCTGCACCACCATCAATGCGAACAACACGACGATGGGAAGAACCAGCGCGAACTCGACCGTGGCTTGACCGCCCTCGCGGTTGATCGAGCGAGTGCTGATCACCGAACGCCGGTTCTTCCCCGCCGCCATCAGCCGACCTGACCGATCACGGCATCGAGAACCGCATTGAGCAACCGCGAAACCTTTCCGGTGCTGGCGGCCCAGGCCAGCACCAAACCGGCGATCGTGGCCGCGGCAAGAATGACGAGTGCGTACTCGGCAGTTGCCTGACCCCTTTCCGAAGACCGACTCGGCGACCCGAAGACCGACGATTTCAGAGATTTGGACAGCAGAACCGCGAACATCAACATCTGTTGACTCCATTCATCATGACGTGAGATTGGTGTGGCGGCTCATGCCGCGAGTCGGCCTCGTCAGAGGCGAATTCTTCCGAGCGACACCAACGCGAGCGGGAGAACCGCGCCGATGAAAACGGCCGGGAGGGAACAGCAGGCGAGCGGCAAGAGCAGACGTACGGGAAGCGTCCGAGCCCGACGCTCGACCATCCGACGTCTTGCCGCTCGGGCCTCGTCACCGAGACGGAGGACCAACGCTGCGATCGGAGCGCCATCACGTTCTGTTGCCACCAGGGCCGCCATCAACGGCCGATAGGCGGAACCGAGTTGGTGACCCACTTCGGTGATGCTCCGGGCCAGCGTGTGGCCGGCCTCGGCTCGGACGAGTGCCTCGATGAAGACGGGCTGCAGGACCACAGGGCCTCGTTGGGCAACGAGACGGACCGCGTCGGCAATCGATCCACCGGCACTGATGGTGACGAGAATGAGATCGGTGACCTCGGCGAGTGCGTCCGTGACGCACCGGTCGAGCCGACGACCGGCCGCCCGCCGCTGCCATGCCCGAACGGGCCAAACGAGAAGGGCGGCGCCCACTACGACGGCCAGGAGATACGTCACGGCTGCCCCCAGACGAGCCACTGGATCCACACCCAACCCGCCACGGTGAGAAGAGTCGAACCGACGATGCAGACCAGCCCCGAGTTCTGGTGGAGGTAGAAATCGAGTAGCTCGGGCTCGGCGATCGAGGCGAATGCGGCGAACAACGCAGGTAGTGATGCAATCAGAGCAGCCGATGCCATTGCCTGCTGCGACTGGGTGCGAGCATCGGCGTCGGTAGCGATGCGCTCTCGAACGGTGTCGCCGGTTCTTTCGAGCGCCGGAGCCGCCGCAGCCCCGGAGCGGTGCAGGACCTCGAGCGTGGTAGCGACGATTTCGACCGTGGCCGAGCGGGGCTCGCTGACTCGGTACGCAAGGGCCTCGGACAGACCTGCTCCGGCGTGTAGCTGAGCAGCGATGACTGCGAGTTCGTGCGATCCCGGGAGAGGAGACGCTTGGGCGACCGAAACCAGGCTGAAGCGAAGCGAGGAACCCGATTGGAGCTGGATGACCACCTGATCGAGAAACTCAGCCGTGGCCTGCATCGTTCGTATGTCGCTTTGCCGCTCAGTGGCCCGCGTTCGTTGCTGCCGGACAATGGCGACGACGAGCACACCCTCGACGAGCACCACCGCGCTGTGGACAGCCACGGCAACGACGGCAAGCGCCGTGATGACGAGCCAAGCCGGCGGCACCGAAACGGCCGACCAGATGTCAGTGGCCCGGTCGGCTCGACCGAGCGATGGACTCGGCCACAACAGGGACAACACACTGACCCCGCAGAGGATGGCGACGCCGATGCTCAGCATGAACGCAGGGCCTCTCTGACGGTTGGACGTCGAGGTTCCGACTCGGTGTGCGGCCACAGCTCCAACACCTGCATCTGCTCACGATCGACCTCCGCCACCGAGAGGACCAGCCGTTCATTGGCCCGCTTGCCCACGAACACCACCACATCCACAGCAGCGAGAAGCTGCTCCCGGATCGCCGACAGGGGCAGATCAACGCCGCCGAAGAGGGCCAGAGTTTCGACCCGACGTAGGCCCGCGAGCGGATCATTCGCGTGACAGGTGGCGAGGGAGCCCTCGTGACCAGTGTTCAGAGCGAGGAGCAAGTCGAGCGCCTCGCCCCCTCGGACCTCGCCGATGACCAAACGATCGGGCCGCATGCGCAGGGCGTTACGAGTGAGTTGGCGGATCGTCACCTCACCGACTCCCTCTCGATTCGCCGGTCGTGATTCCAACCGAACCACATGATCGCCGGGCAGCCTCAGCTCTGCGGTCTCCTCGACGGTGATGACCCGCTCGGTCGACCCGATGTTGACGGCGAGCGCATTGAGCAGTGTGGTCTTGCCTGCGCCCGTGCCACCAACGACGAGCATGGTGGCCCGTCCGACCACGAGTCGGCGAAGAAGCTCCCGGACTTCGGGTGGCCCGAAGCGGTCGAGACCGACCGACTTCGTTGCGAATCGCCGAATCGTGACCACCGGGCCGTCGATGGCCAGCGGAGGCACGACGATGTTGACCCGGCTGCCGTCGGGAAGTCGAGCATCGACGAAGGGGCTGACTCGATCGACCCGGAGACCGAGGGGTTCGAGAATCCGCTCGACCAGAAGGGCGATGTCGTTGGCCCCGACCGACACCTCGGATTTCTCGACAACGCCCGCTCGATCGATCCAGACCGGACCAGGTCCGTTCACCATCACCTCGGTGATGTCGGAGTCGTCGAAGAACGGGGCGAGGGCACCCAGCCCACGGGCCCGAGCGACCAAGCGATCAATGCGCTCGCTCAAATCGGAAACGTCGCTGAGCGGCGACGAGAGTCGAGCCTCCTCGACGAGCTCGATGGTCGTGACGGTCGGCCGTTCGATCAGTGCGTTGGTGACGAAGTCGGACAAGGGGTCACGGTCACTCACAGAAACGCACCCAGGACATGGAGCGAGCGCGGGAGCCGGGCGGCCAACAGGCCAGCGTCAACCGACCGGGCAACGGCTGGGTCCCAGGGAACCATGGCCGTCACCGGCGCGCCGATCGCCGCCTCGACATCGCCCGAGTTGAGCGCTCGCCCTGGTTCCTTCACGAGCAGGACGTGGTCGGGTGTCGGTCCGCAGCGGGCAGCACGGAGTGCCAAGTAGCAGGCTCGTGTCACGAGCACGGAGGCGCTGGCCTGCGCAATGAGTGCCACAGCCGGGATGGCTGAGGTGCCGACGTCGACCACCACGGTTCGACGCTCGATACTCAACAAATCAGCCAGGAGTCGGTAGCGACTCGGCCTGGTCACGGACCGACAGCCGCCGCGGGGCAGCAGTGACAATCCGTCGGCGACCGGCACTTCGAGCCGATGCAGCAAATCGGGTGACGCAGCCTCGGTGTTGAACCAGCCGGCGAGTCCGTCGATGTCGGGTGACAGGCCGAGGATCGACGTGAGTTCACCATGCAGGTCGACCAGCAGCGTGGGGCCGCGCTTGGCGGCCAGTTGAGCGGTGGCTGCCGCCATGACCGAACACCCGACTCCGCCTTTGGCAGAAAAGAAACACAACACAACGACTCCTCGACGACACTCGCTTGGGCCTTCGGGGGAAGCGTGTTGTCAACTCAGAGCGACGGAGTCGGCTGATTCGAGGTTGGGTGATTCAAAAGAGAGATCGGTACTGGGGGAAGGAGCTGGCTCTCGGGCGAGGGCTCGGACTACCGGGCCGGGAAGGCCGACCGCTAGGGTTCCAGGCGGAGGTGTCCGAGTACCTGGTGGGCTCCCCCGCCTTCAAAGCGGGTGTGCGGTGTGATCCATCGTAGGCGGGTTCGATTCCCGTCCACCTCCGCCAAGGCGAATCAGTCGAATCAATCGGTCTGAGACAGCCAAGACACGCAATCAAGTGAACAGACAGGATCACAAACCGAGCAGTAGCTCGAAGGCCGACCGCCAGGTCGGCCTTCTTGCGCTCCGATGTACCAGCACCTTGCGTCAACGCGTAGGTTCGATGGTTCGGGCTCGAGCCCCGACGTAACCCACGGGCGGCCACCCTCACGAGACAACGCAGAATCTTGCCGAGTCAGGTCGCAGAACGGATCAACCCATGACTGCTGCACGAATCAACAACCCCGTCGCCGATGGTGATCCTCCCTCGGTCGCGGTCACGGATGGAACCCTGAAAGGCCTTCGCCGTCTGAATCTCGGGGCCGGCGTCCTCCACCTGGTTTCGGCTGTCGTGATGGTGATCATCGCGGCCGATTTCACACTGCCGATCACGACATTCAATCTCAATGGCCCTCCCGGCACGCCGGTCGAGAACGGTGTGTTGTCGACGTTCGCCGATGTGCAGCTGGCCCCGCTGACGGCTGCTTTTCTTCTGCTCTCGGCCTGCTTCCATTTCCTGATCTCCACGGTCGGGTTCAAGAAGTACGGCGACGAACTGCGACACGGTCGGAACCGCTTTCGCTGGGTCGAGTACGCGCTCTCGTCCACCCTGATGATCATCACGATCGCACTCATCACGTCGGTGACCGACTTGGCCGCGCTCGTCGGCCTCGCCTTCGCCAACATCTCGATGATCCTCTTCGGTTGGATCATGGAAATGGTCAATCGCAAGGGTCAGCCAACCTGGTGGACACCCTTCTGGTTCGGTTGTGTTGCCGCCATCGGACCATGGCTGGCCATCGTCGGCTACATCTTCACCGGTGACGGTCGACCACCGACCTTCGTCTACGGGATCATCGCCTCGATCTTCGTTCTCTTCAACAGCTTCGCCATCAACCAATGGCTGCAATACCGGGAAGTGGGACCTTGGAGGGACTACATCGTCGGGGAGCGGGTGTACATCATTCTCAGTTTCGTCGCCAAGAGCGCACTCGCCTGGCAGCTCTACGCCAACGTGCTCATTCCCGAATAACGGCAGAACCGAAAAGCGCAGGCCATGGGCCTGCGCTTTTCTGAGAGTGTTCTTGTGCGGTGTACCGGCTCAGACGGCGAGCAGGTCTCGGGCGCCGGTGTCGGAGCTCGGATGACGGAGCTTCGACATGGCCCGGGCTTCGATCTGACGAATCCGCTCACGGGTGAGGTTGAAATATTCGCCAACCTCTTCGAGGGTGCGGGGCTCGCCTCGGTCGAGGCCGAATCGGAGCTTGAGAATCTCACGCTCCCGCTCGTCGAGCGGCGCCAGGAGGCGGGCAATCTCTTCGGGCAGGAGGGCCGTGGCCGCAACCTCGAATGGTGAGTCGGCGCCTCGGTCTTCGACGACGTCGCCGAGCTCGGCATCGCCATCTTCCCGGAGCGGCTCCGAGAGCGAGAGGGGTTCGGCCGCGAAGCGCAGGGCTTCGGTGACCTTGTCTTCTGGCATCTCGACTTCGGCTGCGAGCTCGGTGAGTGTGGCCGGACGTCCGTACTTGAGCTCGAGCCGAGCTCGAGCTTTCTGCAAACGGGCGAGGGTGTCGCCGGCATGCACGGGAAGTCGGATCGTGCGGCCTGTGTTGGCAATACCGCGGGTGATCGCCTGACGGATCCACCACGTTGCGTACGTGGAGAACTTGAATCCTTTGCGCCAGTCGAATTTCTCGACGGCGTGCATCAGACCGAGGTTGCCCTCTTGGATGAGGTCGAGCAGCGGGAGCCCGGATGCCTGGTATTTCTTGGCGATCGAAACGACCAACCGGAGGTTCGACTGCACGAAGGTGCGCTCGGCCTCGCGACCTTTGCGGATTGACCGGCGAAGCTCGCGCTTGCGGGCCGGCGTGACCGAATCGTCGGCCTCGAGTTCTTCGGCGGAGACTTTGCCCGCTTCGATGGCCTGGGCGAGCCGCACTTCGTCTTCTTTGGTCAGAAGGGGATACTGGCCAATGTCGGTTAGGTAAAGCCTGACGAGATCTTCCTCGTCCCGCTCGACTCGCTCCTTCGCCAAGTGATTCCCCTTCACTACTCGGCCGACGACGGAATCGCCAACCTCGGACCGCTACTCCCCGGAGGGTACAGACTGCGGCAGATTCTTGTGCTATTGAACTCTACGGAGTCAGGCAGCCGTTGCTATGCCACATCGACGATCGAACTCTGGATGAATTGTCGGCGCCGCCAACCATTCCCTTTACCTCGAGCTTGAAACGCGACCAATGACCGACAAATCACCGAACCAACCAAGGACCGCAGCAACGGGCCGTCCGGCACCCGGGACGAGTCCGGGTCCTTCGTCCGACACCGGCCACCAGGACGAGATCGAGCCGGTGATGGTGACCCTCACGTTTCAGACTGATCGGTCAGAAGAACTGCTCGCCGTCCTCGCCAAGTACGTCGTTCTCAGCCGGATGGACTCCCGATCCCGCAACATCGATCTGGTGGCGTCGATGACGAAACCGGGCCGGCTCACCATCATCGAGAAGTGGGAGTCGAGCGAAGCCCAGCAAGCTCACTTCGACGGGGCGATCATGGTGGAGATGGCCGGGGCCTGCATCGGCTTGCTGTCGGCGCCGCCCGACATCGACCTTCACGAGCCCGTCACCATGCACGATCTGAGCTGACCCGCTCGATCCGATTGCAATCCGGTTGGAATCAGGTAGCCGGTAGCTGGTCGCTCATCGCACACAGCGCCACGATGTCGGCCCAGGTGAGGCTCTCGGCCATCCAGAGTCGCTCGAACATCCGATCGGCCTCATCGGTGAAGCCAAGACGGTTGCGGAAGTTGTACAGGTGCTTCGGTCGGTACACCCGAACCCCGAGTCGGCTCACCCGCCCGTAGCAATAGGTGTCCCACGCAATCCGCAGGGCGAAATCGGCGGGCTCGCCCAGCGCGGGAGCCGCAAAGTCTTCGCTGGTGCGGTCCGAGAACTCATAGAGCAAACGCCCGATCGAGTTCTGGGCCATCTCCTCGCCGAAGGTGCGGGGGTCTCGCGTGTCTTCCAGCGCACCGCTGTCCATCGTGAACACGACCGGATCGAGCGACGTGATGGTCATCCGGGTGGTGGGCTCATCCTCTTTGATGATCAATTCGACGGAGAAGTCGTCAGGCAGGCCACCGACACGGCTCACCATCTCCGTGGCCACCGTTTCGATCGGGTCGACCTCGAACTTCACCTTCGTGAACGAGGAAGGTGTCACCGTGATCATCTCAGCCCACCGCTCCCGAGTCGTCCATGTCGAAACTGCCGACTGAGCCCGGTCCGGCGACACCACCGGCGGCCAGCATCAGCTTGGTGAGCTTCGCTTGGTGGGCAGCAGCCCGATCCACCTGCTCGTCGGTCTCGAGAAGCGACTGCACGACCATTTCCCCTTCTCGCCACTCTTCCATGTCGTCTTGCAGACAGAAATCGATGGACCGGATGGTTGGTGAGTCGGTGATGGTCGAGGTGTTGTTCTTGTGGAACGTGTAGGCCGCGATCAGGTGCGGCAACAGCACCCGATAGAGCCCCACCATTTTTTCGATCGTCTGGTCGGCCGCTTCCGGGGCCATCAGCGCCTCGATGAAGGTCTCGAACTCGGGGTTCGGGGGCACCGTCATCTTGTCGGGATTCATCTCCCGTAGCTCAGGCAGACGCTTGTGCCAGAGCTCGGAGTGGAATGCATGGTGATAGCAGTGGGTGCCGAGACGAAGCTTGATGTCGAGTTCCGGGACGGTGGCAACCCAGCCACCCATCATCTCGAACACCTTCATCTCGACCCACTTGTAGTGGCCAACCCGCTTTGCTGTTTCCTCCACCGAGAACCGGCCGGGAAGCTCCCGCCGGTCCCACGGAGCAAATGGCGTGCGCGGCTTGTTCGGAACGGCCATGGATCCCCCTGGTCATGAATGATGAGCGGGCTGACCCTAGCGGAGGGTCGCTGACCACGGAAATTCAGTCATCAGCGTGCCACCGCTGCGCCGATCAGCCGCCGTTGGTCGACCAATGCCAGGGTTCGCTGGGCAAGTTGTAGAGCCCGTAGCTGGCTGCGTTGGCCGCCAACCAGTTCCATCCGTCACCCGATCGACTACTGATGATCCGGCCGTTGAACGTGAAGTCGATGGCCAGACCTCGCTCGTGCATCGACGAGCCGGGCTTGGCTGTTGGGGGACGACACTGGCTGGACGGCATTTCATAAACGGCGTAGTCGCTCGTGCCGCAGTTGCTCCGGCGCACTCGGATCTGGCCCGCAGGGTCGCGATATCCGCCCCCACCGAATGAAACACCGGCCGCCGCCGCGTCGGAGAGAAGACGAGTGACGTTCGAGGCGATCGACTCGTGCACCGAGATTCCGCCGGCGTTGACGATCTCGCCCGATGATGCCACGGGGCCCGATCCACCGGAGCCTCCTGAACCTCCAGACCCTCTCGGAGCGGCTGCCGGTTTGGCTGCCTGCCGACGAGCGAGCTCAGCGGCGTACTGGTCCTGGGCGTTGGTCAGGTCTTTGTCGAGCTGGAAACCCTGTGCTTCGAGCGCAGCCCGTTCGGCCAGGATGCTGTTGAGGCGGTCCTCGGCCTCGGCGGTGATTTCGGCCTGCAGGGTGCGATCCTCTTCGAGGACACCGAGATCAGCGGCCATCTGATCGCCGATGGCGATGGCGTCAAGCCGGGATTCCTCGGCGTTCTGGCGATCCAAGGCCAAATCTTCCTCCGCCGCTCGCAGCGCATCGGCGACATCGACGTCGGCTCGTGTGATCCCGTCGACCAAGTGCTGCATCCGGACCGCGAGATTCGGGTCATCGGTCTGCGCCAGCAACACCGGTTTGGAACCTTGCGTGACGAACGACGAAATGGCTCGGTCAGCCAACTGTTGTTTGAGCAACTCGATGTCGGCTTCTCCCTGGAGAACCGCGGCCTCAGAATCGACGAGCCTGGTCTCGGCCTCGGCCAACTGTCGCTGAGCGTCGATGACTCGAGCTTCTTGGGCGTTCACCGATGAGGTCAGCGCGGCCAACGTCGCCGACACCTGCTCGAGCTCTGCGTCGGCCACGTTGATTTCCTTGGCTTTTTCCTTGGCCTGCGACTCGACCTGACGTCGCTCTTCCCGAATCGAATCGATCTTGTCGGTCTGGGCGTCGCCCGGGAAGGAAACCGCCAGCGCGGCCAGTGCCAGCATCAGCGCGAAAATGACCTGGATCGTGCGAACCGGTAGCGGAAGCGGCGAAGTCATCAACGGGATGTGAAGTGGTGGGTCATGGCGAGGATCAGCGAGAGCACGAAGGGAGAACCGACCTGCTGTCGAACTTGCGACAGGGTAGTTGCGAGCGAGACTCCAACAACTTCGGAGGCCGGTGTGCCCCTGAGCGGTCAGCCCCGATAGCGGTTGGTGATCGGCATCCGGCGGTCTCGTCCGAAGGCCTTGCTGCTGATCCGAATTCCGAGCGGGCTCTGGCGCCGCTTGTACTCGGCGAGGTCGACGAGCCGCACAATGCGACGGACGACGGACTCGTCGTGGCCTCTCGTGATCAGTTCCGAGGCGGTGAGGTCCTGCTCGATGTAGTCGAAGAGAATCGAGTCGAGCACGTTGTAGGGCGGAAGGCTCTGGTCGTCGCGCTGATCGGGACGTAGTTCCGCCGAGGGCGGTTTCGTGATCACATGGTTCGGGATCAGTTCCCGGCCCGCCATCTCGTTGCGCCAGCGGCAGAGGTCGTAGACCATCGTTTTGTAGACGTCTTTGATCACGGCGAAGCCCCCGGCGGTGTCGCCGTAGAGGGTCGAGTAACCGACCGACACCTCGCTCTTGTTGCCCGTGGTGAGAATGAGCCAACCGAGTTTGTTCGACAGGCCCATCATCATCACGCCCCGAATGCGGGATTGGAGATTCTCCTCCGTGGTGTCTTCGGCCCGTCCGTCGAAGGAAGGCGCAAGCATTTCGAGCATGGCTTTGTGGGCCGGCTCGATGGCAATGGTGCGATAGGCAACACCCAAGTTCTCGCACAATTTCACCGCATCGGACACCGAGTGATCACTCGAGAAACGAGACGGCATGAGGACAGCGTCGACATTTTCGGGGCCGACAGCATCGGCGGCGATGGCTACGACGATCGATGAGTCGATGCCTCCCGACAGTGCAATTCCGACATTCTCGAAGCCGTTCTTGCGCACATAGTCACGCGTGCCCAGCACAAGCGCTTCCCAGATCTCCTGGAGCGGGTCGAGGAGATCGATCAGCGGTGGTTGCAGAGGAGGGGTGGTGATCGGTCGATGATCGGAGAGCGTGCGAACCGGAAGAGGCGGCGTTGGCAGCTCTTGGCCCCTCGGGTCGAGGCGGCGCTTCCGATACGCCGGTTTGATGTCGAGATCGATCACCAACACGTCTTCCCGAAACTGCGGGCCACGGGCGAGCAACTGACCTTCGTGGTCGAAGATCACCGACCCACCGTCGAACACCAGCTCGTCCTGGCCACCCACCTGATTGACATAGACGATGGCACAGGAATTGTCGGCGGCCCGAGAGCTGAGCATCACGTCTCGACCCAGTGCCTTGTCCATCCGGTATGGGCTGCCGTTCGGTACCAACACCACCTCGGCTCCGCCCGAGGCCAGGTCGAGCAATGGACCAGTAGGGCTCCAGATGTCTTCGCAGATCGCCAACCCGACCTTCACCCCCCTGATTTCGAGCAGCTCGAGAGGTTCGGTGCCAGGAGTGAAATAGCGGCGCTCGTCGAAGACGCTGTAGTTCGGCAGCAAACGCTTGTGATACGTGAGTTCGAGCTGCCCGTTCACGGCGAGATGGGCCGTGTTGAAGATGTCACGAGCCCCGTCGACCGACCCGAAGACCACGGCGGTGCTTCCGGTGCGGGCGGCGACCTTTTGGACAGCCTCCCGGCAATCCTCGACAAAGCCCGGCTTGAGAACGAGATCTTCGGGCGGGTAGCCGCAGATCGTCAGCTCGGGGAACACAGCGACATCGACATCTTGGGCGTCGAGTTCCTCGATGACGTCGAAGATCCGGGCGACGTTCCCATCGATGTCGCCCATCACCGTGTTGATCTGGCACGCAGCCACTCGAAGCCTTCGCATGAGTGCAGAGTCTACGACTCGATTCTCCCGCGGTAATCCTGTGGGAAAACGAGCGAGGCGCCCCTCCCCCGGCGGATCGGTGGAGTGGCGCACTCGCCGTGCTTTGTTTGGGGAGATTTCCGAACGAGCCGAGTCGGCCCGACAAGACGGACGAAATCAGAAGCTGAGCGAGGAATCCTCGGCGTCAGAATCGGTGCCGTCAGATTGAGTATCAGGGGCAAGATCGTCGCCCTGCTGATGATCGCCTCGATGACCTCGACCCCCACGGAGGCCGGCTCCTTCACCGGGTTCGGCGTTCACCCGCTCGCTGATTCGTGCCTCGATGTCGGTGAGTCGCTCATCCACCTGTTCCTGGGTGATGCGACCCGACTCGACGGCAGCGTCAGCGCGCTCGACAGCGGCAGCAACCAAGGCGTCGACCAGATCGACCTCGCTCACACCGTTGGCCGCCGCGGTTTCGGCCAGTGTTTGACCGGCTTGGAATCCTTCACGGACGACATCGCCTGAAAGGCCGAGACCCTCGAGAACGTCGAAGCCGCCGAAGCGGCCGAAGCGATGTCCCTGGCCGCGGCCTTCACCGTTTCGGTCGCTCGGAACCGTGTTCACCCGCTCCGTGATCCGTTCGGTGAGACCATCAGCCCGTTGGTCGGCCTCTTCCTGGGTGATGCGCCCGGATTCCACGGCCTCGGTCATGTGGCTCAGCACCGCAGTTTCCAGAGCCGCCACGAGGTCGGATTCGCTGACACCGTTGGCTTCGGCGATCTGTGAGAGGGTCAGACCCTCGTCGAACCCGGCCCTGACCGCCGCCTCGTCGATGCCCAGCAGTTCGGTCACGACGTCACGCACGGCCCCCCGGTGATGCCCACGATGGGATCCTTCATCGGACTCGGCAGCTTCGGACTCGGCAGCTTCGGCCTCGGTGGAGTCGGCCTCGGTGGTATCAGCGTCAACACCGCTGGGATCACCGTCGGTGTTGTCGTCTTGGGCGCTCGCCAAGCCCAGCGGGGCGAACATGGCGCCAGCGACGAGACCGGTGGTCAACATTCCGGCGCCGAGGGCGAACTTCTTCTTCTTGGACGAGGCCGAACTCTCCGTGATCGTGGAGTCCGTCATTTCGTGTGTCATGTCGTTCCTTGGGTTGGGGACTACCCACAGAATCGACTCGCCCTGTTAGGGCAATGTGATGACCAACGAAGGGGTCAGCGAAGAAAGTTGAGCGAAAGGGCGAACAGCAAGTGTGTTCAGGCTGCGGGATGGGCCCGCTGTTCTTCGACCCACTGGAACGGTACGGCCTCCATGCGGAACACTTGGACGTCCTGGCCGTCGGCGAGACCCGCTTCGACACGAGGTGCAACCCCGGCTTCGTCGTTGACGATTTCGTAGGCCGGTGCTCCCTTCTCGCCGTTTCGTATCACGAGAAAGGGGGTGTCGAGGTCGCCGAGGTCCATCCCTCGAGTCTGGCACCTCATCGGCTCGACACCGGGGACCGGAGGGACGCGGCACGGGCGCCCATCAATTGATGGGCGCCCGCACGACAGGCCTCGCAACTCCGAGCCGGTCGGAGCTCAGTTTCCTGCTGCAGCCCCGCAGACCGTTTCGGTCATCACCGCAGCGACGGCGTAGGGATCGGCGTTGGCGTTGGGCCGACGGTCTTCGAGGTAGCCGTAGCCGTCCTTGGCAACCTGCCATGGAATCCGGATCGATGCTCCACGATCGGAAACCCCGTAGCTGAACTGATCGAAACGCTGTGTCTCGTGGGCACCAGTGAGTCGATCTTCGATGCCATGGCCGTATTCGGCGAGGTGGGCGTTGACCATTCCCTCGGCTCCGAGCGCCTCACAGCCGGCAACAATCGGCTCGTAGGACTCACGCATGGCCTTGGTCGAGAAGTTCGTGTGCATGCCGGCACCGTTCCAGTCGCCCTTCATCGGCTTGGCCTCGATGCTGACCTCGACGCCGTGATCCTCGGCAAGCCGGAACAAGAGATAGCGAGCCATCCAGAGGTGGTCGCCGACCGTCACGGTGTCGGCGGGCCCGATCTGGAACTCCCACTGACCGGGCATCACCTCGGCATTGGTACCGGCAATCATCAGACCTGCGTCGATACACGCCTTGGTGTGTTCCTCGATCAGATCTCGACCGTGGATCTTCAGGGCACCGACGCCGCAGTAGTAGGGACCCTGCGGAGCGGGGAACCCGTTCGGCGGGAAGCCTGCGGGCCAGCCCGTTCCCGGGTTGATCAGTGTGTACTCCTGCTCGAGACCGAACCACGGCTCCTGATCGCCGTACTTCTCCAGCGCGGCAACCGCACGAGCACGGGTGTTGGTGGGGTGCGGTGAAAGGTCGGCGGTGAGCAGCGTCTCGCACAACACCAGGATGTCGGCCCCACCCCGGATGGGATCGGGACACGTGAAGACAGGGTTCAGAACGACGTCAGAATTGTCTCCCGTTGCCTGGTTGGTGCTGGAGCCGTCGAAGCCCCAGATCCCTGGTGTGGACCCTTCTTCGATGATCTTGGTCTTCGAGCGGACCTCACGGGTCGGCTCGGTGCCGTCGATCCAGATGTACTCGGCGCGGATCTTCACGTTGTCACTCCAGCTCTGGCCCATCGTGGGCCGGTCCCTTCTCACACGATGCTTCGTGCAATCAATTACCGATGGCGACCCCGAACTTCGTTGATTATGGGGTCGTCCCTCGGTGAGTGTCAGTCAAGGAGTCAGACGGACCGTTTGCAATACCCATTTGTGAACGGAATGTGAAACGGTCCTGCCAGACGAGTTTCATGAGTGAACTTCGCGGACGCCGCTGCTATCACTCTCCAGGTGGAACGCCAATTCGAGTACGTCCTGAAGGCTGTCGAGGAACGACACGTCAAACTCATTCGGCTCTGGTTCACCGATGTACTCGGTCAACTCAAGTCGGTCGCGATCTCACCAGCCGAGCTGGAAGTGGCGTTCGAAGAAGGGGTGCACTTCGACGGATCGAGCATCGACGGATTCAGCCGCATCCAGGAGTCCGACGTTCTTGCCATGCCGGATCCCACCACATTCGAGATGATGCCGTGGGCCGATGGCGGCTCGACGGGCCGGATGTTCTGCAACATCGTCAATCATGACGGCACACCCTTCGCCGGCGACCCGCGGCAAGTACTGAAGAGCAATCTCGACCGGGCACAGAAGGCCGGCTTCAACTTCTTCGTCGCCCCCGAAATGGAGTTCTTCTATTTCGCCGACGGTGATCCCCGCCATGCACCCGAGCCACTCGACTCCGGTTCGTTCTACGACCTCACCACCAACGACGTCGCTTCCGATCTGCGTCGCGAAACGCTGTCGGTGCTCGAGGCCATGGGAATTCCGGTCGAATACTCGTTCCACGAAGACTCACCCTCTCAACACGAGATCGACCTTCGCTACACCGATGCCCTCACCATGGCCGACCAAATCATGACCTTCCGGCTCGTCGTACGCGAGTTGGCCATGGAGCGAGGTCGATTCGCCAGCTTCATGCCCAAGCCGCTGCCGGGAATTCAGGGCTCGGGTATGCACTTGCATCTTTCACTCTTCGGGCCCGACGGCAACGCATTCCACGACGAAGATGCCGCCTATTCCCTCAGTCCCATCGCCCAGAAGTTCTTGGCCGGGTTGCTACACCACGCCCGCGAGATCACCGCCGTCACGAACCAACTCGTGAACTCCTACAAGCGCTTGGTGGTGGGTTACGAGGCCCCCACCTGGGTCAGCTGGGCCCAGAACAATCGCTCGGCCCTGATTCGGGTCCCGGTGACTCGGCGAGACAAACCGAGCTCCACCCGGCTCGAATTCCGATCACCCGACCCTGCGTGTAATCCCTATCTCGCCTTCTCGGTCATCCTGGCCGCAGGTATGGCGGGCATCGAGAACGACTATGCCCTGCCGCCGGAAACCACCGACAATCTCTTCGAACTGACACCGGCGGCCGCCGCCGACCTCGGCGTCGCTCCGCTTCCCAGCTCCCTGGCCGAGGCACTCGACGTGATGGAGGGATCCGAACTCGTCCGCGATGCCCTCGGCGAACACATCTTCGAGTGGTTCCTTCGCAACAAGCGGAGCGAATGGCGCGACTACAAGGCCCATGTGAGCCAATGGGAACTCGAGCGCTATCTGCCCTCGTGGTGATCCGGTTCCATGACTGAAACGTTCCTCCTCTTCCCCGATCCCGCTCCGTCCGACCTCGTTCGGTCACTCGACCTCGCCGGCTACAACTGGACCGCGGTCGGAGGCGTCGAGGACCTTTCCACCACCGAGCCGGAGGAGGGCTGGACGGGCGCAATCATCGTCGCCGACGAACAACCGGAGCGGGCGTGGGCGGTTGCCCGCGAAATCCGGCGACGCGACGTTCCGATCGAGCCACTGCTTCTGATGCTGTCGGGGAATCAGCTCGAAGAGCTCGATTCCCGGGACGAACTCTTCGACGACTTCCTCATCGCTCCGTTCCATCCTCGGGAGCTCGAGGCCCGGATCAAGCATTTGTTGTGGCGAGCAGGCAGAGGTGTCCGACCCGAGATGATCGAGTACGGGCCGCTCTCACTCAACCTCGAGACGTATCAAGCGCAGATCTCGGGCCATTCGCTCGATCTGACCTACATGGAATACGAGCTGCTGAAGTTCCTCGCCAGCCACCCGGGAAAGGTTTTCACCCGAGAGACGCTGCTGAACCGGGTGTGGGGTTATGAGTACTACGGCGGAGCCCGCACGGTTGATGTTCATGTGCGACGCCTGCGGGCCAAACTCGGCGAAGAGAACTCGCACCTGATCCAGACCTTGCGATCGGTTGGGTACAAGCTCGGTTCGTCACGCTGGTGACCGGCGACTGACCAACCTGCTACCGATCCACCTGCTGCCGATCCACCGGCTACTTGGCGTAGAGCTCCTCGATCTCGGCCTCGAACACCGAGTTGACACCCCGCCGCTTCAGCTTCGAGGTGGGCGTGAGCAGCTCGGAATCCGGCATCCACTCCTGGCCCAGAATTCTCACCTTCTTGACCGCTTCGGCGCCGTTGAAGCCGCTCATCGCGTCGACCAAACCGGCCTCGACCTCGGCAATCAGATCGGGGTTCGAAGCGAGCGATTCCATCGAAGCGGCCTCTCCCGAGAGGCCCCGTGAGGCGGCCCATGCCGCCGAGGCATCGGGGTCGAGAACGAGCAGCGCTGACACGAACGGACGCCTCTCGCCGATGGCACAGGCCTGACCGACCAACGGGATCATCTTCATCGCAGCCTCGAGGTTGGCCGGGCTGATGTTCTTTCCTCCGGCCGTGATGATCAGTTCCTTCTTGCGGTCGACGATCTTGAGGTAACCCTCATCATCGAGTTCACCGATGTCGCCGGTGTGCACCCAACCATCCTCGTCTTTGGTCTCGGCCGTCTTGTCGGGCAGACCGAGATAACCCTCGAACATGTTTCCGCCTCGGGCAAGAACCTCGCCGTCGGCATCGAGCTTCATTTCGACACCAGCCGCAGCGCGACCGACGTAGCCCGGCTTCGCCGCATTCGACCAGCTGAGAACCGCAGTGGTTTCCGACATTCCGTAGCCTTCGGTGAGGGGCACACCGATCGCTCGGAACCAGGCCAGAATCTCGGCCGGGATCGGGGCCGCGCCCGAGATGCAGATCTGTGCCTGGTCGAGGCCGATGAGTGGCCGGACCTGACTGAAGGCAACCGCGTCGAGGAAGTTCCAGGTCTCGATTTCCTCTGCGGTGGCGGTGCCTCGCGTCATCTTCTCGACGATCGGCAAGGCGGCGGCCACGGCGTCGTTGAACGGGCCCGCCTTTTCCGGATCAGCGGCGAGCACGGCGTTGACGCCTGCGTACAACTTCTCCCACACTCGGGGAACACCGATGAAGAGGTGAGGGTGGACTTCGGCGGCGTAGGCCGCGACCTGAGCCGTGATCGGGCAACACGTGACTTCGGTGCCGAAATCGACCAAGTAGTAGTGGCCCAACAGACGCTCCATGATGTGAGCCATCGGTAGGTAGGAGACGTGTCGCTTGCCGGCGAAGTCGTCGATGTCGGTTTGCTCCCGCATGCTCTCGCCAACCGATTCGAGGGTCCAGCAGATGTTGCGGTTCGAGAGCATCACACCCTTGGGCTCGCCCGTGGTGCCCGACGTGTAGATGATTGTTGCGAGATCCTCGGGTTGAATCGTCTCGGCCTCGGCCACCAGGTCGGCCGGTTGATGACCAAGCAGGTCGGCGTAGCGGATCACATTGTCGCCGACCGTGTCGTCGGCATCCAGAATCACCATGTGCTCGAGCGATGAGAGCTGGTCCTTCACCTTCAGGAACCGGCCGAGGAAGTCGGAGTTCTCGACGATGGCGACCTTCGCCTCACAGTTGTTGACGAGGTACTCGATCTGATTCGGAGCCGATGAGTTGTAGATCGAAACCGGCGTGGCGCCGCAGAACAGCACGGCGAGATCGAGCGCGTGAAACTCCTGTCGGTTCGCGAGCATCAGCACCACTCGATCGCCGTGACCGACACCGAGGTCTTGGAGACCCGTGGTGAGCGTGGCAACATCCTCGGCGAGCTGGGCCAGGGTGAGCGAGGCCCAGGATCCATCGCCCGCCTTCCATTTCAGAACGGTGGTGTCGGGCCGGGCCGCCAAGTTTGCGAGAAAACGTTTCGGAACGTTTTGCCCGACAATCCGATCGCTGATTTCCTGGGTCGTCGTCATTCGCACAGTGTGCCAGCCGACACAGATTTCGCAAATGGTCTGCGACGAAGTCCAACCCGACAGATCGGCGGCGTCCGGTCAGATCAGGGAAAGATGTCCCGTCGGTCGTACACGGCGGCGAGGCGACGGAGTGCGACGGCGTAGGCCGCCTCCCGTCGAGTGCAGCCCAGTTCGCGGCGGGTGCACACCACGTTGTCGTTGGCCTCCCACAGCATCGTCCGCAGCCGTTCATCGACATCATCCGCCGACCACGCCCGAGCAGACTTGTTCTGAAGCCACTCGAAATAGGAAACGATGACGCCGCCGGCATTGGCGAGAATGTCGGGGATCACCTCGACACCCTTCGACTCCAGAATGGCTTCACCTTCGGGGGTGGTCGGGCCGTTGGCGGCTTCGATGACGAGACGGGCGTTGAGGGCGTAGGCCCGCTCGGCGGTGATCTGATTCTCGAGGGCCGCCGGGACGAACACGTCGATGTCGGCGGTGAACAGATCTGCCGTTGGGACCTCCTCGGCTCCCACGCCCAACGGGCTGTCGGCAAAACCGGTGATCCCGCCATGGAGACCAACCCATTCCCACAGCGCAGGGACGTCAACTCCCTTTTCGGCAAGCAAGGTGCCCGTGTGGTCACTCACGGCCGTGATCTGACAACCGGCCTCGTGAGCCAGGCGGGCAAAGTGCCCACCGACGTTTCCGAAGCCTTGGATCCCGATCGCCAGCTGGTCGAGCCGTTCCCCCGTCTCCCCGCACCAATGGCGGAGTGTGTACAACACGCCCTGGCCGGTCGCTTCTTCTCTTCCCAGCGAACCTCCGCAAGCGAGAGACTTGCCGGTGACGACACCTTTCACCATGTGTCGATTCATCGGACCCGACACGTTCGCGTAGGTGTCCATGATCCAGTCCATCGTCTGGCTGTTGGTCCCCACATCGGGAGCGGGAATGTCGTGCTCGGGTCCGATGTTGGAGCCGAGGGCATGGGTGAACCTTCGGACAATACGCTGGAGTTCCTCGGCTGAATGGTCCCTTGGATCCAGGGTTACACCACCCTTGGCCCCTCCGAGCGGTAGGCCGACGAGTGCACACTTGAAGGTCATCCAGGCGGCCAGTGCCTTCACCTCATCCAGGTCGACATCGGGATGGAACCGGATGCCGCCCTTGTACGGACCGAGCAGGTTGTTGTGCTGGATTCGATAGCCGCGGAACATTCGCCAGGTTCCGTCATCCATCTGCACCGGGAAGTTGACGATCACCTCGTTCTTCGGGTGCGAGAGAATGCTGCGATAGCGGTCCTCGATGTCGATGATCTCAGCGGCTCGCTGAAACTGTTCGACCGCGGTCTGGTGCAGGCTTCGGTGCCTCATCGCATCCATGGGCTTCACTCCTTACGACGGCGTCTTTGACGTCGTGCCAACTTCATTGTCGGCAGGTACTGCAGCGAGGATGAGGGGTTTCAACGGGGGCCGATGACCTCGAGATTGCCGCAATACGGGCGCAGGACCTCCGGAACCGAGATCGTTCCGTCGGGCAGCTGATGGTTCTCGAAAATAGATAGCAGCGTTCGTCCGATGGCACAGGCGGTGCCGTTGAGGGTGTGGAGAACCTGGGTGCCGTCCTCGCCCTTCACCCGCGTTCCCATTCGCCGCGCCGAGTAGTCGGTGTAGTTGGAGCAGCTGGTGACTTCGCGATATTCCTGCTGGCTCGGGATCCACGCCTCGATGTCATATTTCTTGGCCGCCGCGTTCCCGAGGTCGCCGGAGGCAACGGTGATCACCCGATACGGAATCTCGAGTTCGGCGAAGGTCTCCTCCTCGATGGAGCGAAGGAGTTCGAGTTCGTCCCACGAACGCTCGGGCGAGGAATAGACGAACATCTCGACCTTGTCGAACTGGTGCAGTCGGAAGAGACCGGCCGTGTCTTTGCCATAGGTGCCCGCTTCACGTCGGAAGCAGCTCGAATAACCCACGTATCGCAGTGGCAGCTCGGCCTCGTCGAGGCGTTCGCCCCGGTGAAGGCCGGCCAGACCAACCTCGCTGGTGCCGACGAGGAAGAGTTCGTCCTTCTCGAGTTCGTACACCTGGTTGCGATCGGTCGGGAAGAATCCGGCGTCGACCATCATCTCTTCCCGAACCAAAACCGGCACCACGGCAGGAATGAAGCCATGGCCCATCGTCTTGTTCATGACGTACTGGATGAGGGCGAACTGCAGGCGAACCGCGTCGCCGAGGATGTAGGCGAACCGTGAACCGGACATCCGAACGGCCCGTTCGGTGTCGACAATCCCCAGGTGTTCGCCGATCTGTGCGTGATCCATTGCCGGAGCCGGCCCTCGTTCACCGACCTCCTTCTCGACCCGAAAGTTGCTTTCGCCCCCAACCGGGACCGACTCGTGAGCCGGGTTCGGGAGTGTGAGGGTCAGCGCGTTGAGGGCTCCATCGGCAGCGGTGTGGACGAGTTCGAGTTCGTTGAGTTCGTCTTTGAGCGACTTGGCGGCCGCCTTCTTGACATCACGTTCTTCGGGAGCGGAGCGACCGATTTCCTTGGACGCGGCGTTGGCCTCGGCCCGCTTCTCCTCGACCGCTCCGAGAGATTCCCGCCATACCGAATCGGCGGACAGCACGGCATCGATCTCCGCCTGATCGGCGCCCTTGTTGGCCATACCGATGCGATAGGCATCGTCGTCTCTGAGCTGGCGAAGATCAATCACGCCGAAACGCTACAGGCGTGACCCTGCGAGGAACTCAGTAATTGCAGTCGATGAGTTCGCTGTCGGCGTTCTCGGCCTCGGCGTTGGTCTTCAGGGCGAACCCGAAGATCGCCGACACGACGGCCATCGACATGAGGAACCCCACGGGGATCACGACCACGATCACGAACGCAAGAATCAAGGCACCAATCACGATCGACAGTGTGCCACGACCTGCGGCCTCAATGCCCCATCCGAGAACGAGGGTGAGAGCCCGATCAGCCCATGTAGGCAGACGCTTCGATCTCGACCACGGCTCCGATCGGGAGCTCCTTGACCGCGACCGCGGATCGGGCCGGCCGATGATCGCCGAAGATCTCGATGTAGATCCGGTTCATCTCGGCGTAATCGTCCATCGAGGTGAGGAAGACCGTGGTCTTGGTGACATCACCGAGGCTCGCCCCCTGCCCTTCGAGCAGGCTCGAGAGGTTGGCCAGCGCTTGCCTCAACTGTGGTTCGAATCCGCCATCGACGAGCGAGCCGTCAGCGATGCCGACTTGACCGGATGTGATGATCCACGGTCCGGCTTTGACCACGGGGGTGTACGGACCTACGGGCTTTGTCATGGCTCGATCGTACCGACCGGCCAGTCCTGCTTGCAGCCCGAAGCGATCCAGCCTGCGGCGGCGACGGCGGCGAACACCGCATCCGAGCCATTCACGGGTTCACCGTCGTCGGGTTCGATCTCGACATGAATCGGCGGCGTGTCAACCGCTCGGAGCACACCGAAGCTACGAATGGTGAGGTCGTGGATTGCTCCGTCATCGTCGACAGCCAACGCCTCGCTGGTGAGCCATGACCAGGCCATGTGAGCGGCGCCGATGCAGTACGAACGAAGAATGACTTCGTCGAGGGGGTCGCCGCAGCGAACCGAGACATGGATTCCGTCGGCGGAGATGCGGGCCGACGCCCTGGCCCCCGATGGGGACGTGATCTCGCCGATCTCACCAGTGGCTCCGGCCATCAGAATCAAGGCCTCGGCCCAGCCGGCCGCTCGGATCGACGACGACGTGGTCGGACCGTGAACCATCACAGGCTGCACCTCGAGACCCGGGGCCACCTTGGTGATCGCATCGATGACGCCGGGCGTGGCGACGACTCGGAGCACACCAGTGCCGTCGGCTCGGATCCCGCCTGCCACCGGCGGCCGCTTCGGGCCGGCCTTCACGGTGTGCTCACGGCTGGCCAACGCCAGAACGGGTTGGCCGTGTTCGTCGGCCAAGCGACGGGCGACCGACCCCACACCGGAATCGACCTTGCCGCCGAAGGCCCCGCCGTTCGCCAGCGGAGACGATGGCTCTCCCCCCGGTTCACACCAGGCGGCATCGGTTTCGAGATAGGCGGGTTCGACCCATGTGGTACGGAGTGTGGCGACCCATGGCTGGCCCGCCGGTTGGGGAACGGCGATCGGCCACGAAGGCTCGATCGTGGTTCGGCGCCCTTGCACCCGTCCGGCTCGTGCCGCGGCTGCGGTCGACGCAACGACCCATTCACCGTTGTCGTCGGGCATGGCGATCAGCGACCCTGCCGGCGCCGTGTCGGCGGCAAAACCGCCGCGTCCGAGAGCAACATCGGGATGAATCCGCTGTGCCGTGCCCCCTTCGATCTCGGCCCGGCGGGAGGCTGCCACCAGATCACGACTTGCGGGATCGATGGGCTGCACCTCAGCCCGGCCGAACCGGTCCCACGCCTCGTGGACGGTTTGCCAGCCGGTGCACCGACACAGGTGGGCGAGAAGCGCCTGATCGACCGCCGCTTTGTCGGGCCGGAAGTCGTCGTCTGCCGCCTTGGCGTCCAGCGCATCGAGGCGGACGATGATTCCCGGCGTGCAGAACCCACACTGACTTCCGCCCGAGGCGCAGAAGGCGTCACCCCACGCCGTTCGGCGGTCGGGATCGAGGCCGTCCAGGGTGGTGACGGTGCGCCCGTTGACTCGACGGGCCGGTGTGACACAGGCGACCCGGGGCTGGCCGTCGACGAGGACGGTGCAGCAGCCGCACTGACCCTGCGGACTGCACCCATCCTTGGCCGAGGTGATGCCCAACTCGTGTCGCAAGACGTCCAGCAGGGTGTCGCCGCGATCGTCGATCTCGTGCGTGACCCCGTCGACGGTGAGAACGATCCGTCGCCCGGCCGAGGCCGATGCTCGTTCGGTGCCGACGTCGGCCGAGGCCAGGCGCGAAGCAGAACCATCGGTGGGTTGGTAGCGCTGACCTTCGGGCACTCGTCGAGGATACGGTTCGCCGTCGTGCCCCGTGATCTCCGAAGCCGACGACAGTTCATGACCGAAGTCGGCATCGTCGGCGCCGGCTTGGCCGTGTTCGGGCCGGGCTGCACGTCGTCAGCCGATGACGGCCCGGCCGGAGCTGGGTCGAGTGCTCAATCCGGCCGATTGGAACTTGTTCGGTTGTTCAGCACCGATGGCGTGACGGCGGCGGGGATCGAACAGCGGCTGCCGTTTGGGCTCCTCGACAACGGATCCGTAGCAGTCGCGGAGACGGCGATCGTCACGGCTCGGATCATGTTCGGCGACCGACTCGTCAACGAAGTGCAGGTGCCTTCTCGTCTGGTCGCCCACGACCATCCAACGGATTCCCCGGCCGAAGGGCACCAGCACAGCGACATCGCTCGTTACTTCCCCCTCAGAACCACCCTGCCCGAGCCCGGGATCTACGACATCATCGTGATGATCGGCGACGAGGAGGTGTCGGTCCCGGTCCAGGCCTTCGACCCAGCAGACATCAGCGTCATTTTGCCCGGCGCCGCGTTCCCGGCGCTCGACACCCCCACGATCGCAGCGCCCGGTGCAGTCGAGCAGATCTGCACCAAGTTCGACGGGCCTTGCGCCTTCCACACCCGCACCGTGGCCGACGTCTTGGCCGCCGCAGAGCCGATGGCGTTTCTGATTGCCAGTCCGGCCTACTGCGCCACGGCCTATTGCGGTCCGGTCCTCGACGTTCTCATCGAAGCGGCTCCGAACTTTCCGTCGGTGGTTCCCGTGCATCTCGAGGTCTACGAAAACACCAACGAGGTCAACGGCAACATCGCCGATCCCGACATTCGTCCGATGAAGGAGTTCGCCCAACTCGGTCTCGAGTTCGAGCCGGCGCTGTTTCTGGTCGACCGCTCGGGGACGCTGGTGGAACGGATCGACAACATCTTCGACCGCTCCGAACTCGAAGTGGCGCTCGCCGCCATCGCCTGAACCGACGGAGGCCGCCCCCTTCGGAGCGGCCTCGACATCGGAGCGGTGAAGTTCTAGGAGGAAAACAGGCCCGGAGAGCTTCCGGGAGAGGGATGGAAAGGATTGGTGGGTGTCAGCTGAAGGACTGGCCGCAACCGCAGCTGCGCTGGGCATTCGGGTTGTCGATCGAGAATCCGGTCTGTTGCAGACCGTCTTTGTAATCCAGCGTGGCGCCGGTGAGCATCGTGGCGCTCGTCTGATCGATGACGATGCGTACTCCGTTGGCCTGCTCTTCAGCGAGATCATCGGCCGCGAAGTCGGCGTCGAAGAACATCTCGTAGCTGAATCCGGAGCAACCACCGGGACGGACCGCGACGCGCAGGGCCAAACCTTCTTCGCCCTCCTTCTCCAGGAGTTCTTTCACTTTGTGGGAAGCGTTTTCGGTGACTGTGATCACGGCAGACCTCTCGAAAGCCAGTGCAGCGTCAGGTTTTGGCTTTCACGAACACAAAGCCAGACGTCAACTGCGTATGAATGGTGGTCAAGCGTACAACGTTCCTGACCGCCTCTGCATTTCACCTCGGGCCCGATTGTTTTGAGCAGCCAATTGTTTCGACCAGGGCAGCGACCGAATCCTCGGCTGAACAACCGCTGGCGCGACGAGAGCACCGACCCCCGGACTCGGGCGGTCAGGGATCGCTCGTAGACTTCCGACATGGCCGACACGCCGCACTCCTCGTTTCCCGTCGACGTACCCACCCCCGCCGACTTGATGGAAGTCCTGCGTGGCGTCATCGATCCCGAGTTGGGAAGCGACATCGTTGATCTCGGGATGGCCAAAGGGGCCACCATCGACGCCGACGGTGCCGTCATCATCACGATCGCCCTCACCACGATGGGGTGCCCGTTACGGGCCCAGATCCGGAACGACACCAAAGCCCGAATCGAATCACTGCCCGGTGTTGCGTCGGTCACGATCGACTGGACCGAGCTCAATTCGACCGAGAAAGCCGCCACGATGGAGCGGGCCCGCAAGAACGCCTCCGACAGCGCAGGCGCAACCGCCATTCCACCGACCACGAGGGTGTTGGCCATTGCGTCGGGCAAAGGTGGAGTCGGCAAGTCGTCGATCACGGTCAACCTCAGCGCGGCACTCGCCGACCGGGGTTTCAACGTCGGCTTGATCGACGCCGACATCTGGGGTTTCTCGGTTCCTCGCATGCTCGGCCTCGATGGTCGGCTCGATGCCGAGACCATCGGCGACCGCCAGGTGATCAAGCCCCACTCGATGTCCATCGGTGCCGGCCGCCTCGATGTTGTTTCCATGGGATTTCTCGTGGAAGACGAAGAGTCGGCGCTCCTGTGGCGTGGCCTGATGCTCAATCGGGCAGTTCAGCACTTCCTCGAAGACGTGGCCTGGAACGACGACCTCGACTACCTCCTGATCGACATGCCGCCCGGCACCGGCGATGTGGCGATGGGCCTGGCCCGAATGCTGCCCCGAGCTGAGATGATCGTGGTGACCACGCCGGCAACCGGCGCTCAGAAAGTTGCGGCTCGCGCCGTCACCATGGCCCGCAAGTCCCACCTTCGAGTGGCGGGCGTGATCGAGAACATGACGGTCTTCATCACCGAAGACGGACGGGAATACCCGCTGTTCGGAACGGGTGGCGGGATGGCGTTGGCCGAGTTGGCCGGTGTTCCTCTGATCGGCTCCGTACCAATCGAACCGAGCGTTTCCGAGGGGGGCGACGTCGGCAAACCGGCCGCGCTCGACGGCGGACCAGCAGCCGCAGTGTTCGCCGCAATCGCCGAGCGAATCGTCACCGAGATCTCGCCGCCAGTGGAGATGGCGGGCTGCACGGCCCGCATGCTCGATCATGCGATCAAGGCACTCGACGAGTCGGGCGCTCTCGAACAGATGGATGCCGAAGAAGTCTGACCCCGGTCCGTCCGGCCCGGCCTGCGGCGCTACCGCTCCGACGGCACGCTGCCTTGCGGCGGTTCCGGCACTGGTTCCTCGTTCCGCTGCACGGTGAGCGTCTCGCCAACCACTCGCGACGACGGAATGAGCACCGTTTCGCCATCGGCCGTCGCGATCTCGATCGCAGTCGGGTGGACGGCCAGTACCTCTCCGGCAACAGCATTCTCCCCACCGAGTTGGATTCGATCGCCCTTTCGAATCAGTCGGCGGGCAGCGCGAGTGCTGGCGATCTCCTTGGCCACCGAGCGACCACCGAGTCCGACCAGAAGGGTGAAACTCGCAGCAAGGGCAAAGAAGATCGCGGCCACTCCGAGATTGACCACGGTCGTGTCGATGCCGAGTGTCGGAACGGCCAGCAACACGCCGAAGAGCATGATCGTGGTGCGAGTGATCGACACGGCCTGGCGTTGAACATTGCTCGAAGCCCGGGCGAGGGTCGGCCTCAGCGCAGCGGTGGCGAACGATGACAGGACATTGGCCCCGATGACGATGATCGCCGCGGTCAGGAGCTTTGGTATGAACGCAACCGCATCATTGGTCAGGTTCTGGACGGCTTCGGGTTGGATCACTCCGAGCGCCACGAGCAGGCCGGCGATCAGCCCACCGGAAAACGCCAGGCTCGACAGTGGTCGGGCCGCCTGCTGAAGCGGTTCAGGTCGAGTTGGCTTGGCCAAGATCGTGTGAACGATCCGCGAAAGCAGCAGCCCCAGAATCACCCCACCGACAAGGGCGCCTCCAACCACAATCCAGTCTGTTGTCGTCATTGTTCATCCTCGGGTTGGTCGAAAAGCAGAACGGAGGTTTCCAATCCTGCGCCGAAAAGGTCGGCCACATAGCCGAACACTCGTCTCGAATCGAGACGTCGAACCACTCCCTGCTCGATTCGTTCGGCAAGTCCGGTCGGCGGTGCCAGGACTTCCTCGAGCGCCCGACGGATCGAGGAGTCAGCCTCGGCCCCGGCCAGTGCCTCGAGATCGTCGGAGCACCGCTCGCAGGTGAGAACGTGCTCGTCGACGTCTGGTAGATCCTCGAGATCCAGCCACGCTCGCAGCACTTTCTTCGATGGATGGCGCCGAATCATTGCCACTCCTTCAACGCAACGCCGAGTCGTCGTCGGGCCCGGAGGAGCCGGGTCTTGATCGTCGGGAGCGGCACGTCGAGAATCCGGGCGATGTCGTCGTAGGACATACCCTCGATTTCGCGCAGCACCACGATGCTCCTCGACAGGTCGTCGAGGAGGTCGAGAGCGGCAACGAATTCGTCGACCACGAGTGCCCCCTCGACCCGTCGTTCGATCGAGCGTTCGGACACCCATGACTCTTCGGGCATCTCGGCTGGATCGCTCACCAGGGCGCGCCGGGTCCGCAACATCGAAATAGCGGTGTTGTGCGCGATTCGCATGACCCAACCCCGCAGCGACGAATCCCCCCGGAATGACGGGAGGGCGAGCCACGCCTTCACCATGGTCTCCTGGGTGACATCCTCGGCCAAGGCCTGATCACGCACGATCGACAGTGCGAGTCGGAATACCGCATCGCTGTGTTCGACCATCAGACGGTGCAGGTCATCCGGATCGGCCTCCTGGTCCTCGTCCTCCGGGCGAGTCAGATCGAGCATCGACGACGAGGAGATGCCGCCCCCGATCCGCGGCGGAACAGCCCAGAGCACGGGCGAGCCGGACCAGCGACCGAAATGCCGAATGAAGATGAGGCTGAGAAAACGCATGAGTCTCATAGGACGTCGGCGATCATAAGTGAGTCGCGTCAACTCAGCGGCCGGAACGGCGTTCGCACCATCGCGTGAAGCCGTGCGGGCGTGCTGTGTCGGCACGGGACCCAAAGAATCGACAATTTCTCGCGACTCCGAAGCTGCTCGCTTCGTCATTCTCGGGCACGGTGCGGAAAACGAGTGTCCAACGACCTCGGGCCGCACCAATTTCTCGGATGTGTTCCCCTCAACCATCCGAGCCGCGAGCTGGGATCGATCGGGCGATGGGTCCCAGCTCGCAACGTTCGAGGCCCCGACGAAACGTCGCAACCCCGCGGTACCTCGTTATTTCATGCCCAAGTGGGCTTTGGCGTCTTCGATGTACTGACCGTGTCCGGGAGCGATCGCCTTCAGACGGAAGCTCTTGACCCGAGCCGGGAGGTCGGCCGGGATTTCACCGTCGAGGTGGTCGCCTGCGATCAGTGAACGCTCCTGCTCGAGCACGTAGATGTACTTGCCGGCATCGGCATCGAGGGCCATGGCCATCACACGGAACTCCGTGGCATCGATCTTGTATCCGTCGCCCATGATCTCGTCGGCTCCGTCGAAGCCCGCAGGGGCGACGAGCTCGGCCCCGGTGAGTTCCTTGAGTCGGAGGGCACCGGCGGCGTACGCCGGCCGCGTGTCGGTCATGATGATCCAGCGGATCCGGTCGCCGCCGCAGCCACACACGACGTCGAGATGGTCGGGGTCGCCGGGGCCGGGATCGACGATGACGATCTCATCGATACCGATCAGATAGGTGTTGAGACCAGGCTCATCAGAATCGGCGTCTTCGCTCTTGTTCGCGATGCGCCGCACCAGCGGGCTCAGCGCGCGAGCGACACCGGGGGTGATGGGTGGTGGCGGTGTTGGTTCTTCGATGATCACGGTGTCTGGTCTCCTCCGCAGGTGAGACGTCAATTGAGCTCGGACCGCGGCGGTTGCGATGACTGGTCGTTGATGTCCTGAACATCGACGACATCGACATCAACAACATCGCGACCGAACCGCATTGCGCGTCCGAACTGCAGGTTGGGCTGGATCCATGGTTGGATCCGATGAAGCACCATCGGTCGAGCAGCAGCCCGAATCGGTGGTACGAAGAGGAGGATTCCGGCGAGTGCCGTTACGAATCCAGGAACGATCAAGAGGACGGCGGCCAGGACAACCATCGCCCGGTCGGCGAGCACTTCCGCGGCTTCGTTCTTGTCGCCGACGACCCGGCTGACCGATGACCGCAGGAATCCGAGCCCACCCCGCTTGAGGAGGAGTACGCCCGACGCCGAGAGCGCCATGAGCGCGAGCATCGCAATACCGAACCCGAAGGCTGAGGCCGCTTGTGTCAGAACGAAGAGTTCTGCCACCGCAAGAGCAAAGAACGCCAAGGCGGGACGGGAGAACATGGCCCTCCAGTCTACCGGGCACCCAGCCAGGCCGGACCTCGGCATATCCTCCGCTTTGTGACCGCCCCTCGTCCGCCTTCTGTTGACCGTCTTGCCCGCTCCCTGGGCGACGTCGATCTCCCCCAGCCGCTCCTCGTCGATGCGGCCCGAGAAGCCATCGCCAAGGGCACCCCGGAGGCGGCTCGCGACATCGCCCGGCAGATCGAGCGTCGACTGCTCGGCCCCGTGGTGAACGCCACCGGGGTCCTCCTGCACACCAATCTCGGCCGAGCGCCGCTTGCGCACCACACCGACGCAACCGCCCAGAACCTCGAACTCGATCTCACCACCGGGAAACGAGGCAGCCGCCAAGACGCCATTGGCCCGCTGTTGGCCCGGGCCTGTGGGGCCGAGGCCGCCCTCGTGGTCAACAACTGCTCGGCTGCGCTACTCCTCGCGCTTGCGGCCCTCGCCACAGGACGGGGAGTCAGCGTCAGCCGCGGCGAGCTTGTCGAGATCGGCGGTGGATTCCGGGTTCCGGACGTGATGAAGCAGTCGGGGGCGCAACTCGTGGAGGTCGGCACCACCAATCGGACCCGGCTCGACGACTATCGGCGAGCGGCCGAAGACCACGACATTGCACTGTCACTCCATGTGCATCAGAGCAACTACAAGATCACCGGATTCACCGAGGCCACCACCGTCGCCGAGCTCGCAACGCTCGACGCACCCGTACTGGCCGATATCGGCTCGGGTCTGATCGATGCCGCCTGCCCGTGGCTCGACGGTCCACCACCCAACTGGCTGGCCGGCGAACCGGCCGCCAAACAGACCCTCGAGGCGGGAGCTGCGGTGGTGGTGTTCAGCGGTGACAAGCTTCTCGGTGGACCTCAGGCCGGCATCATTGCCGGTCGAGCCGACATGGTCGAGCAATGCTCGCTTCATCCGCTGGCTCGCGCCGTCAGACCAGGAGGCCTCGTCCTCGGCGCATTGCAGAACACGGCACTCGCGTACCTCCGACGCGACGGCGCAGCGATCCCATTCTGGAAGATGGCAGCGGCCTCGGTCGACGAGTTACGAGTCCGGGCCGAGACGATCATCGCCGCCCTCGACCCGAAATTGTCGGCGTCCGTTGTATCGACCGAGGCGGTTCCCGGTGGCGGCACGCTCCCAACCGTCACCATCCCGAGCATCGGAATCTGCATCCCCGGAAATCATCTCGACCACCTTCGAAATCGAGCGTGGCCAGTGATCGCCAGGGTCGACGACCGCTCCACCACCCTTGATCTGCGTAGCGTCGACCCGACCGCCGATGGCGAAATCACGGCCGCCCTGCAGAGCATCAGCGCTCCATGACGGTCATCGCCACCGCAGGCCATGTGGATCACGGCAAGTCCACCCTCGTCCAGGCGCTCACTGGAATCGACCCCGACCGGTGGGACGAAGAAAAGGCTCGGGGACTCACCATCGATCTCGGTTTCGCCAATCTCACGCTGCCGTCGAGCCGCGAACTCTCCTTCATCGACGTTCCCGGTCACACCCGCTTCCTTCGCAACATGCTGGCTGGAGTCGGAGCCGTCGAGGGCTGCGTCTTCGTGGTTGCGGCCACCGAAGGCTGGAAGCCCCAGTCCGAAGAACACCTCCGAATCCTCGATCTCCTGGGAATCCGGCATGGTGTGGTTGCACTCACCAAGGTCGATCTCGTCGACGACGACCTTCTCGAACTCGCTCAGATGGATGTCGAGGAGCACACCGAGGGAACCTTTCTCGAAGGAGCCCCGATTGTGCCGGTGGCGGCAACAACAGGAATCGGACTCGCCGACCTCTCCATCGCTCTCGACCGACTCGTCGACCGAATGGGCGAACCAGCCGACCATGAGCGCCCCCGGCTGTGGGTCGACCGCGCATTCGCACCATCCGGGGCCGGCACGGTCGTCACCGGCACGGTCACCGGCGGAGCGATCGCAACCGGTGACGAGTTGGTGGTGCTGCCCCACGGCGATTCTGCTCGTGTCCGCGGGCTCCAATCCCACCACCGGTCGTCCGATCGGGTTGCGGCCGGCAATCGGGTTGCGGTGAATCTCACCGGCGTGTCGCACGGCGATCTGGCCCGGGGAGATGTCGTCGTCCGAGCCGGCCAGTGGCACCAATCCGCCATCTTCGACGGTGAACTCAACGTGCTGAGCTCGCTGGATCATGACGTCTCGCGCCGCGGCGCCTACGCCGTCTACATCGGTTCCGGCGAGTTTCCGGCCAAGGTGCGAGTTCTCGGCCCCGATGTCCTCGCCCCCGGAACAACCGGCGCCGTGCGGCTCTACCTGAAGCAGCCGCTGCCACTCCTGCCCGGCGACCGATTCATTCTTCGGGAGAGCGGCCGGGACGAAACGGTGGGCGGAGGCCAGATTCTCGACATCGAGCCGATGCTCCCCGCTTCACGTGCCACCCCGGATCGTTCCATCGAACGGGTCGTCAACGAGCGGGGTTGGGTCAGCGCCGAGCACCTCGCCCGTCTCGTCGGCGAGCGAGTGCCCCCCACCGTGGGCCGATGGGTCGTGTCGGCCGCAGCCCTCGAGGAGACGAAGATCAACGTTCTCGCTCGCATCGAACAGGCCGGAGCGCTGGGACTCGACGTTGCCGCCCTGACCGACCAACAACGAGCCGTTGCGGAGACTCTCGAAGACGTGAAGATCGAGAGCGGTCGAGCCATCATCGGCGAGCCCGACGACCCATTGGCCGACCATCCCTGGGTTGTGGCACTCGAAGCTGCCCCGTTCAATCCGCCAGGATCCGAGGGGCAGGATCGAGCTGAGGTCCGCGAGCTCGTCCGACGAGGCACCGTCGTGGAGCAAGACGGCGTGTTCTTCGCCGCCTCGGCCCTTCACCACGCAGCAGTTCTACTTTCCGGAGCGCTCGAATCGGCTGGGACGGGAATCACCGTTGCCGATGTGCGCGACCTGCTGGGCACCTCACGGAAGTTCGTTCTCCCGATTCTCAACTACTTCGATCAGAACGGCATCACTCGTCGTCGTGACGACCTTCGTATCGCCGGACCGCGGCTGCCGCCACCAGAATGACCCGACGCCCTACGGACAGGCACGGAGAAACAGGCACCACTCCACCATGCCCCCCAGCATGGCGAAGTAGTGCCGGATCGCTACGGAAGCCCTGATTTCAGTTGTTACGAGCTGACCAGAGCTCGCGACGCTCGTTCTCGGTACTCCCGCCCCAGATGCCGTGTTGCTCACGAATTTCCAGTGCGTACTTCAGGCAGCTCTGCTGCACCGAACACGCCTGACAGATCTCCTTGGCCCGCTGCTCACGCTGGCGCTTTTCCGAGCGACGCTCGAGACGTGGTGGCGGGAAGAAGATGATCTGATTCGGGCCCCGACATGCGGCGTTCTGCTGCCATTGACTTTCCAGTTTGATACTCACCAGTAGGCCCCCCTTTGAGGTGAAGTACCCAAACGTACTCAGGGTGTGACGAGCAGCACAAGGGCCAATTCAGGAAACCTTCGAGAACCGGGCCTCACCAGACCCGGCTCATCCTCGATCACGATGATCCTTCGCCCCGCCTTCCTCCGGCTCGACTTCCAGAACCAGACGTTCGATGCCGATGACTCGCACTCGCTCGCCGACCTCGATTGGCGTGGCACGATTCACGATGGCCCGCCAGGGTGCATCTTGGATTCGCACCATGCCGTCGGGCTTCAGCTCGGTGATGGCTTCGCCCATCATGCCGATCATCCACCGACGACCGATGGTGGGTGTCGAGAATCGGGTCCGAACCATCGACGGCATTCCCGAATACGCATAGAGGACGGCGCCGATGATGCCAAAGGCAATCGTCACCCAAGACATCCGCAAGCCGTCGTAAAGAACGAAGGTCGACACCGTGAGGAGGACCATCCCGACGGCCGAATAGATGCGGGGAATATTGGTTTGGATGTCAATGGAGAAGGCGAGGATGGCCAGCAGGATCATCACCACGGCCACCGGGCGAGTGGGGAGAACACTGAGTCCGTAGGAACCCAACACGAACAGTCCGACCCCGATCGCACCGGCCACGCCGACGCCGGCGGTGAACAACTCGAAGATCAACAGCATGAGGCCACCGACGAAGAACAGGTAGGCCACCTCGGGACTGGCCACGGTGTGGAACAGCTGGCCGGAGAGCGACAGCTGACGGAACTGGGCTTGACCGAGCCCCGCTGGATCGTCGACGTCGGGGGTCGGGGCCTGAAATCCGTCGACGACGCGGACGAATTCCCGAAGAACCGAATTGGATTCCACGGATTGGCGCAGCACGTCCTCGTTATCGCTCTCGCCCGGTGCGATGCCCAGGATGACGGCTTCCGAGGCGCCGATGGTGACCGTTTCAAGGCGCTCGGTGGCATCGCCGAAGGCTGCGGGGAATCCGCTGGCGGGGAGTCGGGGGGCTCCGGTGTCGCCAATGCGGGATCCGATGGCCACGCCGATCACGTCGGCGACCCCGAGCAACTCAGCCGAACCGCCCAGCGCGGCGGCCCCGGAAGGCCCAACCCACGCCACCACCTCGACTGGGCTGTCACGAAGGCGCGATGCCAGCGTGATCAAGTCGGTGTCGCTCAGCACGCTGCCTTTCGAGTCGATCTGGAGGACGACAGCCAGCGCCCCGTCAGCCTCGGCCATATCGAGTTCTTTGATCAAGAAATCGAAGACGACAGGATCGAGCAGGCCCGAAACTTCG
>JBBKXQ010000069.1:0-23102 GCA_037969565.1 Acidimicrobiales bacterium | reverse complement strand
GGCACTGTGGCTCCGGCTGGCACTGTGGCTCCGGCTGGCACTGTGGGGTCAGCCCCCATGAGCGCAAACCTAGTCACCACCGAGAGCGCGGTTGATCAGCTCGAGCAGCTTTCGATGCGACTCGTTGGCTTGGCCGAGCGGGGTGTTGGGGAGCAATGGGTCAAGGCGCAACGTGTGGGGGAGCGGGGCGACGAGCGATTGGCGGCAGTGGCGAGAACTGCGAAGTCGTGGGGTTTCGATGCACTCGGCGACGTGTTGACCCAGGCCGCAGCGTGGCCTCAGGTCGCCATCCTGCGGGCCGCGTGGATGATCACGACCCTGCGAGATCTCGAAGGCTGACGGCCGAACCGACGAAGGCTGGCACCCGCATCGCGTCGACGCGAACCGCCGAGAGCCGAGCAGACTGGGTACATGGCACTTCTGACGGTCACCGATGGGCAACTCAACGTGGAACTCTCGACGATGGAGCGGGCCGGTGCGATCCGACGCTCGAATGTCTCGGTTCCGCTCTCCGCAGTCGCGTCGGTGGAGCGTCTCGACAACGCGAGAAACGGCATCCGCGGAATGCGGGCACCGGGAACAGGTTTTCCGGGCGTGATCGCGCTCGGCAGCTGGCGCACTCGTCGAACGGTCGACTTCGTGGCAGTGAGCCGCAACGAACCCGGCTACCTGATCGAACTGAACGACGAACATTTCGACCGTCTCGTGATCTCCTCCGAACCGATATCCGAACTCGATGCATTGATCTGACTCACACCGGGTGCTCGAACGCATTCCCAAGCCCGCTGATGACGATCGGCGTTTGGATTGCGCCCATCACGTAGAGTTGCGGGCGGGACGCGTTCCAACGGGAATGTCGAACGGCGTTCGATGCAATGCCAGACGGAGTGATTTCGGAGGCGGCGAAGTGGCAGTGTCCAGCAAGACGGAAATGCCTGGCACGGAGATGTTCAGCGAAGCAGCTATTCGCAACGCGTCGGGCTGCAGCCCCCGGCAGCTGCGCACGTGGATCATTGCGCTCGAGCACCATGGCCATCGGGTTGTCGACGGACAACTCCCGCTCGACGATGCGCTGGCCGTCGGTGCGGCCCTGCGGTTCAGCGAAGCCAACGTGAGCCGAGCTCGCGTGAACGCGATCTTCCGGGAGATGTTGCGTGGTGTGCCGAGCGGCGACGACTGGCTCGTCATCGACCTTCGCAAACGGGCGCCGATCGAATTCGGATATCCGCCGGTCGAAATCGATCTGCGGGCTTCGGATCGGAAGGCTCCGGTGGTGTTCGATCCGGCCGCATTTCTCGCTCGTCTCCGAGACTGTCACACCCCCTGATCATCATTGCTCTCCTAGCGCCGCCCGAACTCCCGGCGGCCCGATCAAAGGAGAGAGCAATGGAAGCACAGCGCCGCAGGAACCTCGAGGAGGTGATGCGTCGATTGATCGAAGGCGAGGTTGCCATGGTGTGGGCACTTTCCACCCAGTTCGGCAGCGAACTCGGCCGCGTGGTCTGTCGTCACCTCCGCTCGATGGGTCGCACCGATGTGATCAGCGACGCGGGTCGAGTGGAAGGCCTGGTCCTCGACGTGGCCTTCTGGTTTCTCGACCACGGTGCGGCCTACGACCCCGCATCTTCCCTCCCCTGGGTGTGGGGTGATCGCCCCATCCTGGCCCTTGTGGGGAGAGAGGTGGGTCACCGTTCGGTCGAGCTCGATTCGGCTCGGGCCGGTGCCAACGTTTGCGAGATCGAGCCTGCATCGACCTCACCCACCATCCCGGCCAGCTTCGAGGTGATCGCGGCGGCCGAACCCACCGTGCGGCTTCTGCTCGAAGCCGTGCAGTCCGTCGGGTCGGAGCGAGACGCGGCGGTTCACCTGGAATACCGAACGCAGTGCGCGTTCGGCGATCCGAGTCCCTCCCACACTGTGGCCGATTTGTGTGGCCTGCAGGCGGCGAATGTGCGCCAGATCGATCGACGCATGCGCAAGAAGGTGCTGCAACTCGCCACCACCGATCGCCGCTATGTGTCACTGAGGGAGTTGGCATGGCTGGCCTAGACCCAAAGCAGCTCGGCAAGAGCGCCGAGAGCCGGGAGCTTTTGCTCGAGCAGTTCGCAGAACGACTGAAGCAGCGGGGTTCGAAAGAACCTCAGGTTTCAGCCGTTGTGTTTGCCGCTCGAGCAGAAGCGTTCTTGGCCGACCTCACTCCATCGCCGGTGAGCGAAGCCAGCAGCGATGATGTTTAGAGTCTGGCGACGTCGACATGATCACGGGGTGATCGGGGCCGCCAATCGCTTGGTGATCAGCTCGTCGATTCCGGCGCTGTCACCGCCCACGCACAAGGTCATGGCTCGGCGCCCCACCCAGGGAGTGCCAGGTTGGATGTGGTGCGGTTCGGCGGGCCACGTCTTGCCCCGACCGATTCCGGTGAGCCCAACGGCCACCGGGCGATCCACGGTCTCGAACAGCTCTGGATCGATCAGGTAGGCCACGGCCACCGCGTCGTGAGGGCGGAGGCCCTGATAACCCGGGATCGCCTGCTCGTAGAAGCGTTGATAGAAGGGTGTCGCTGCCCCCATGAAGCGGTGGGTCGGTCCGCCACCCGAGGCGATCCGCTCCAGATTCGCCGGTGACAGGGTGGTGGTGTCGGTGATGTCGAGACCAACCATGGTGAGGGGCCAGTCCTGAGCGAACACCACGTCGGCCGCCTCGGGATCGTTCAGGATGTTGGCTTCGGCCGCGGCCGAGGCATTCCCGCCGCAGTAGGCGTTGCCCCCCATGATCACGACTTCTCGAATGAGTGAAGGAAGTGACGGGTGCAGCGCCACGGCGTTGGCCAGATTGGTCAGCGGACCGATCGCAATGATCGTGATCTCGCCCGGTCGGGCCAGAGCTTCGGCGATCATGAACTGGGCGGCGTCGAGATCGTGGTGGGGCCGGCTGGGTGCGGCGAGCGCTACATCACCGAGACCGTTCTCGCCATGGATGAAGCCCACGGGGCCGATCGGAGCGCCCACCATCGGTGCCCCCGCTCCCTCGGCCACCGGCAGGTGTGATTGCCCGGCGATGTCCAGCAGGCGCCGGGCATTGTCGGCAGCCCGAGGCCCCGTCACGTTTCCGTACACGGAGGTGAGCCCGATCAGGTCGAGTTCCGGTGATGCGATGGCGAGGAAGATGGCGAGGATGTCGTCGACACCCGGATCGGTGTCGATGATCACTGGGCGCGGCATGGGGTTCTTCCAGTCGAGAAGTGCGTGAGCAAGGGGGGTTCGTGAAATGCGCCACCTCACCGTTTCGGATCGCGGTTCCACAACCGGTGACGTGCCGGCCCTAGTGTGCACGACGTGAACACAGGTGACATCGTCGACGATTTCGAGGTTCTGGATCAGCACGGTGCAACCGTGCGTCTCACCGATCTCGTGGCCACCGGACCATTGGTTCTCTACTTCTACATCAAGGCCAAGACCCCTGGTTGAACGCTGGAATCGCAGCATTTTCGTGATCTGAAGACCGAGTTCGCCGAACTCGGAGCAACGATCGTGGGAATGAGCGCCGATCAGGTTGATCGGCAGAAGCAGTTCGACGACGAGAATGATCTTGGGTTCCCGCTCCTTTCGGACCCCACGAAAAAGGTGATCAAGGCCTTCGGCGTGAAGCGGATGGGTCCGCTTCCCACCAAGCGGTCGACCTTCGTCATCGGTGTCGATCGAACGGTCCTCGCCGTCATCAACAGTGAAACGAGCATGAACGCTCACGCTGACGACGCGCTCGAGGTGCTGCGGGCTCACGCTGCCGGGGCCTGAGCATCGCGTCGACGGACGAGAGCGGCGAGATGAAACCAAACGTCGTTGTCATCTACGCTCGGTGTCCGTGACCAAGGATGGTGATCAGGCCTCGTCGGCCCGGGTGCGGGAGCTCGTCATCGAGGCGGCTGAGGCTGCCGCCGAGCTGATGGCCCGACCAAGTGTTGCGGCCCAATGGGATGCCCCGTCAGCGCTCGAAGGCATGACGGTCGGCGCATTGTGTGCCCACCTCGTTCGTGCCGCCGGCGCCACCATCGCCTACCTCGACCGCACCGACCCAGCCGCCACGCCCGAGGGGGCGCTCCTCACTCCGGTCACCTATTTCCATGCCGCCATCGACTCTCCGATACACGAGCAGATCAAGAATGTGTCGGCCGGCGAGTCCGAGATCGGGGCAGAGGCAACGGCAGCGAAGTGTCTGATGCTTGTCGACCAGTTGCGCCAGCGGCTTTCCGAGGAACCCGTTGATCGACTTGTCGGCGCACTCGGTGGACGAATGCTCACGCTCGACGACTTCTGTCGGACTCGCCTGATCGAAGTGTTGCTCCACCTCGACGATCTCGCCGTCAGCGTCGGTGAAGCTCGACCGGCGACCAACCCGGAGGGTCCGGCCATCGTGATCGACATCGTGCAGGGCATCGCCCGAAATACTCATGGCGACTGGGAAGTGCTTTATGCCCTGGCCCGCTCCGAGCGGTCGAGTAGCCCCGCCGTGTTCCCCGTCTTCTAGCGGCAAGGTGCATGCCTGACGCGACGAGCCGGCCTCGTCGAGATCGACGGGGCCGGCTCGGGTCGCTCGACCGTAAACGGTCAGCTCATGACGTGATCATCCTTCGGTGGCTTGAAGTTGCCCTTGCTCTTGCCTCCGTTGATCAGCTTGGTGCTCATCGCGTAGTTCAACGTTGCGTAAGCGACAGCATCACTGTTGACCTCGAGGGCCTTGAGGCTGATGTTGTCGAAGGTGTCACACGCCAGGTGGTAGCAGGGATCGTATTGCTGTCCTGCGGTCCCGCCGTAGAGAGCGGCCTGTGCTGGCGTCTTGATGCCCTCAGCGCCGGTGAAGAGACCACCGGCCGGAACTCCCACCGCAATGAACGGGCCGTAGTCGGACCGACCGGAGAAGTCGGTGCCCTCGAACGGTTCGCCTCGCTGGGTGTAGAACGCCTCGAAGGTCTTCTCGATCTGGGCTGAGCCGGTGGGCCCGGGGCCAGCTCCGACGGCGTCGGAATCGTCACCGTCATAGATTCCGAAGAAGTAGTTGGGCGATCCGATCATGTCGAAGTTGAGGTAAAGGGCTATGTCGTCCAACTGATCCGGGGTCAGGTTGTTGACGTAGTACGTCGAGCCGACGAGGCCGGATTCTTCGGCACCCCACCACGCAAATCGCACCTTGTTGACCGGCTTCACCTTCGCCATCTGGATGGCCACCTCGAGGATGGCTGCGGAGCCCGAGCCGTTGTCCTGGATTCCAGGGCCGGCGTTCACCGAATCGAGGTGAGCGCCGACCATCACGACGTTGTCGGGATCGCCTGACTTCGTTTCAGCCAACACGTTGTAGGTCGTGGCTTCGCCCCGGAAGGTGTCGGTCTTCAGCCGCATGACGAGACCGGAGGTTGCGGCGAGTGCCTGGCCGACGTCCTGCGTGACTGCAGTGACGCCGATGTCGAGCGTGAACGTGCTGGACAGGGTGCCGTTGAGGGTGCCGGAGGTGTTGTTGTAAATAATCACGCCGCTTGCACCTGCGTTGAAGGCATTGGTTGCCTTGATCGCAAAGGAACAGGCGCCGCGGCTGATGAGCGCAATGTTGCCGACGGTGAAGCCTGCGAAATCAACGGCATTGCAGCCGGTGATAGTTGAGAGTGTGCTGACGGGTGCGGTGACGTCGCCGCTGCCCGAATAACTCATGATGTTGGTGACGACTGGACCAGCAGGCGGAGGAGCTACCTGCTCGAGAACGGTTGGCGAAAGTGTGATGAACGTCTGATAGGTGAAGGGCTGCACGGTCGTGGCGTAACCGGCTCCCTCGAGCTGGGAAACCACGTAGTCGACCGAGGCGTCGTAGCCCGGCGTTCCAGAGGTACGAATGCCGTTGTTGGCGTCGGCGACTGCCTGCAATGCTGCTTGATGGCTGCGCACACCGTCGACGGTGACGCATTCCATCAATTTCTCGAGTGTGTTGTTCACTCTGTTACCGCAAGACGCTGGGCCTGCCGAGGCTGCCGGCCCTGAAGCCACCAGCAGACTGCAAATCACTGCGAACGCGACCAAAACCCGTTTCAACATGTTTGCCCTCTTCCGTCGTATTTCGTTTGGTTGGTGCCTTTACCCGCCGCCTGACATTAGTGAGTCCGCACGAGCCGTGCTCGTCCGACAGAGGATCGATCGGGTACGTCCGTCGGCGGCAGAGAAGGGAGGGCTAAACGGCGACGTCAGCGCTGAGGAGCGGCCCGTAGGAGGTCCAAGCCAGATCGAGCAGAGCGGAGGGATCACCGGTCCAGTCGAGGGCCGCAACTTGTTGTCGGCTGCGTCGTCCGGTCACCGACCGCAGAAAGTCGTACGGCGTGCAGCGGAGTTGCAGGACCGTCTCACCCTCGGGGCCAGGCCAGCTCGAACCATCGGTGAACTCCACGGTGAGCGAAACGCCGACGCGCTCCAGCGCTCGTTCCTGAAGGGGTGGTACGTAGCGGTGAGCTGCGACCATCGTGGCCTCGGACTGGGTGTCGATGGGCAGTTCGAGCGCATCCTGCACGTCTTGCACGTGCACGATGAGATCGGCAACGAGCCGAGTGCCCATGAACGGGTCGTCCCGGAACAGTGCGTCGATTGCGTCGCGATACGAGGTCCACTCGTCGCACACCTGCTGGATGGTCAGATCGGCCCGGTCGCTGACCTGGCGCGCCGTCCATTCGTCGCTTCCCAACCCGGCGAGTTGCTTGGCGAGAAGGTCGCTGTTGATTCCGCAGACGTGTGCGACGGCGTCCTTCACCGACCAGCCGGGGCACAGTGGCACCTCGATCTCGGCTTCATCGGGCGTGAGTGTTCGGGCGATTTCGATCAACCCGTTGCGGGTGGCGGCATACAACTCGTTGGGAGGTGTTCCTGGCATCGGCATCGGCGTTCCTGGCATGGGCAGAGTGTCGCCCATCGCTACTCGTAGCGCAGCTCGATGCCGCGTGTCTGGGAACAATGGTCGAACGGCCCGGGTCCCGATCGTGATGTCCGCTCACGCTGTGAGCAAACAGAACTCGGCTCGGTCGGTTCAGGTAGTGTCGGAAAGCAAGACGAGGTGGCCCTGGAAATCTCGGATTCGGGACCGTTGAACCACGATTCGGTGGGAGGTGCATCGATGTCAGCAGGCGGCGTGGTGGGCGTGATCGCCAACCCGGCCTCGGCCCGCGACATTCGCCGCCTGGTCGCCTCGGGCGCAGCGGTCACCACGAACCACAAGCTGAACATGCTGAGCCGGCTTCTGGCCGGATTGTCAGCGGCCGGCGTCGACCGGGTGATCTCGATGAGTGACATGGGTGGCATCTCCGCCGGTCTCGCTGCCACGTCTTCCAAGCCCAGCGGAGCGGGCTGGCCCAAGCTCGAGTTCATCGACCATCCCATCACCCAGACGGCCTCTGACACTGCCGTCGCCGTGGAGGAAATGGTTGCGAGGGAAGTCGACGCGATCGTCGTTCTCGGAGGCGACGGGACGAACCGAGTGGTAGCCGGATTTTGCGGGCCCGTGCCCGTGGCGTCGATCTCGACCGGAACCAACAATGCCTTTCCGGGTGTGATCGAACCCACCGTGGTGGGCCTGGCCACCGGACTCGTTGCGACGGGCCGGGTTGATCCTGCGGCCGCCACCCGGCGATGCAAGGCCCTCTTGGTTCAGGTTGGCAGCGCGACCGAGCGCGCTCTCGTCGATGTGGCGATCCTGAGCGGCAATGAAGTGGGATCGGGGGCCATTTGGGAATCGGCGGCGATCGGTGAGCTGTTCCTCACATTCGCCGAACCACAGGCGATCGGACTGTCCTCGATCGGGGGCCATCTGCGTCCGGTCTGCCGTGACGAGCCAACTGGGCTCCACATCCGGTTGGGCCCGCCCGCCGTCCATCGAGTGCGGGTGCCGCTGGCTCCCGGCCTCCTGAGCGACATCGACATCGCCCAGCTCGCTGAACTCGGGCTCGACCAAGCAATTCAGGTGAACGCACCATCGGGCGTCATCGCCCTCGACGGCGAGCGGGTTCTCCGCTTCGCCCACGGTGAAACCGTCACTGTGATGCTCAGCTGGGACGGACCGCTGGCAATCGACGTGGCCCGAACAATGCAGATCGCCGCCACCTCGGGCGTTCTCGATGAGTTGGCCCAACAAGCCTGAAAGCACGACAGCACCGCCAAACAACCGCACCAACAAAGGAGATCAGCCCATGAGTCAGATGAACCGCCTCGACCTCTACAAAGCAATGGTGAGGATCCGGCAATACGAGTCGCGGATCCTTCAGGAGTACCACGCTGACAAGAAGCCGGCCTGGGACATCGGCGCCGGCCTCATTCCCGGCGAGATGCACCTGGCGGCCGGCCAGGAACCATCGGCTGTCGGTGTGTGTGCCCACTTGAAGAAGGGTGACGCGATCACGGCGCCGCACCGTCCGCACCACTTCGCCCTTGCTCATGGGGTCGACATGAACAAGATGACCGCAGAGATCTACGGTCGGGACACGGGACTCTGCCGGGGCAAGGGCGGACACATGCACCTGTTCGATCCGGAGAACCACTTCTCGTGCTCGGGCATCATCGCAGAGGGATATCCCGTGGCTTGCGGCCAAGCGTTCGCTTTCAAACGGAAGGGAACCGATCACGTTGCCATTGCCGTCGCCGGTGAGGGAGCGGCCAACCAGGGAGCGTTTCACGAGTCGCTCAATTTGGCGGCGCTGTGGAACCTGCCGGTCGTTTTCATCATCGAAGACAACGACTGGGCCATCTCGGTGCCCCGTTCCCACTCCACTGCCAATGCGTCCAACGCCGACCGGGCCGCCGGATACGGCATGCCGGGCGTGCGGGTGGAGAACAACGATGTCGAGGCGGTGTTCGAAGCCGCCGGCGCGGCGATCGAGCGGGCCAGAACTGGTGATGGTCCCAGCCTCATCGAGATCCACACCCTCCGACTCTGGGGTCATTTCGAAGGAGACGCCCAGGCCTACCGCGGTGCCGAACTCGAAACCGTCGACGAGCGTGATCCGATCCCGCGCTATGCCGAACTGTTGAAAGAACTCGGTGAGTTGACCGACGATCAGATCAGTTCGATCGCGGCGGAGGCCGACGCCGAAGTCGACGCCGCCATCCAGTTCGCGATCTCGAGTCCCGAACCTGCCCCTGCCGACGCCTTGAACCACGTATTCGCCTGAGTTGCGCCCGAGAGAGATGGAGAACAGAAAATGACTGCAACAGAAACCTCCGCCCCAGTCCGAAGGATCACCACCGCCAAGGCGATGGCCGAAGGCATCGGTCTCGAAATGCGCCGAGACCCGAACGTGTTCGTGATGGGGGAAGACGTCGGTGCCTACGGCGGCATCTTCGGTTCCACCACCGACCTGTTCGGTGAGTTCGGCGCCGACCGGGTGATCGACACACCAATCTCGGAGACCGGGTTCATCGGTGCCGGCATCGGGGCCGCAGTCGAGGGCCTTCGGCCGGTCGTCGAGTTGATGTTCGTCGACTTCTACGGCGTGTGTATGGATCAGATCACCAACCACATGGCCAAGATCCACTACGAGTCGGGTGGCAACGTGAAGGTGCCGATGGTGCTCATGGCGGCCGCCGGCGGTGGTTACTCCGATGGGGCCCAACACAGCCAGTGCTTGTGGGGAACGTTTGCCCACCTGCCTGGCATCAAGGTCGTCGTGCCCTCCAACCCGTATGACGCGAAGGGACTGATGATCTCGGCCATTCAGGATGACAACCCCGTGCTCTATCTGTTTCACAAGGGAGCCCAGGGCCTGGTGTGGATGGAGAAGAATCCGCGTTCCATCGGCGAGGTACCCGAAGCGTCCTACACCGTTCCGATCGGCAAGGCTGCGGTGGCTCGAGAGGGCAGCGATGTCACGATCGTCACGCTCTCGCTGTCGGTGCAGCACAGCCTCGACGTTGCCGAGCAACTGGAGGGCGAAGGAATCAGCGTGGAGGTGATCGATCTCCGCAGTCTCGTCCCGCTCGACCGCGAGTGCGTATTGAATTCGGTGGCCAAGACGGGCCGGGTCGTCGTCGTCGACGAGGACTACAAGAGCTTCGGGTTGACCGGCGAGATAGCCGCCATCATCGCCGAGACCGACCCGACAATGCTGAAGAAACCGTTCCGTCGCGTCGCCGTTCCCGATGTGCCAATTCCGTATGCCCGTCCTCTCGAATACGGAGTGCTCCCGACTCGTGAGAAGATCAGCGCTGCAGTCAAGGACCTGATGTCGTGATCACCGAAGTCTCGTTTCCGATGATGTCGGAAGACGACCCGGCGGCGGAGGGAGTGGTCGGCACCTGGTTCGTGAATCACGGCGAAGCCGTGGCACCCCGGCAGGTCATTGCCGAGGTGCAGGTGGAGAAGGTGTCGCAGGAGGTCGAGGCGCCGGTTGGCGGCGTCATGTATCAGCTGGTTGCCGAAGGGGTGGCCATTCGACAGGGCGAGCCGCTGGCCCGGATCGATTCGTAGCGAACCCCGTGGCCGGATCTCGTCCGGCCACGGGGTTCAGTCAACGGGGTTCAGTCAAGGGGGTGCAGGCCAACCTTGTCGGCGAGCCGAGTTGATCAGCCGACGTCGGCGATGACGAGTGCTGTTACGTACCCCGTGTAGGGGTCGTCGAAATTCTTGTCGGCGTATTGACATTCGATTCGGAGCGTCACCTCGAAACCGTTGACCGAGAGAACGTCGGTGTCGACTTCGATCACATTCGCTTCGTGATCGTCGTTGATGTAATCGAATTTGAAGCCGTTGAGGGCCACACCGGCACGGCGCACCGGTCTGTTGAACTTCACCGTCTTGTTGAACTGACGGCGCCCCTTCCCGGCCGGAATGTCGATGTTCGTCGTCACGAACTGCGTCTCGGTCTGCGTTCGCACCGGTCCCAGTGTGGTGTCGACTCGACCGAGGGTTTTCGTGGCTTCGTAGTAGTCCTGCTCGAACTGCAGGCGCAGTTCGTCCACCTTGTCGACCAGATCGTGCACCTCGTTCATGTTCCCGGTGAGGACCACGAACGCCGTCTTGATCGACTTGGGTGTTTCGGCCGCCGATGGTGAACGGATGCCCTCGGCCCACTCGATGTTCTGGATGTTCATCGTCTTGGCCATTGCCGCATACCGATTGCCGGAGATGAGGCTCGGGTTGGACAGAAGACTGAAGTCTCCGACCTCCTTGCGATCGAGAAGACCCATGAGATAGAGGTCGAGATTGCAGTAGGTCCGTTCGCTCGACGAGAGCGAGAGACGGAGGAAGTCACCGTTGTCCTTCACCCAGTCGTAGATGTCGTAGTCCATCGGTGACTTGTCGTCATCGAAGTTCTGGGTCCAGTGGCCCCATCCACCCAAGAGGTGGTCGTTCATGATCGGCCCGGTCGCACTGTCCCGATAGCGGGCGAACGAGCCCCAGCGGTGACCCTGCTCCTGCAACATCACGTAACGCCAGGCCCCGAAGTGGCCCTGGTTCATGAACATGATTCCCTGGAGCGAGTTGGATCCGTAGGCGCCGCGTTGATCGAAATCGCCGAAGCCGATTCCCTTGATGTCGTTGAACACGAATCGGTACCAGGACGATCCGCCCTGGGGCGGCATGCCGTGGTCGGAGTCGGTCATGAACGTGACGAAGTCGTAGATGTCGGGATGGGTGGTTCGGAACAACTTGTAGGCCCGAACCCAGTCGATGACCTGCTGCCCGTTGATGGTCTTCAACAACGTGCCGTCGTCTTCGATCATGCAGATGTCGCCCCGGTCCTGCACCTTGCCGTGCCACTCGATCTCGCCCCCGGCCTCGGCCGTCCACTGCTCGTGGAGCCGGGGCCAATCGATGAATGCCATGTCGGTCGAGTGATCGTGCTGCTCGATCATGCCCATTGGATCGACCGGCGCGTCCAGCCCGAACGGGGCGACGACGTCGGTGCCGATTCCTCCGAATTCTCGAGTGATCACGTACTCACTCGGCACGGAGTTGAGCGGCAACTTGTCCTTCACGTAGACGACGATGGCCGTCTGATCATGGAAGGTGCCCTCGTCGGTCCGCTTCGGCCCCACCCCCACGCCGATGACGTTGGGATCCTTGTAGAACTCGGCCTTTGCTTCCTCGATGAGCTCCCAGACGTTCATTTCGGCCGGGAGCTGATATTCGATGTCGGTTGACTTTGAACTCGTCGGTTTCGTTTTCGTCGTGACCATTTGAACGTTCCCTTTGGTTGGCGATCACGATGTCGGACGGACGTTTCGCTGTTGCCCAAATGGCGTCGCCTGCCGGCGGTACGCAAGCGAGATGGCGGTTCGGCGTTCGACCTGCGGTCAGTGTCCGCACGTTCGATGTTGATCCAAGTGCCCCCTCTCCGGAAGAGTCGGTGAGCGCCCCCGTGAAACAATAATCCTCACCATTGGCGATTGGAAGAAGACATCGAAGCCGGTACCGCCCGGTTCACGGCGCCGATTGTCTCTTCCGTCGAGTTCGACAAAGTGCGACACTCGAAGAATGAACGAGACGGCCCCACAGCTCACGCACCGCATGACCTCAGCGTTCGACATGGCCCGCACCGTCCATGAGGGCCAGACGCTGAAGGGTTCGCACCTGCCCTACCTGCTGCACCTCCTCGAGGTGTGTTCCATTGCCCTGCGGCACGGAGCCGATGAGGACGTGGCCATCGCTGCGCTCCTTCACGATGTGGTGGAGGACGGTGGGGGAGAGGCCCAAGCACTCGAGATCGGATCCATGTTTGGCGAGCGGGTGAAGCAGATCGTGCTCGACTGCTCCGACAGCCGGGTCGAGGACGCCGGTGAGAAGCAGCCCTGGTGGGATCGCAAGATCCAATACATCGATCATCTGCACACGGCGTCGGAAGATGCGGCCCTGGTGTCGGGCGCCGACAAGCTGTCGAACGCCCGGTCGATCGTGGCTGACGTCGCCGAGCATGGTGATGAGTACTGGTTGCGGTTCAACACCGGCCGCGTGGGCACGCTCTGGTATTACCGCAACATCGCAGAGATTCTGCCCGCCCGACTGCCCGGCACCCAGGGTGGCGAGCGCTTGGGTCGCTCGCTGAAAGTTGCGGTGGCCGACATGGTCGACTTGGTCGGGCACGACCAGGCCGAAGCCGATCGGAAGACCGCCCTGAAGGAAGAGACCGAGGTCCGCAACTCCTACGGCTGAACCCCGGTGCTTCCAGTCGGTCAGGTCATGAGTTGATGGCGAGCTCGTCGAGGTAGTCGCCGTAACGCTGGAGTGCTTCGGCTCGCCGCGTGGGGATGTGATCGATCGAGGGGTCGCTCGGTCGGTAGCGCTTGAGGACCTGTCGGGCCACGGTCACCTTGTGCACCTCGTCTGGTCCGTCGTAGATGCGGGCTGCTCGGGCCGCCCGATACATGGCTTCGAGCGGGAGGTCGGTGGTGTAGCCCAGCGACCCGTGGATCTGGATGGCCCGGTCGATCACATCGTGGAGAACCTTCGCTCCCCAGAACTTGATGACGGCGATCTCGAGCCGGGCATCGCTGTAGGTGCCGCCGGCGTCGTGCAGCTTGTCCATCTTCCAGGCCGCCTGCAGGGTGAGGAGCCGGGCCGCTTCGCGGTCGGCGTAGGACTGGGCGATCCAATCCTGGATCATCTGCTTGTCGGCCAGGATCGAGCCCTTCGTGTAGCGGGTGAGTGCCCGCTCGCACAGCAGGTCGAAGGCTCGGCTCGACTGACCGAGCCAGCGCATGGCGTGATGGATGCGACCCGGACCCAGCCGCTTCTGGGCCAGCGCAAAACCCTGGCCGATGCCGGCCTCGCCACCGACCACGTTGTCGAACGGCACCCGCACCTCGTCGTAGATGATTTCGGCATGGCCGCCGGGTTCACCCGTCTTGTGATCAGGCTCGCCCATCGTCGGAACGTCACGAAGAATGTTCACCCCTGGGGTTTTGGTCGGAACCACGATCATCGAGAAGGCGGAGTAGGGCGAAGCGTCGGGGTCGAGGTTGGTCTTCACCATCACGATCAGGATGTCGGACACCGAGGCGTTGGATGAGAACCACTTGTGCCCGTTGATCACCCACTCTTCGCCGTCGCGGACGGCCTGAGTGGTCAGCAGGGTGGGGTCGGCGCCGGCGCCCGGTTCGGTCATCGAGAAACAGGAACGGATCTCCTGATTGAGCAGCGGTTGCATCCATTGCTTCTTCTGCTCCTCGGTGCCGCCCAGCGACAGGAGTTCGGCGTTGCCCGAATCGGGTGCGTTGTTGCCGAAGATGCGGGGGGCCAGTGTCGACTGGCCGAGGATCTCGTGCATCAGACCGAGCTTCACCTGACCAAACCCGCCGCCGCCCAACTCAGGAGGAAGGTGGGCCGCCCACAATCCCTGCTCTTTCACCTGCTGCTTGAGTGGCTCGGTGATCTTGTCGTAGACCTTGCGCCCCTCTTCGCTACGGAACTCGGTGGCCAACGTCTCGAGCGGGAAGATCTCCTCCCGCACGAACTCGCGCATCCACGCCAGCTTCGCTTCGAACTCGGGTTCGGTCTCGAAATCCCACGCCATGGCCGTGTCTCACTCTCGGTCGTATCGCTGTTGGTCGTATCGCTGTTGGTGTGATGGCCAACCTACGCAACCAGTGGGGCGGCGTCATTTCGGGTTGAGGTGGAGGGAGTTGGAATCAGGGTCTCGAACTCGTTGTCGGCGAGACTGTGGAGATGGACTTGATCGAATGTCGAGAACGGGCCGGCGGCGAACGTTCGGCTCGGTTGGCCACCACCCGACCCGATGGGCGGATCGACTTGGTGCCGATCGTCTTCGCCTTTGTCGACGACACGATCGTGTTCGCCATCGATCACAAACCGAAGTCGACGCAACGGCTCCAGCGTTTGCACAACATCGCGATCGAGCCGAAGGTCACCGTTCTGTTCGACCGCTACGACGACGACTGGACTCAACTCTGGTGGGTGAGGATGCGAGGTCTGGCGTCGGAAGCGAGCGACCCCTCGATCGCCGACAGGGCACGCGACGCCCTGGTCGAGAAGTACGAACAGTATGAACACCATCGGCCGGACGGGCCGGTTGTGCAGATCGCAGCCACGTCATGGCTCGGCTGGAGCGGAGCAGGCTGACGTGCTCGGCTGACCGCGCCGCGGTCCCTCATGAAAGAAGAAACTTCTTGTCCTCGCAGCTATGAGCAGGTAGGTTCGCCCAGGACCGGTGAGTTGGGGCGGTCGAACCCGAGTGCTTTGTGCTCGCCAAAGAGAGGGAACCGAAATGCGAGTCTTTCTAGCGCTCATTGTCGCGGCCGTGATGCTGTCCGCATCGGCTGCGTACGCCAGTACGACCGATCCACTCACGCCTGACGATGGAAACCGAATCTGGCGTGGTTCGGAAACGAACGGACCGAACGGGGTCTATGTCGGGCCGGATGGAAACGTTTACGCCGCCAGCGTCGGCGGGGACGAAATCACCGTGCACAACCCCCGCAACGGCAAGGTGATCGATCGCATCGGACCGGAACGTGGCGTACAAGGCCCGGATGACCTCTACATCACCCGAGACGGCACGATCTACTCCACCGACCTCCTCGACGGCTATGTCAGGATCCTTCGGCCCGACGGCAGCTTCGACAAACAGTTCGTTGCCCCCGGCGTGAACCCCATCACGATGAACGAGGACGAGACCCGGCTGTTCGTGGCGCTCGACTTCCTTGGCAACGGCTTGTACGAACTCGATCCTGAACTGATTGATCCGCCCAAGATCCTCATCCCCGATCTGTTCGGCTTGAACGGCATGGACTTCGGTCCCGATGGGCTGCTCTATGGTCCGCTCTTCTTCGGCGGCAGCATCGTTCGGATCGACGTCGATGCACCAGAACTCGGTTTCGAAGTTGTTGCGTCTGGTTTCGTGACGCCGGCGGCGGTGGCGTTCAACTCACTCGGCGAGCTGTATGCCGTCGATCTGGGAACTGGTCAACTGATCAAAGTCGACGTCGCCACCGGCGATTGGGTCGTGCTCGACGAGGTCGAGGACAACCTCGACAATCTGGCGTTCGACGACAACGATCAGCTCTTCGTCACGTCTGCCACTTCGGGCCAGGTTCTGAAGATGCGGCCCAACGGAACGCTGCGGGCATTGAACCGGAGCGGATTCACGGCTCCGTCGGGTCTGGCGGTCACCGACGACGGCACCTTGTGGGTAGCCGAAGGGTTCGCCCTACGGGGAATCTGGTCTCGCTGGAATCCGATTGCGTCGTTCTTCTACCGCTTCGATGCGCCGTTCGCCGGCCCTGGCGGGATGAACACGGTCGCCGCTGACGGCAACAACGTGATCACCACCGGGCTGTTCTCGAATTCGGTGCAGGTGCTCGACCCGGCAACGGGGACGATTCTCGAAGACCTTCGCACCCTCAGCGTTCCGGTCAACGCGGTTCGGCATGGCGATGTGTTGGCTGTCGCCCAGCTCGGGGCGGGCAACGTGATCGACGGCCAGACCGGTGACGTGATTCTCGAAGGCCTCTTCTACCCGCTGGGCCTTGCCACCGATGGCGAGACGCTCTACGTCGGCGATTGGGCGGCTGGCACGGTGACGGCCGTGACCGATTCCGGATCGAGCGTGGTCGCTTCCGGCCTCGCTGGTCCGGAAGGACTTGCGCTCGACGGTGATCGTCTACTCGTGGTCGAGGTCGGACTCGATCAGCTCTCGGCGGTCGATCTCACGACCGGAGCGGTCAGCACCCTCGTCACCGGCCTCGATCTTGGTCCTCCCGTTCTCAATCAACTCGCCCCTCCCCACGGCAACTTCAATGGGGTCGCGGTGAACGCCAAGGGGTCGGTCTACGTCTCCCAAGACGGAGCGATCAATGCCGTCTACAAGTTCCGTCGCCTCTAGCGGCGGGCGCTGAATCTCCCACGGGCGACTGGGGCCGGTGACCTTCCTCTCCTCTTGAAGGTCATCGGCCTCAGGGATGACTGCTCCCGGGATCACCGGGCCATTGGCCGATTGCGTCGGGGACGATCGTCGTGGTCGATGGAGTTCAGCGGCGGCTGACCAAGTCAGCCACACCCATGGCGCCGATGGTTGATGCCCGGGCCTCGAGCACGTCGCCCGGCATTCGCGAACCAGTGCCGTCGGCCAGTCGGGTCATCATCTCGAAGTTGGCGGCCACGGCCGCCGCATCGACCATGAAGGCCGAGTCGGTGGCTGCTGCGAGATCGCGGCGGGCGTCGTCGAGGGCCTGCTCGTCCCGTTCGGCACAAGCCGTGGCGAACCGGAGAAGTAGCGCGCCGTGTTCGATGTTGATGTCGCTGATGTCGCGGCCGTCGGCCACGGCGGTGAGGTCGATGTCAGTTCCGGCTTTGGTGCTGCTCCAACTGAGCATGCTGGCGTGGGCCGCCGTTCAATAGAAACACTCTCGGAGCTGGGCCACCCGAGCGGCGACCAGCTCGGTTTGCGGTCGCGACAATCCGCCCGCCCGACGAGACCAATCGGCGTGGACCATCTCTTCGTTCGGTATGTATTGGGCCGCCGCCATCCGCCAGGTGTTGTCGAACTCCGGGGGCACCGCCGAGTAGGCCTGCACGACGGCCGCGGTCTGATCGGCGGGGGCAGCGACCGGTACCCAGTTGAGCTCAGCCCTGACGATGTGGTCTGGTTGCTCATGAGTTGGTTCCCCCGCCACGGCCTCGGGAAAGGGCGGGATGTCGACTCCGATGTTGCGGCAGAAATGGGCCACTGCGGCGACGGTCGACGCAATGGCGCACACCTCGACGTAGGGCAACTCGCCGATCTCGGCCGATGCCGCCTGATACACATCGGCGGTGATGGTGCCGGCGTGACGGGCGATTCGGTAGGCGATGTCATGGGCAGCCGCGGGTGCCTCGGCTGTGGGGGAGAGGCGATCGGTGGTGCTCAGGCCCACCCATGGTGGCAGTGGCTCGTCGTCGGCGATGGCCATGAGCACGGTGTTCGCCAACTCGATGCGCTGGGCAGCTGTGAACCAGACCCCGGGCCTGGCGATGTGTCGCCAGGCGAGGCGGTGGGCCTCGGCCAGATCATCCCGCACGATCAGGGAGCTGGATCGATCCTCGTCGTTCGTCATCTGCGTGTGCTCCGAACTCTGCTGGTGAGTGCCACGATCATGGTGCTGAGGCCGGCGGTGCGCAAGACCCGTCGTGTGGGCACGACGGATGGAAGCAGACCCTTCCAGATTCAGCGGGTGGATTCGCTGACCAGATCGTGCGCCACTCGAAGCAGATTGTCTTCGACCGCCGTGTCGTTCTCGAGCGCGGCGATCCGGCTCCAGCGACGGAGCTCGCCGAGCCGCTCATCGCAGACGTCGCCGACGGCGGCGGCTGCCTCCACCGCGGCCAGGGCCACGAGTACTGCTTGTTGCCGGTCGCCTTTGGCCGCCACCGCTTCGGCTGTTTCCATGAGACGGAGGGCCAGCGTGGCTGAACCGACCTCGGCTCCCACCCGCCGGGCCGAGTAGAAGCGAGCAATACGTTCGAGACTCAACGCGGTCAATCCGACCGCGAGAATCACCATCCCCAACCAGTTCGGCGCTCGTAGCAAAACGGCGCTCACCGCTCCGATCACCCACGCCACTTCGAGCCTCGTCTCCAACCCGGCGTAGGCCCGGCCCCGACGGGCGTGCGGAGCCTGCGTTTGGACGACGCCATCGAAAGCCCGCCGGCCCACGCTGCCGGCCAAGCCCAGAGACGCCGCCAGCGCAACGGCGGTGACGCCATGGAATCGGAGCGCAGTGAATACGGCCACGATTGCGGGCAGGATCAGAGACGCGGTGAGCATGCGTTGTTCGTCCCAGCGCCGATGGAGGCGGGGCGCAACGAAGGTGCCGCTGAAACCGGCCAATGCCGCCGTCCCGGCAATACCACCGATCACCCACGCCGGCTGGCCCGATGTCTTCAGCGCGAAACCGATGTGGAAGAAGACGAAGCCGGTTGCCATCCGCAAACCCGCCATGGCGATGGTTGCAGTGCGAACACCCGGGCCGTGCATCTCTGTCGATTCGACGATTGGCGACGTGTTGGGTTTGACGCGGTGAGCAGGGATCCGCAACGCGGCGAGCGCTCCGAGTCCATAAACGACCGCACCCAGCCGGAGCACCCACGCCGCGCTGCTGAAGCTGAGAACGGCAACGCCGAGCAACCCGGAGGTGAGGCCCGCCATGGTGCCAACCCGGGCCAGACGAGAGTTGACGACAACGAGGTGGTCTCGACTCTCGACGAGGGATGGGATGAGTGCATTGCGGGCAACGACGTAGACCTTGGCGAACACCACGATCACGAATGCTTCGGGGTAGAGCAGCAGGGTTTTCAGTTGGGACGCCAGCAAGGCGGCGACGGCGGCTCGCGCTCCGAGGGACACCACGAGAACGGCGCGATGGCCGCCGGAGATGCGGTCGATGAACGGCCCGATCAGTGGCGCCAGTACGGCGAACGGAGCCATGGTGAGCGCGAGGTAGAGCAGGATTCGGGGTCGTGCTGCGTCGACGCTGACGTTGAAGAAGAGTGAACCGACGAGGGACAGAGCGAAGAGCGACTCGCCGGCGCTGTGCAACGCCTGCATCGGAAGCAGCGTGCGGGCCGCCGGATCACCGAGGAAGGAACGAACGGCGGCTCGGGTCTTGGCTTCGGTGGTTGCGGTCATGGCGTTGCCACAAAGCCCATGGGATCGGCGCTCAGTGGTTCGCCGACGATGTTCCAGGTGCCGGTGACGACCCGCTGAAGCCGGTACTCGTAGGCCTCGATCATCTCGGCATCGAGGTACCACTCGCCGCGAACGTCGGCGGACCCATCGACGGTGATCCTGCCCACCCCCACGAGCAGGCTGTTTTCGCGAACGGGGAGATCGGGGAGATCGGCCTTGACCGCCTCGTCGAGATGATCGATGAACCGAACCTGGTAGCGATCCTCGAAGTCGGTGACGATCTCCACCTGTACCTCGAGGGGAACGTCCTCGACCTCGAGTGTTTCGACGAACACCACCGGCAGTTGGTCGGCGCTGTCGAAATTGACATCGGAGCGGTCGATGAGGTCGATGATCACGGCCTTGTAGATGGCGACATCTCGGAGCGTCGTGTCGGGGTCGGCGCCGAAACCACAACCGGCGAGCAACATGAGCGCGCCGAGGACGGGAACGATCTGGTTGGCTCGCGGGAGGATCCGGTGCGGCATTGCGCTCAAGCTAGTTCGCAACGCGGCACCGGCGACGTGCAGACCCCATGCGGGGGACGATTGTCACGACTTTGCTGGCGGGGGCCGCCAGAACACAGCGAGTAGGGCGATTGCTCCCCCGAGGCCGGCAACGAGTGAGATCCACAAACCGTCTGCCGCCGGTGGGTCGAACAGGTCGAGGGCGTGGTCGACCGACCAGTCGCCGGCTCCGAGCACGGCAAGGGCGAATCCTGCGGCGATGAGCGTCATGACGTATTCCCAACCCTCACCTGGGCGAAAGATGAAGAATCCGTTCGTGCGGTGATTGGTGATGAGAGCGACCGACATGGTGCCGACCACCGCCGAGCCGCCCAGGGGCATGAGGAATCCGAGGATCAACAGAACACCGCCGACGACCTCGGTGATGCTCGCCAACCAAGCGTGGAGCAGCCCAGGCTTCATCCCGAGGCTTTCGAACCAGCGAGCCGTCCCCTTGATGCGACCGCCACCAACGATGTGATTGACGCCGTGGGCCAGCATCACGCCACCGATGGCACCGCGCAACACCAAGAGCGCAACGTTCAGGGCGAAGTCGTTCACGGTCAGGTCTCCTGTGGATCGAGCGGCCGAAGGCGGGAACCTAACATGCGCCGCAGATGTCGAACCCTGTTCGACCCCCGAACGAGAGCGTTCGACCTCGGCCCGTTGATGGGGCACGATGGCACCGCGCAGGCAGAGGAGCGAACGTGATTCCTGATCTTGATCTCGCCCGAGTCCGAAAGTGGATTGACGGGATGAATGCCGACATGCCTCTGCCCGCCCGGGAGCAGCTTCGATACGAGATCGAGGTTTCGGATCGGGCCATCACCGTCTTGGAGAGTCGTCCCCCTTGGATCCGTGACGCGCCCCGAGCAAGCGGCGAGGAGTGGATCCGCGTGTCGGTCTGTCGTTTTCGTTACACCAAGTCTCGGTGCGAATGGACGCTCTACTGGCCTGATCGACATTCGGAGTTCCATGAGTTCGAGTCGGCCGATGCCACCCCCCACATCGACCAATTGATCGCGATCGTCGTCCACGACCGCACTGGCATCTTCTGGGGTTGAGTCGGCCGGGAGGGCGTGGGCGCGCGGGGAGTTGCCTCAGCGCACCGGTTTCTCAGCGGACCTGTCGGTTTCTCGCCGTGAGTGTGACGCCGCCAGCGACGAGCGCCGCCCCGACGAGCAACAAGCTGGCAGTCAAACCACTGCCGGTCACGGGCAGGGTGGTGGGGCCGAGCGGCTCTGGTTTCACTCGAGCCGTCGTGGCGGTCGTAGCTGGTGCCGTGGTGGCTGTGGTGGGCACGCTGCTCACCGTTGTGGTGGCCTGTGTGGTGGGTGTGGTCGGAGGTTCGGTGACGGTGGGGCCGAGTGGTTGAGGTGCGACCGTGGCGCCCAATGTGGTGATGGTGGTCGGTGCTTCAGTCGTGGTCGTCGTCGCCGGTTCGGTGGTGGTCGTAGTGGCTTCGGGAACGCAGGAGCCGACCGTGAGTTCGACCTTGGCGCTGAACTTGCCGTCGGCGCCCAGGCGCACCGATACGACCACCTCGCCGCTCAGATCGGCCGAGCCGGATGTGTTCGTCACCCCATCGGCGACGTCTTCGACGCCGGCAACGGTCAAGCTCGTTTCAGCTGACCGAATCAGGATGTCGTTGCCAGTGTGGACCGAGTGTTGATTCTTGGCGGTGAGCTGCCACGGACACCTGGCACCGGAGGAGTCGTCCTGAGCGGGGATCCGGCCAAGCTCGATCACCACCCCCGCCTCGCTGTGAATGGCCTGGTTGTAGGTCAACGTTCGGCCCTGGGCTGATGCCGGGTCGGGGACGAAAAGAACCATCACGGCTAGAGCGAGGACAGCTGCGATCGAACGACGCATGGCGGGCTCCGATGTGGTGAGAAGCCAGCAGGAGCTGGACTTCCAGTCGCCTGAGTCTGTTCTCGAGACGGGCATTTGACTAGTCTCGCTTACCAACTTTTTGTGGAGACGCCGATCGGCTGCGGGCGACGACAATGAGCTGGACGATGGACGCTGGACACATCAAACTTCGGGTTTGAGTAGAAGGCCCAACCCACAGATGTTGCGTCCGACTGTGGTGCTGTCCCGCGTGCCGGCGCTTCTCGGTGTGGCAGATGTGTGCGAGCTGACGTGACCGCAGCTCATCCCGATCCCCACGTCGTGCTCGGTGTGTCGCCGGATGCGCCGATCGAGGAGGTCCGTCTGGCCTATCGGCGTCGGATGCGGGCCCTGCATCCCGATCAAGGCGGTGCCGACGACCTGGCGGCGCACGCCGAGATCGCCGCCGTGACCGAAGCGTGGCGGCTACTGAGTAGCGATCCGATTGGCAGGAGCGGTACTCGGTCCTTCGATCCGCCGCCGGAGACCGGCGAAGCATGGGCCGATCGTCAGCGCGAATGGTCGGGGGAGAACCACGGGGCCGAGAGTGGACCCGCTCCGAGGATGTTGCGGATCTTCTTGGTGGTCACCGTTGTCCTGCTTCTCGTGTGGACGGTGATCTTCATCGTGATCGCGTTCTCCCAATCCGGTTGAAATCACAAACCCCTGGCGAGGTCTCCTCCGGCTGGCTTTCGATGCAGCTTCTATCGATGTCACACCCTCTGAGTAGGGTTCAGAACAAGCAAATGAACGCCGCTTCATCACACGAGAATCTTTACAGATATTGCTGGACAATCGAACTGGTGTTCGCTAGTGTCAGTCTCACGGTTCGTCCGCTCGAAGTACCGACTTCCCCCTAACTCAACCGATCCGGCCTTTGTTTCTTGGCTGCGATCTGACAGGCCCTTGGTGGCCTTGGGAAGTACGTGCCATGTCGAACGCAGCCAGCACATTGCAGAAAATCAACCATCAGCTTGGCTCCGTCGACGTGTCCGGCCTCGATGAAGCTGCGCTCCGGAGTGCCACCGCCG
>JBBKXQ010000068.1:0-3675 GCA_037969565.1 Acidimicrobiales bacterium | reverse complement strand
GATCACTGTGTATTTCGGCATCGTCAGCCTTTCGTATGGACTTCGACAGCGAACACGCCACCGAACATCTGATAGGCGTCGACTTCCTCGACACCAAGCAACCGGAACCCCTGCCCAACATCCATGTTGAGCGACGTATCAGCCAGACCACCGAACGTGCCCGCGGCCTGGTCGTTGCCATCCCACAACGCCAGATAGATCGAATCGGAACCCGACCAGTCGGCGTAGGAGATGATCTTGCGATACGAGTCCTTCGACCTCGGGCCGATGCCGGTGAACACGAACACGTCGAACGACGCTGTGAAGTAGCCGGCACGCCCCGACGAGATCGGTAGCCAACCGGTGAACACCGGATAGGCGAGCGGTGGCGTCAAAGCAGGCTCAGGGAAATCGGACACCCTCAACCCGTCAACCGTGTCGAGTCGGGTTTCGATCGCCGCCGAAATCGTCGCAATCGTCGCCATCAGGCAACCAACGCACGAAACTTGTAATGCCGCAGCATCTCTTCGACGTCAGGGTCGAGACGGTTCGACACACGCACCACGAAGTCGCCGGCACCGAGCACACCGTGAACCGACTCGCGCCGCCCAAAGATTCGAGCGCCTTGAATAAGTGCGGCCTGTTTGATGTCTGCCGGGACTGCCGACCAACCCCACCGGGCCGTCACCTGAACTAGAGGTCGACCCTCTGACACGGTGAACGTCCCAGCCGTGTGCAATGTGATCTTGCGGTACGGCCAGCCGGTCTGACCCTCAACAACACCGTTCAACGGGAACAGCGTGTAACTCGTCGAGGCGATCGCCGTGGCGTAGGCGCCATCGAGGCCCGTATCGGTTTCGACCACCAGGCCGTTGACCGTCGAGAAGTCGTCGACCTCGACGTGATGCGAGTTCGTCGCCGCATAGGTGCGGGCTGTTGCGCTGCCGGCGTCGTTGTACTGGCGACCGGTGAACCGTTCGATGTTGCGAGAGATCGCAACGACGACGTTGGCGATCGATGTGTCGTCGTCTGAGTCTGTGATCTTGGCGTACATCTTGAGTTCGGCCGTTGTGATGTACGGGTCACCGAGAGCCATCAGTCACCACCACCTTTCGCAATCCGATCGGGTCAGTTCGTCGGGTCAGTTCTTGCGTTTCGTCACCCGTTTCGGCTTGGCGGTTTTCGCGACCGGTTCGACGACCTTCTCAGACGTCTGCTTTTCGGGCTTCGGCTTCTCGCCTTTGCGGAAGGCCGCCACAGCATCGGCGAACTCGTCAGGAACATCGCCGCCGTCGCCGACGACAAGGAACGCGGCCCGAGGGTCACCCTCTGCGACGATCTCATCATCGGTGGTGCGATACAGGCGACCCGACATCAGACTTGCGCCCCGACGACTGTCCAGACGATGGTCGAAGTGCCGTTCGTGGCCGTGCAGATAGAGAGCACGCCCGTCGTTGTGTTGATGTACTGGTCACCGATGCCGGCGACGCCGAGCCCGGTCACATTGACCGTCGGGGCACCAGCCGCCTTGATCGTGTAGACGCGCTGTGACGCGCCAGAAATGACGTTGCCGCCAGAAATGATAGCCATTGGGGTTCTCCTTATTGGGTGAAGGGCTGGGTTATCGCTTGCGACCTGCTCGCATATTCACCAGTCGACACGCATGCGAGCAGCAGGTCGACGAGGCGGCGCGAGACGGTTTCGTTTGGTACTCGGCCCCACAGACCTTGCACGTCAGGGTGACGCGTCTCGGTGCGTGTTGGACATCGAGATGATCGTGCAGTCGCTGGTGATCGGCGTTACTCATCACGAGCAGGTTCTCAATACGGTTGTCGTCCTTGACGCCGTTGACGTGATGGACCTGTTCGTCCGTTGCAAGCTCACGACCGAGATGAGATTCGACCGCCAGCCTGTGCTCAGAGCGGTACTTCCTGATCCCGGTCTTTACCATCACGTAGCCATCAGCGTCGGTGTACTTCGTACCAATGGCCTTTTCGACGCCGCGAACATTGGTGTAGTGACATGCCTGAGAACAGAAATCACCAGCTTCATTCTTGACCTGATTCAGCTGTAGGTAAAAACCCGCCCCGCAGACCTGACATGCTCTCGTTTCGCCGGTCCGCTTACGTCCAGGATTGCATCGATAGCACCGCCGCCGTTTGCCGTACGCATATCCACATTTCTGACAGCTGGGGGAATGGCTTTGTTCCATTCCCCCAGCATATCACGTTTCTCTGTACAGTTACAGGAACCTAGATGCCAGTCACGCTGCAGAGTGCCGCAGGCCGATAAAACAGCAGGGCAGCCCTCATCTCGGCACGCAGCGTCTTCAAGTTTTTGCTGAAGTCGTCGTTGACGAATCCGACCTCGACAGTGATGCCGGTGCGGACTGCGAGCTCCGAGTAGTTCCCGAAGTCGCCGACGAGTCCGGTGTTCTGCGTCATGCCCTGAGCGAGCACGGTGCGGAGACCCCAGATCCGTTCGGGGCCGGCATCTGCGGGCGAACCCCAGATGTAGATGCCGTCGGCGGTGCGGAGAAGGCGAACGTCCTGCCAGTCGAGCGGGTTCGTGACGAACGCGTCAGGCATCGCCTGACCGGTCGTCATGACCTTCACCATCGCCTTGTAGACGGCGTCCGGAACCGGGTCGGTGCCCTTGGCCTGCGTCTGGATGCCGGTCACGTTCAGGGCGCCCTCCAGGTTCGGTGCGATGCCGTCGCCGGTGATGATCTGCGTGTTGAGACGCTGACGCACCATGAACGGCATCCGTCGGTTGATGTAGCCGCGGACTTGCGGCTCGTCGTCCCACTGCTCGTCGGTGACGTGCATCGTGACGGCGATCTTGCGTACCGGGCTGGTCTTCTCGGTCAGCACGAGCGTCGCCTCGGGCTTCACTGCACCCTCGGCGGTTTCGGCTGCGGCGTTGGTGAACGTCGTCTCCTCCATGTAGGTGACGGCGTTCTGGTTCGTGGAGCCGGTCGGGATGAGGTCGAGCACGTCGAGCGGGGTCGTGGCGAAATCGGCGACGCGTGGACCGCGGGTCGCTTCTGGCGCCCAGCCTGCGGCGGTCGTCATCAACGCCTTGAAGTCGACGTCGAGGTCGACCATGCCCTTGCCGTGCCGGAACGCTTCCGACTTGAGGATCTGATCGGCGATCGAATCCTTCGAGTCGTGGTCGTCGGCGTCGGCGCCCTTCGTGCCGCGCTCGTCCTCGGGGTTGTCGTGGACGCTCTGGCCGATGCGAATGATGTCGCGCAGTTCCTCACGCTTGGTGGCGAGATCATTGATCTCACCGTCGAGAGCGCGGATGTGTTCGACCTTGGCCTGACTGTCGCCGTCGATCGACTTGACCTTGGTCATGTCGAGTTCGGCGCCGGCTTCGGCGTAGATGTCGGCGAGCGACTTGCGGCGCTCGGTCAGCTTGCCCTCGACCTCGGTGAGTTCAGGGCTGGTGAGTGTTGCGGTCATGAGATCGTGACTCCTTGGTCATGCGCGATGCGGGCGAGCAGAATGCGCGCAGCGTCATCGCTGGATGTGTCTTCAGGGGGTGCGGGCGGTTCGATCAGCGCCTTGACGCGTTCCAGTTCGACACCGATGTCGGTGAGCGAACCGGCGGCGTCATCGCCGATCGTCTTGCCCTTGGCAGCACGGAGAGCCACGACTTCCTCTGCCCTGTCAGCGAGCGCCGTCACGGCGG
>JBBKXQ010000067.1:0-23588 GCA_037969565.1 Acidimicrobiales bacterium | reverse complement strand
GTGCTGCAGTTACTCGCGTGCTGCAGTTACTCGCGCTGCCTCAGGTGGCCGGATCGAGATCCAGCGAGTCGAATGCTTCGTCGACTTGCAGTGCCAGCTCGACCTCGTCGAGCGCTTGTTCGAAGTCCCTGGTCTTTCGGATGTTGCCGTTCGAGAAGTCCGGAAGAATCCGGATGATCACGTCTTTGACATCGGGACGCTCGGCAACGTTGAGGCAGTCGAGAAGCCAATCGACGCAGTCGGACACGGGAACATATTGGGCACCGTTGATCTCAGCGCGAGCGCTTGCGATCGTGTTGGCGATGCGATCGGATGTCGGGAACTCAGTCATGAAACTGCTCCTCTGTCTTTCTCGAAGAACTTGATGCGCCCGACCTCGATCGGATGCGCCTGCAATAGTTGAACACATTCACGTCCTGAAACCCTTCCAGGTTCCCCGTTGTTCTCCAATGTGACCAATGCCCGTCACATTGCGAAAACACAGAACTATTTCCGGATCGACCGTTGCCGGTCAATACCCTGTCTCGCCAATGTCAACACATTCGATTCTTCACCTTGCCACTTCCGCCGATTGGGATGCACGCGTCGGCGGTCGTTACCAGCCGGTGGCGTACGAATCCGAGGGATTCATCCACTGCTGCACGCACGAGCAGATCGCAGGTGTTGTCGGCCGTTACTACGTCGGCCGAGATGACCTGATGTTGCTGACGCTCGACGAATCCAAACTGACGGCCGATTTGATCTGGGAAGACACCTCGGGATCGGGTGTCGAGTTCCCGCACATCTATGGACCCATCGATGTGGCAGCGGTGACAAGCGTCGAGCCCTTCGACCCGGCCTCGGTTTGAGCAAACACTGGCTGTGAGCAAACACTGGCCGTAACAAACACGGGCCGTAACAAGCGCTGGCCGTGATCAGAAGGCCAGCAGATCTTTCTGCTCAGGATGTTCTCGCATGTATTGGGAAGCGAAGCTGCACAGCGGGGTGAGGGTTCGTTCTGTTTCCCGCAACCGGGCCAACATCAAACTCATGAGACGATCGGCGAATCCCTGGTTGCGGAAAGGCAGCAACGTCTCGACGTGAGGCACCACCACCGATTGATCCTGGGTGGTGTAGTTGGCGAAGCCGACGAGTTCACCGTCGGCGAACAATTCGAAGCGTCCGGCTTCTGGGCGCTCGATCACTTCGAACGTCAGGTTGTTGCTGACCGAAGGGGAGGGAGCGGTCAATGATGCCAGGTTGGCGGCGAGGGCTTCGTTGGTCGGTTCGACAAGATGAGTGTCGTCGTCGAACACGATGACGGGAATACGGCGAACGCCGTCGTTGCGCTCCAGCACGTTCGACACTTGATCTGGCTCGGCGTCGAGATCGATGTACTGGTAAGCGACACCGTGTTCGGCAAAGACCGATTTGGCCCGGCGGCAATCGCCGCACCAGTCGGCTCCGTACATCACGATCGGCATCGGCCGCATCGTACTGGCCGCTCCCCGTCTCGCAAATCACGGACGATGCCGTTGATATTCCGCGCCAATTGCCGACGAAGCGGAGATGCGACGAGCTTTCATCGCTTCCTTCGTGATCGCAGCCAGCGTCCTGGCTGCGGCTTGCACTGACACGCCCGAGTTCACCTCGGAGCGCCATGTGCTGACCCCCGAAGTCGATTCCTCGACGGCTCCGGAATCGTTGGGCGTGTTCGTGGAACCGAATGTCGTCCAACGGGGCAGCGAATCGAACGAGGGCCCCAGGGTGGTTCGGCGATTGGGCAACGCTCCAGGGGCTGCCGATGGTGAGGCATCAATCGAAGGAACCCGCCCATCGGCGCCCGGTTCATCCTCTGAATGGTGGCTGTCGGACTGGTGGCTGGACATGGAGGTGTCGTCTGACGCAAACGTGGCGACGCTTGCTGCCGCGGCCAAGCCCCCGGCCCTGCCGTCGATACAGCCGAGTCGCACACCTCGGAGTCCCTCCGATCCGATGCTGCTGTACACCGGTGTGCTCGGTCGTCTGGCCATCGATGAGGTGCTGGCTGCGACAACCTCGCCGTTTCCGGTCACCCGACCTGGAATCGCACCACTCACCGGTGTTGCCGGTGGCGTCGCCAAGCGCCCCGCGGTCGTGGTCAAGATCGACAACAGCAGCAAAGCCCGTCCCCAAGCCGGTTTGAACCTGGCCGACGTGATCGTCGAGCAGGAGGTCGAGTGGGGATTGACTCGGCTCGCCGCCATCTTCCACAGCAGGGAAGTGCCGGTGGTCGGTCCCGTTCGTTCCGCACGAAGCACCGACATCTCGTTTCTCAACAGTCTGGGCCAGCCGGCATTGGTGTACTCGGGAGCCAACGCGGTGTTCGACGAGCTGATTCGTCGCCTCCCGGGAGTGCAGAATTTCTCCGCCGCCCGGAACGGCGGCTACTGGCGAGATTCGTCCCGCCGAGCTCCGTCGAACCTCTACGCCGACACGAGGACATTCGACGACAGCGGGGGCTCCCCGCCGGCCTGGTTCGATTACGCCGCCAGTCCGGTCACGAACGGCTCCGCCACGTCGACCTTCGCTGTCACTTTTCCCAATACGAAGATCACGTGGGACTGGGACGGCAGTCAGTGGCTGCGGCGCCAGGACGGTAAGCGCCACACCACTGACGGCGGATCCCAGGTGGCAGCGCAGAACATCGTTGTCGCCCAGGTGCGAGTGGTGGACAGCGGTCTCGTCGATCCCGCAGGTTCTGTCGTGCCCGAATTCGTGTGGGCCGGTGAGGGTCGGGTCTCGGTGTTCACCAATGGGCGTCGGATCGATGGTTCCTGGGTCCGGCCGACACTCGCCGATCCCGCAGTTCTGGTCGACGATGCCGGAAACGTGATCGAACTGACACCCGGCATCACCTGGGTGGAACTCGTCCGAAACCTGCCCTGACATTCCCGATTTGGCACCGAAATCGGGGCGATTTCGGGGCAGATTTCGGTGCCAAATCGGGGAGGAGTGTGGGGCGGGGGCGACGTGATGGGGATCAGTTCGTGCCGGACAACGTTCGGAACTCGGGCGTGTCGATCCACTCCAGGACCACGTCGGCTCGCTCCACCTCCGGCGCGTCGAGTCGGCCGATCCAATACGCAGCACCCTTTGGATCAGGACTTCGAGCCAGCACGTTGCGGTAGAGCAGGTCGACGAACTCGGCGTCGGTCGTCGATCCGTAGCGGCTCCGGAATTCCGGGCTTCCCGCGAAGATCTCGACCACGTCGCGCCTGCTCTGCGGCGACCACATCCAATACCTGGCTCCCTCGCAGTCCGGAGGTCGATCGAAGATGGCGCGATAAAGACGGGCCACGTGTCCCTGCTCGGGGCTCTGGGGGGCCGAGGTCCCGGTTCGTTCGACGTTCTCTGCCGACTCCGCGAACTGAACCAGGATGGCCGGACGGGTGATGCCCGCCGCCAGTCGCGTAAGCCAGAACGCCGCACCCGCGTTGTCCGCTGAGCGGCCGAGCACGTTGCGATACAGAAGATCGACGAACTGCTCGTTGCTCGAGTCGCCGAATCGGCTACGCCCCTCCTCGGAGACCAAGAACTGCTCAGCGAGGTCTCCGAGCGTCGCGCCTGATGCTCGTCGGTCGATCCAGTAGCTGGAACCCTCGGCATCGGGCCTGCGTCCGAATCCGGCTTGATAGAGCCGCACCACCGAGTCATCGAGCGGTCGGTCCGAAGTCGTCCATGGGAACACCTTCGACAGATCACACGGCCCACTTGGTGCGGGCTCGATCGCCGGTTCGCGGCCAACAGTCAATCGGTCATGAGCGGGCCAGCCATTGATCGCGCAGCCCCGCACGTCGAGGGTCTGCTGCATCATCACCGGTGCATAGACATCGGCCCGACAACCGGTGATGTTCTGGTGTGACTTGCCGATGCGATGTCCGACCTCGTGGTTGATGAGGTAGTTCCGGTAGGTCTCGAGTTCGCCCTCGAACCGATCGTGGAAGACATCGGGCCCCCGCATCCACCGATGAAAGTTCTCGACCACCCGATCGCCATTTCGGCACGACAGCTTCCCCCCCGTGCCGAGCGGTGCACAAAGAGCATCCGCCGTGCCCGGCGTGGCGAGGTAGAGGGTGAACTCCACCCCGGCATCGCTTGCCAGGCCGCTCGTGGAACCGCCGGCCACGAGTTGGAACCGGTAGTTTCCGGCTCCAATCCACGACCGCTGGTCGGACAGGATCGCCAGGGCTTCGGAGGCGAACTGATCAGCGTCGTATGCGAGGTCAACCTCGGTCTTGACGTTGAAACGGAAGATCGGCCCCGCGGTTCCGATCACGTCTGATGACTGATCGGATGTGTCCCACACCCGAGAACCGCGGCCCACGAACGGGTCGGCCGCACCGACCGGAACGGCCCCGAGGACGGCCGCACAGAGGGCGACGACGGCGAGCGCCACCCAACCGAATCTCACGCTGCGCACCATTGTTCGAGACGCTAATCGGTGGCCGGCGAACTACTGCTCATGATTGGGTCTTCGATGTCCTACGATCGCCCGATGTCTGAGCCAGCGCCGTCGAAGCAGCAGCGTCCGTTTTGGCATCGCAGCCTCGACCCCGAGGAGCGCCGACGGGTCTTGAACGATCTCGCCCTCATCAAACGCGACGATTGGACATGGCGGTTCACCGTCATGCTCACACTGTCCGTGTTGGTAGCTGTGATGGGTCTACTCGCCGGCTCACCGGCCGTCGTGATCGGTGCGATGCTTCTCGCTCCCTTGATGACACCGGTCCTCGGCACGGCGGCTTCATTGGCGATGGGCTTGCCCCGACGAACGGTCACCAGCGGAGTGCGAGTCATCCTCGCGTCGGTCTGGTGTATCGCTCTGGCCTGGGTCGCATCGAAGGTGGCCCTCACGAACGTCGACGCGCTTTCGAGCGAAATCGAATCGCGAACCCGTCCCGACCTTCGTGATCTCATTGTTGCGCTCGCCGCCGGCACCGCCGGTGCCTACGCAACCGTTCGGTCTGATACGTCCAACTCCCTTCCGGGGGTGGCTGTTGCCGTCGCCCTCGTGCCCCCGTTGGCCACCGTCGGCATCACGCTCGAGGCGGGCAACATGGTCTGGGCCCGCGGCGCCTTGTTGCTCTACGTGACGAACCTGGTGGCGATCATTCTCGCCGGGATCGTTGTCTTCCTCGTCACTGGGTTCGTCCCACCTCGTCGGCTCGTCACCACCGTGCCCCGAATATTCACGTCCCTTGCGTTGGCCGTGATAGCCACGGTTCTGATCTCGTTTCCGCTTCTGCGGGCGAGTCAGAGCGCAGCCGACGAGTCGATCCGAGATCGCGACGGGCGACAAGCCGTCGAGGCCTGGCTCGCCGATACCGCACTCTTGATTCAGAATGTCGACTTCTCGACGAACCCGGCCGTCATCGAGATCAGCGGACCTGGTCAGGCCCCACCGAAGGACCTCTTGGAGGCCGCGTTGGCATTGGCGCTCGGTCCCGATTCCCAGGCCGCTGTTTTCATCGACGAGACAAGCGAACCGACCACCACATCGACCTCGATCGTGAGCAACGAGGAGCGTCGCGAGGCCCGGGTTCAAGACGTGCTGCGAGCCTGGTTGGCCGAGAACGACGACGGCAACAATTACGAATTGAATGCCGTCCGATTCGACGGGGCACAGCTCCTGATCACCGTGTCGGGGCTCGGCCAGGCGCCTCCGATCCAAGATTTGATCGCTCGTCTGGAGGCCTCAGATCCCAGCGACATCCTGGTTCCCAATCTTCGGTGGAGTCAGCTCGAGGCCGTTCCGAACGGCGAGGAATCACCAACGCCTCTGGATGTGGCGCGGTCCGAGCTGGAAGCGTTGGTCGAACGATGGGGTGATCGTTTCGATCTCGAGATCGTCGCGCTCGACTTCGACGGAATCCGTCTCGTCGCCGAGGTCGAGGGGCCTGCTCCGGCTCCGCTCGAGCCGCTGCTCGACGCGGTTGCGGAATCGGACGTTCTTGTTGAGTCCGTCGAGGTCTATTTCACACAACGGATTCGGCTCGATACGACGACCACCACGGTGGTCCCAGAAACAACAACGGTGCCAGGAGCAACGACGGTCGCTCCGACTACCGGACCCGGAGCGACGACGGCAACGACCTCGAGTTGATCATGGTCGATTCGGGGTCGGTCAGCTTCGGTCGGTCACCCGGAATTGGGGCGTCGATTTGATCGACTCGGCCACGCCCTCGCCGCAGATGGGTACGGGGAGTGAGCCTTCCTCGATCATTCGGAAGCGCGAAACGGCGGCGCCCGAAGTGACCGAAACCACGTATTCGCCTGACCCCTTCGATTCGACCTCGACGCTTCGTTCTTCATCCAGCCAGCTCCAGCCGGCATCGAGAAAGGCCAGACCTTCGGCGATCTGCGATGGTCGCCCGGTGATCCCCACATTGCCTCGGTAGTGGCGACCCAAGTTCGTGGTGCCGATCGAGCGGTTGACGATCGCCTGTGTGAGTTCGGCGTCGAGATAGGCCCAGGCGGTGCCGCTGGGAAAGTGGATCCCCGTGGGTGCAAAGCGGTGGCCACCCGTGTGGCTGGTTCGCCACATCCGCACGTTTGGAGGCAGAGCACAGTCGAGTTCGATGTGGAGGAGGGTGCCCAACTGTCCGCAACAGCGATCCCGTGAGCCGTGGGTGCACAGCAAGAGATCTTCGGTGGCATGGGGTACCTCGACCCGAGCCGAGGGTTCGAACGCCGACCCACCTCGGGCCAGCACCTTGGTGACGGTGGACGCCAAGGAGGCTGTGGGCACCATCGCTTCGGTTCTTTCGAAACCACGGAAGGGGGCAGACCGCTCGTAGCAGATGATGCGATGCACTCCGATTTCGACGTCATCAGTGGACCGGATCCCCAGGATCGAGTGCGAGAATCCCCCGGGCTCGGGTGCTGGATCGATGACGTCGGTCAGCAACGGATGACTGTCGATCTTCTTCGGCCACGGCAGCGGCAGTTCGACGAGGAGGTATCGGTCGGCACCGCCGGCGCTTCCGGCTGGGCGCTCACCCAACTCGTGGGTGATCACCGAGCATCGGAGATCCTCGGAACTCGGGGTCATGATCTGCCGCCACTCACGATTTGATCTGGCTGCGAATCGACCGGAGCCAGGTTTGCGCTTCGTCCCAGGCCTCGTTGCTCTCGGCTCGTGTCGCCGACGCCGCTGCGCCACCAACCGGGTAGCTGCCGAGAAACTTCACGTCGGCGTGCTTCGCTCGAACGTTCAGCAATGCGTTGGCGACGACATCGTCGTCGATGTGTCCGGCGATGTCGGCGATGAAGCAGTAATGACCCAAGGCGATTCGCGCCGGGCGAGACGTGAGCTTGGTGAGGTTGAGGTTGCGGGCGGCGAATTCGTGCAGGATCGACACGAGCGAACCCGGCTTGTCTTCGCGTTGCATCATCACGACGGTGGTCTTGTCGTGCCCGGTCTGCTTGGGAATCCCGCCGGCGGCCACGACGAGAAACCGGGTTTGGTTGCCCACCATGTCGGCGACGTCGGACGCGGTGACGTCGAGGCCGTAGAGCTGTCCGGCGAGGGCTGGTCCGAGGGCGGCGGCGCCGGGTGATTGGCTCGCCGAGCGAGCAGCCTCGGCAGTGGAGTTCGCAGGCAGAACTTCGGCGTGCGGAACCTTCTGGCGAAGAAACTCACGGCATTGGGCAATCGCCACCGGATGCGAGGTGACGAGCGTGATCTCGTCGAGCGACGTGCCGGGCAGAGCCATCAGGTTCATCGTGATGTCGAGCACGACCTCACGTTGGATGGTGAGGTTCACATCGAAGGCCAGGGCGTCGAGAGATGCGGTGACCGTGCCCTCGATGGCATTCTCGATGGCAACGAACCCGTAGTCGATGAGGCCGGCTTCGGTGTCGCTCAGAATGTCGGCGAACGTGCGCATCGGAAGGAGTTCGGCGCCCTCGATGAGGTCGGATTGGGAGAGCAACGCTTCTTCGCTGTAGGTGCCGGGAGGCCCGAGATACCCGATTCGACGGGTGGGTGTAGTCACGCCCGAGAGGGTAGTACCGACACGGATCTTCTATTCTTCCTCGATGGACGATCGCCTTTACTTCCGTCAGTTGCTCTCGGGTCGAGATTTCGCCAAGTCCGACCAGATGGCGCACCAGATGGTCAACTTTTGTTATCTCGTCGGAGATCGTCAGACCGGCGAGGCGGTGGTGATCGACCCGGCATACGACACCGACACCTTGGTCGACCTCGCTGAGGCCGACGGCATGACGATCACGGGAGCGCTCGCCACGCACTATCACGCCGACCACGTTGGCGGCTCGATGATGGGGCTGCGAATCAACGGCGTGGCTGAGCTTCTCGGAAGAATCGATGTGCCGATCCACGTCCAGGCTCCCGAAGCCGAGTTCGTTCAGAAGGTCACAGGACTCGGGCCGGATTCGTTGGTCAGCCATCAATCGGGTGACATCGTTTCCGTCGGAGCGATCGACATCGAATTGATTCACACCCCGGGTCACACGCCGGGGAGCCAATGCTTCCTCGTTGAGAATCGCCTGGTGGCGGGCGACACGCTTTTCCTCGACGGTTGCGGCCGCACGGATCTTCCAGGTGGAAACCCCGAGGAGCTCTATCACTCCATCCACGACCGTTTGGCCAAGGTGCCCGACGACGCCATCCTGTTCCCCGGCCATCTGTATTCGCCCGAACCGAGCAAGCCCATGGGAGAAACCCGCAATCAGAACGTGGTCTTCAAGCCCAAGTCGCTCGAGCAGTGGTTGATGATGTTCGGACACTGAGCGCCGGGGCGAGCACGCACCTCGAAGTTTGGCTCACGGAATCCTTCACTTTTTGTCGCCTTTGGCCGACCAAATGGAGGCAGGAACGACGTGAGAAAGGACCTATGGGGTTGCAAGACGTACACGCGGAGAGTGCAGACACGCCCATGGGCCCTTCAGACGCGTTCGCCATCGGGACCGTGGCCGATCCGGCCACCACCTCGTTCACGGCGCTCTCGCCGATGCAGGCCGGAGGAAATCTTCAGCAGCAGTCTCACGAGATCGAGCAGTTACGGGCGCAACTGGCGGCCGAGGCTCCGCGCCTCAAGGCCTTCACCCGGCTCGAAGCTCTTGCTCGTGAGCGCCGTTCGACTCCTGAAGCCGTCGCCGTCCAAGTGACGATCGATGTACTCGAAATCGAGCAGGGCGAACTCGAGGGTGAAGTCGATCGACTGGCGGCAATGCGCACCGAATACGAAAGCGAAATAGCGATGCTGACGAGAAAACGCGAAGAACGAGTGCTCGATGTCGAAGTTTTGGCCCAGGAGCACGCCGATCTTGCTGCTGAGGCGGCTGAGCTCCTGAGTGAGTTGGACTCGATTCGCTCCGATGCTGTCCGGCTCATGGGTGAGAAGGCGGCGCTCGAAATCGAGGTCGCAGCCCTGCGGACCGAAGCGGGCCTTCTTTCGGGCGAGCGGTCCGATCGTCGATCGTCCGGAGGCCACCACCCGGAGCTGCACACCGTTCGCTCCAATCCCATGGGTGCTGATGCCTTCGACACCTCTGACGAAGGTGCGGAGGCGACCGCCTTCGGTAAGTTCTTCGACGCGGACACGGGCGAAGACAAGGCTCGAGCCTGGATGTTGAAGTAGTTCTCGATCCATGCCGCCGCTCGGCGGTTTTCAGCTGCGAGACTTGGCCCGGTGTTGAATCGGGACCTGACAAGAGAATCTGGACGGCGCTGGCTCGCGGGCGCAGGCGGCGGCCTGATCACCATGGTCGTCATGGCAACCACCTTCGCCTCGCCGTCGCTGGCCGAGCAGCCCAGCCTGATCGTGGCTGAAACCGCCGATGACGGCACGTACGTCGCAGCTTCACGACAAGCCACCTTCAACGAATCGATGTTCGTCGAGGTCATCGCCCGAGCTCGATCGATGGGTATCAGTCTGATCGTGGTTGTGCCCGACGAGGCCGAGCCGAGCACCACGGCCTTCGCCTTGCGCTCGCGAGAGGCGGCTGACGTAGACGTCGCAATCGTGTTCGGTCCCGACGAGCTCTTCGCCGCCGACGTTGCCGACGAATACGAGGAGACCGGAGCTCGAGCGCTCAATGCGGCACGAGAGGCGAACACGCCGACCGACAAGATCGACGTCTTTCTCACCGATCTCACCACCGAGCCCGAACGCCTCCGACCAGCGATGGTCAATCGCGTCGTTCGTTGGGTCGTCACGCTGCTTCTGATCTTGCTCGGGGCAGCATTGCTCGATGCACTTTGGCGTCAGGCCCGAAAATCGCGGCGACGAGTGAAGTTGCAGCAGGCCCAGGCTCAACGGGCTCAGGAACAGCAGACCCAGGATCAGCACTCCCAGGATCAGCACTCCCAGTCGGTCCGGTGATCGAGGGTTGACCGAAGTGGACGGTGCTCACGTACAGAGTCCGGCGGCGCCGGTCATCGCCGTGGTCGTCTTGTTCATCCTGACCCTGCTGTTCGCTCAGGATTGGCATCGATCCGAATCCGGATCGATTTCTGACGTGGTCCAAACCACCACAGCCACAAGCCCAGCCCCGACCGCAACGGAGCCGTCAACGGTCGAGGCGACAGTGGCGCCAACAGTCTCCACTACAGCGGTGCCAACGGTCAGCACCACAGTGGCAAACATCGATCAACTGACAGCAGACGACGTGTCGGCCGCCCTCGAGGTTGCGGGCTTCCCGAAAATCGAGGTGGAGATCGACGGTGGAACGGTGACGTTGCGAGGAGTCGTACCCGATCCGGCATCCAAACGGGCGGTCCTCAACCAAGTCGGTGTTGTGCCCGGCGTCGACCAGATCCGCGACGAGATCACCACCGGCTGACGATCACTCGCTCGTCGTGGTCAGGCCTTGCCGCCATCTCGTCTCGCCAGAGCAGAAATGAGGTCGGCGGTTTCGATCTGTCGAGTGGTCAGCTGCGCATACGAGTAGAAGCCGAGTTCGTGGTTGATCTCGAGCATGGCTCGATTGGAGTCGGCATTGCCGGTCTCGATGGTCGTTCCAGCGGGCCATTCGTCCTGCAGCCAGGCGATCATCTCGGCCTTCATCCAGCGACCCAATCCGCGTCGGCGATGCTCGTCGAGTGTGGTCGTGCCGCCCTGCAGAATCAGCGACGGACGATCGTGATTCAGCATCACGTCGGTCATCCCGGCGGGTTCGCCTTCGGGACTGAGAGCGAGAATCGCCCAGGTGTCGCGATTCAGCTCAGCCGACTTTCTTTCCACGTCGATGAGCCAGGCCTCATCGAGGAGCGGAGGATCCATCTCCAGCTCGTCCATTGGTGCGTCGGCCATTCCGCTGAGCGCAGCGACGTAGGCGTCTCGGAGATCCTCGGGACACAGGCCCTTCCAGCGGTGGAGCACATAGCCATCGTGTCGAGCCCGACTCTCGGACTGCCACTTCGCGATCAACTGCGGATCGACGTTGCCGAGCTCGAGTCGGTTGATCCCGTCGGGATGCACTTCAGGGGCACCGAACGATTCCCAGAAGGCCAACTGGGACAGGCTCCGCACACCCCAGGCGGCCACCGACGTGCGCCCCTCCTCCGCCGCAATGGTCAGCGCGAAGCGCAAGAGCTCGGTTCCGATGCCACGGCGACGGGCTGCTGGATCCACCTCGATCTTCAGATCGAGCACGTGCGTGTTGCTCCTCATCGGCAGGACGTGCATGGCCCGGCCGACCACCTTGTTGTCTTCGATGGCGAGGATGGCCCGGCGTCGGGCCGTCTCGCTGCCCGGGTGGAACCAGTGCCGCACCCATGCCGGCTCGACCGGGCGGTCGGCAGGATCGAGCTCACGCAGCAGGCGGTTGTGAAAGTCGGTGAGTGCTTCGATCTCGGCGGCGGTGACCGAGGCGGCCAACATCTCTCGAACGTCGAGCTGCTGATTGGGAACTCCCGGCTCGCCTGCCATGACCGGAGCGTAGGAGATCGGGCGGCGCAGATCCCCGTCGGTGAGCCGTTCAGTGCGGGAGCGCGTGCTCGCGGATCCAGGCGTGCATGGCGATACCCGCCGCGACGCCGGCGTTGATCGATCGCGTGGAACCGAACTGGGCGATCGAGCGGCACTCGCTGAGAACGGGCCGCATGTCATCGGAGAGCCCCGGGCCTTCCTGACCGAAGACCAAGACTGCCTTGATCGGAAGCGGATCAATTTCCAGGGCGGTTGAGCCGGGCAGGTTGTCGATGCCGACCCTCGTGACGCCGGCTTCGTCCGACCAGGCGACGAAGTCTTCGACCGTCGGGTGATGCCGGAGATGTTGATAGCGGTCGGTCACCATGGCGCCTCGCCGGTTCCAGCGCTTCTTGCCGACGATGTGGACCTCGGCGGCCAAGAAGGCGTTTGCCGTTCGGACCACCGTGCCGATGTTCATGTCGTGCTGCCAGTTCTCGATGGCCACGTGGAACTGATGTCGCTTCGGATCGAGGTCGGCCACGATGGCCTCGACGGTCCAGTACCGGTAGCGATCCAAGACGTTTCGACGGTCACCCTCAGCAAGCAGCAATGGATCGAAACGGGCATGGGTCGGCCACGGCTCGGGATGAGGTCCGACTCCGACTTCCTGGTGGGGGAGGGGGCGAGGAATGGCCGCCGGATTGTGGTCGTTCATCCTGATCTCATTGATGAACACAGACGTCGGCGATGATGGCGCCGGTGGTCGAGGCCAGTTGTTCGCTCGAAACGGCAAACACGTGGCGAGGCGTTCCTCCTGCCACCCAGACCTCGTCGAACGTGAGCAGGTGCGGGTCGAGCCAGGTACGGATTGGCTGGAGATGTCCGAAGGGCGAGACTCCACCGATCGCATAGCCCGTCACCGTCCGAACCTGTTCGGGATTGGCTCGACCGCAGGAACCTACTTGTGCGGCGTCGGCCAGTTTGGCGGGGTCGACTTGGTGAGCGCCGCTGGTCAGCGCCAGGACGATCTCGCCGCCGGCATCGAAGATCATCGACTTCACGATTTGGTCGACTTCACATCCGACTGCGGCCGCTGCGTCAGCCGCGGTCCGCGTGCCTTCCGGGAATTCCCGCATGTCAACGGTGAGGCCGTGTGATTCTGCGGCGCGGCGACAGCGTTCGGCACTGTCGTTGGACCCGGAGGCGGGGATGGACGCAGCGCTCATTCGGTGCCGACGGCCGGGATGCCGAGATCGACATAGGTGAACAGGGGCACGAAACGAACCCCCGCCGCGCTGAACGTCTCGGTCGGCAGGTCGCTTCGGGCGGCCAACGTCGAGGCGAGAACGACCGTGCCGCCCTCGGCGTCGATTCGTTCCTTGGCCAACAAACTCGACCCGCCGCTGGTGATGACGTCGTCAACGAGCAGCACCCTTTTGCCGGCGAGTTTGGCGCCTTCGACAAATCGATTGGTGCCGCGTCCCTTGGGTTGTTTCCGAACGACGAACCACTCCTTGTCGCCGACGACGGCGACCCCGTGGGCGAACTGATCGGCGCCGAGGGTGAGCCCGCCGATGGCGTCGAATTCCACATCGAGAGAATCGGCCAGATCGAGAAGACATTGGCTGGCCAGCGCGAGATCGCGGCCTTGGGCCAGCGCCTCTTTGCCGTCGAGGAAGAATCGGCTCTGCACCCCGGACGAAAGCGTGACGGGTTCAGCGAGTTCGGTGAGGCCCTTCGACCTCAGGACGTCGAGTAGAAGAGCGCGACGCTTGGTCGGTGTCGGCGGCAGGCTGTAGGAGATCATCGCCGCCGAGGTTACCGCTACCGCTTGCCGCCATCGCCGACCGTCAGCGCCAGCAGCTCGGCAACGAACGCCGACCGGTCGAGACCGGCGAGTTCGGCGTCTCGGTCGATGGCAGCCAGCATCTCGGGTTTGATGGTGAGCGCAACCTGGACCCGGCCGAGCGGTTTCCGGTGCCGCAACCGAGGCGCAGTTCCGGGCGTTGCCTCGAATTGGGCGAGCACCGTCTTTCCGTGGAGGGCATGGGCTCGAAGAATGACATCGACGTAGTAGGTGCTCTGCTTCTGGGAGTAGCGACGGAGGGCATCGGCCACCGCAACCGGCAAGGACAGATTGATCCGTCGCTTGTGCTGTTTGGGGGCGGAGCTCAACTGTCTTGTCGGAGAGGCGGCGCGATCTGGGCTGATGGGACCGAGGGCTGTGAGGGTTGCCGCCGTTGTGTCTCGTCGCGGCGGTTGAGCTGTTGCCCGGTTTCTTCGCGGGGCCGGACTCTTCGGCTTTGTTTCGTCGGTGTCCGGGCGCAGGTCGGTCTCATCACCGAGTTGCTTCGGCGTCGCAGATCCGAACGCGCTGAGGTCGCGAGCGGTGTTCATACGACAGCGGGCTCGTGATCGTTGACTCGTTGCAGAATCGCGTTGGCCAGATTCAGGTAGTCGGCGGCCAGGCCAGGGGCTGACGCCGAGTAGCGGGGTGCCGCCTCGCCGGACCGACTCGCGGCGATTCGATCGGCCAAGGGGACCCGTTCGGCTTCGACGAATCGTTCCTCGTATTCATGGGCGAGCAGGCCCATCCGGCGCATGTCGAAGGCGCTGCGTTCGGATCGGCGGATCGGTCCGGGCAGGATCGGAGCGACACCGCCGAGGTCGGCCTCGAGCGTGGCCCGCACATCGCGGAGAATCGCCGTGGCATTTCGGGCGAAATCGAAGAGCACCACCCCGAGGAGTTCGAGTTCCGGATTCAGCGACTGTCGGATTGGTCCGAAGCGCCGCGCCATCAGCTGGACGCCGTCGAGCGATGCCATGTCGGCCCGAACCGGGCACACCAGCCACTTGCTGGCGATCATGGCGGCATCGACGATGGGGCCCCCGGCTGGAGGGCAATCGATGATCACCAGGTCGTAGTTCTCAGCCAACGGATCGATGGTTCGGGCGAGGGTTCCGGGCGATGAGGCAAGAGAAGTGATCGCTTCGGCGAAGGCCGGGCCCCCGGGCACGACGTCGAGACCGGGCCGTACGTCACGGAGCAGGTGCACCGGCGTGGCCTCGAGAACGGCGCCTCGCAAAGATTCCCCCTCATCGTTTCCGGGCTGAGCGTGGTAGCCGAGGTCGGTTCCGAGGTTGCCCTGCGGGTCGAGGTCGATGGCGAGCACCCGCCATCCAGCGAGCGCTGCGATTCCGGCGACGTTCGCAACAATTGACGTTTTTCCCACTCCGCCCTTGGCATTTCCAACGGCGATGATTCCCGGGTGCATGGGGCGCAAGCCTACATCACGCGTACATGACACGTACATAGCAGGTGTGCGACCCGTACAAGGCTGCGATCCCTCTATCGGCGCGAGTTTGGGCCTTCGCAAATCTGGGGGCCGGCCTAATACCGAGCGGCTGCCGGCCGACTTGTGTAGGGCTGCCAGAGAAACTGGTGGACGAGCAAGCAAGGACGACCGTTGCTCTCCAACACATACCGTCAATTTGACGCGCCGCGCGCTGCCCAGGCGAGCGTCGCAAAATCCTTTCGTCGCGACCAACCCGTGCCCCAGCGTTTCAAGCGCTCGGCTGCGGTGGTCGCGGCCTTTGGAGTTTTCGCACAGACCGTGGCCTTTCTGGCCGTCGTGGCGGGGGTGGTCATCGCCGATCCCCCGGCCGCCGCTGCCCACTCGGTGGGACAGGTCGATATGTCGGTCAATCTCGCCCCCGACACCCAACAACTGCTGATCGATCGGGCCGCGGGCTCAACTCCGGGATTCCAGATCGGCGACGTTGTCGAGTCGATCATCCGTTTTGCCCCGGTTCCGAACGGAGCCAACACAGGCCCCAATGGCTGGGTGACGTTCTATGTCCCGCCCAACACCGAGGTGGTCGGAGCGTCTTTCGTCGAGCCGGACGGTGCTGGTGGGTTCTATGCGGTCAGTCCTGACGCACCTGCGGCGATCGAAGACGGATTCGGAACCAGGGCGAACGGAGCATTCAACGACGTGACGGTTCCGGCGGGCACCGCGGAGGCCGCCGGAACTGCTCCGTTCTCGGGTTATGCCCCGGGTTCGTTGGGTCAGGTCTATGGCGATGTCGGTATTTTCTTCTCGACCGATCCTCGCACGTCGAAGTACGTCGGCTCGACCGTCAATGACGGCACGAATCCCGACGACCAGATCGCAACCGTCGACAACGGTTACCTCGTGACCCCAACCGGTTGCGGCCAGCTCTTGCCGATTGTCGGGGCCGCCGCCTGCAAAACCCACAACGTGTGGGATGCCAACATGACGAACTCGTTCGGCTCCTCCGGTGTTCCTGCCTACAACAATGCCACGGGTGCCACACCTGCCGGATACTCCTCGATCGGCATCGCGGCCGGACGGGGAAACACTCCGCACCTCGTCGGGTCACCGGTTGCCGGTCCACAAACGTTGTACGGCCGGGACTACACGGGTCGCACGGGCCCGTGGCAGCGGGTTGCTTATGGCGGTTCCTACATCGGCTCCAACGCCAAGTACGCGCCGGGCACACCCAATGCAGCGGGCGACGCGACCGACACCTCCGGCTGGCGCGTTCTCGATCCGGTCGCCGACGCCCCGATCTATGGCCGGAACCTGACTTCGGCAAGCCCATTGCCGGCGAACACGAACGCCATTCGATTCGCGGTCGGTTCGCTCGTGGTCGGAGAGGTCGAGCACGTGAAGGTCGATCTTCGAATCCTCGGGGGTTATGGCGGCGAGTGTTTCATTCTCGATTCGGAGGTCTTCGGGGGGGACGCGGCCGGTGTCGATGGCGGCAAGGACAATCCGTGGCGCTATCACGCGCCCGTCCCGAGCCCCGGCAACGGTTGCCTCGCCTTTCAGAAAGATGGGCCGAACGTCGCCGACAAGAGCGCCGGGCCCGTCGACTACGTCATCCGTTTTCTGAACGGTTCCAACGCGCCGATGACTGGTGTCAGCATCGTTGACGATCTCCCGGGCGGCGGCAGCTACGTTTCCGGATCGACGACGATCACGATCGACGGCACCACGTACTCCACGGCCAATCCGACGATCGCCGGGCAGAAGTTGACGTGGGGATCCATCGCGTCGCTTCCTGCCGGTTCGGTCGTGGAGATCACATTCAGGGCCAATCTCTCGGGAGTCGGCGGTGACTTCGCCCAGAACAAGGCAACCGTCGACACCAATGAGACGATCGCCGTCTCAACGGCCCACGTCACCCAGTTCCAGACAATCACTGACATCGTGCAATCGAAGTCCGTCGATCTCGGTTCTGTCGACCCCGGTGACACGGTCACCTACACCATCGATGTCCGAAATGACGGAACGGCCACCGCATCAGGACTTTCGGTTGTTGACTCACTCCCAACCGGATTCTCCTATGTTCCCGGTTCGACGGTCGTGACCCTTCCCACTGGAGCCACCTCAACCGCCAATCCCACCGTCGCTGGGCAGAACCTGAACTTTCCGTCAACTGGCTCCTACAGCCTCGCGGCCGGCCAAAGCATCCGAGTCGTCTTCCGCGCCGATGTCAGTCCTGCCGCGACGCCCGGCAGCTACGACAACGCCTTCACCACCACCTACTCCGATCCCGCGCTCGGACCACTCACCGATTCGTTCGTCGGGGCCACCGTCGACGTGGGAACGGCGGCCGAGATCGTGCAGAGCAAGTCGGTCGATCGGTCGAGCGCCGCGCCGGGTGACACGGTCACCTACACGATCAGGGTTCGCAACGATGGCGATGGCACCGCCTCGGACGTGGTGATCGACGACGTGTTGCCCAGAAACTTCAGCTACGTCGCGTCATCCTCGACGGTCACGCTTCCGGGAGGCGGGGTTTCCTCGGCCGACCCCGGCATCGCCGCTCGTCAGCTCACCTACCCGGCCGCCGGGTCGTACACGCTGGCTCCATCCGAGAGCCTCGAGATCGTCTTCCAAGCGCTGATCAGTCCCTCGACGCCGATGCCGGTGTGGCGGGCGAATTCCATCTCGACCTCATGGACCGAACCGCTCCTCCCGCCACAGTCGGCTTCGTTCACGGGCGCCGATGTGCTGGTGGCTCTGGTGTCGGACCTGTCGCTGACCAAGACCGTGAACAACGCGACTCCCAACCCGCTCGATCCGGTTGGTTACACGATCACCGTCACCAACGATGGCCCGGAGCCGGCTACCGGCGTGCAGGTGTCCGATGTTCTTCCATCCGGTCTCACCTTCTCCAATTACTCGGCGACGTCGGGCACGTACGACGATTTCACAGGACTCTGGACGGTTGGAAGCATCCCTTCTGGAACGAGCCAAACGCTCATCATCAACAGCACGGTCACCGGGCGGGGTTCGATCACCAATGTTGCCCAGGTCGCTGCGTCGAACGAGACCGACATCGATTCCACCCCTGGCAACTCGTCCACGACTGAAGACGATCAGGACGCGGCGACGCTCGTAGTGGCGGGAACGCTGACCTGTTGGGCGGTGGCCGACAACGGAAGCCCCCATACGTCCGGCGGCGACCTCTTGACGCTCTGGAATGGTTCAACGGAAACCGTCGTTGGGGAAATCGCCGTGACGAACGGTTCCGGCAACGGAACCGGGACGGGCGAGATCGAAGCGATCGCAGTGAATCCGCTCACCGGCATCCTCTACGCCACGAACGGCGGAACACTGGGAACGCTGAACACGACGACGGGTCGCTTCAGCCCGATCGGAGCCACCGGTTTCGGTGACATCGATGGACTCGCCTTCGACCCGTTCACTGGGGTGCTGTACGGCGCGGTGCGGGCCGCGGGCAACGACGATCTGATCCAGATCAACCTGGCTACCGGTGCTGCGATTCCGGGAGCGTTCAACGGCGCAAACTTCGTCGACATCGGAACGACCGCGGTCGTCGGTTTGGGCGACATCGACGATCTCGCGATCAGCCCGGTTGACGGGCAGCTCTACGGCATCGCCAACGCTGGTGGCGGCGGTGACCGGATCGTCAAGATCAACAAGTCGACCGGAACGGTCATCGACGTCGGACCCACCGCACCCGCCAGTGATGTCGAGGGCCTGACCTTCAACGCTGCAGGCGAGCTGTTCGGAACGACGGGGACGAGTGCACAGTTCTACAACTTCAGCCTCACGACTGGCGCCGGAAGCAACCCGGTATCACTGGCCTATAACGACTACGAGTCCGTCGACTGCGAGATCAACGGGCTGAACACGATGAGCGGCACCGTCTATCTCGACAAGAACGCTGACGGATCGCTCAATGGTTCCGATGTCGGAAGGGCCGGCGTCAGCGTGTTGCTCTACCGCGATGCCGATGGCAGCGGCACCTATACGGCAGGCGATTCAGTTCTCGGCCGAACCACGACTGATCCCGGCGGCGCCTATAGCTTCGTGTTCCCGTCAACTGGGGCCTACCTGGCACGAGTAGATCTCAACACGCTGCCCGCATACGGCGAGCTCACGACAGACAATGTCGAGAGCGCAGACTTCGGTACCGGCTATGGACTCAGCGACCCCGGCAACAACTTCGGCTACACCGTGCCGGGCACGCTGGCGGTGGTGAAAACCAGCGACGCATCGACCGACCTGGAGCCCGGCGACACCATCACCTACACGGTTGAGGTCTCCAATACGGGGCTCATCAACCAGACCAACGTCACCCTCGACGATGCCGCGCCAACGGGCACCACCTACGTACCGGAGTCGACGTCGATCAACTACGTCGAAACAACCGCCGCGGCTTCGTTCAACGACAACTTCGAATCGGACAACTTCTCGGGTGGGTCGGCCAACTGGGCGACCAACTGGCTCGAGATCGGTGAGACCGACGGCTCTGGATCAGGCGACATTCAGACCCGAAACAGCAACGGAAGCGTGGCTCTCCGAGTTCGAGATGACGACAGCGGCACGGGTGAAGGTGCGATGCGCCAGTTGAACCTGAGCCCGTATGCCACGGCCGGTCTCACTTTTGAAGCCCTGCCCTTCGGTCTGAACGGAACCGAAAGGGTCACGATCGACATCTCCACCAACGGGACGACCTGGACCAACCTGGTCACACTCAATAGTGCAACGTCTACTGCGGGCTATGGCTCGTATTACGCCGACATCACGAGCTTCATCAGCCCCACCACGAGAATTCGCTTTCTCACGTCGCCAGGTATCGGTGGCAACGACGGAGCCTTCTTCGACAACGTCGAGATCCTCGCCGAGAGCACTTCGGTCGTGACGCGCACCAATGTGCCAGCGTCCTCCAATCCTCTGACCTACGGGATTACCCCTGATCTGGTCGTGCCCGCCGACGGAGTCGATCTCGCTCCAGGTGCGAGCTTCACCGCCACCTTCCAGGTCACTGTCGACAATCCTTCCGACGAGACCGTGATCTCGAACACCGCCCTGGCGGCCAGCGATCAGTCGGGTGGAACCACAGGCTCAGTCGCGGACCCTCTCACCCGAGCCTCGATTGCCGACTTCGTGTGGGAGGACCTCGATGCCGACGGAGTCCAAGACGTCGGGGAGCCCGGCCTCGCTGACGTCACGATCGAACTGCTGAACAGTTCGGGCGCGGTGATCGCCACGACGATCAGCAACAGCAACGGCGTCTACGCCTTCGATGGTCTCGGATCGGGTGACTACGCGGTTCGATTCATTGCGCCGACCGGGTTTGCGATCACCCTTCAGGATCAGCTTGCGAATGACCTCGCCGATTCGGATGCAAACCAGATCGATGGTGAAACCGGCACGATCCCGGTCGCCACCGGCGAAACCATCACGCACGTTGATGGCGGGTTCTACCAGCCGGCGGTGATCGGCGACTATGTCTGGATCGACCTCGATCGAGACGGTCAGCAAGAGACAGGCGAGCCGGGACTTGCGTCGGTGGCGGTCAATCTGGTCGACAGCCTCGGCGCGATCGTGGCGACGACCACCACCGCCGACGGCTCGGGGTTGCTGGCGCTTGGCGAATACCGTTTCGCGAATGTGACGCCAGGGGACTACCGCGTTGAGTTCGTAGCCCCGGGCTTCGACTTCACGGCTCAGGACTTGGGTGTCGATACCACTGACTCTGATGCGGACGCCGCGGGTTTGACAGCGTTGTTCGCCGTGTCCAGCGGAGCAACCAAACTCGATGTTGATGCGGGAGTGCTACCGGCATCCGTCGGTGATTTCGTGTGGGTCGACTCCAATGGTGATGGCCAACAAGATGGCGGAGAACCTGGTTTGGCGGGTGTCGTCGTCAACCTGTTGGACGCTCTTGGGTCGGTCATCGCCTCCACCGTCACGGCCACGGGGACTGGTGCCGATCCAATTGGCTTCTACTCATTCGACGTTGCGCCGGGCTCTTATCAGATCCAATTCGTCGAGCCGAGCGGCTTCGTTTTCACCGCGCCTGATCAAGGATCGGACCTCACCGACTCCGATGCCGATGCGGTGGGGCTGACCGGCCTCTTCGTCATCTCCGATGGATCATCGAACGCGACGCTCGATGCCGGGCTCTACGCACCGGCGACCATCGGCGACTTCGTCTACCAGGATCTCGATGGCGACGGCTCTTCGACCGGCGATTCCGGTCTGGCCGGGGTGACGGTCCGTCTACTCGACACCCTTGGAAACGAACTGGCCACCGACGTCTCGGACAGCGCTGGTGCCTATGCATTCACCGGCCTGGCCCCCGGAACGTATGTGGTTGACGTCGTGCAGTCGACTGCCCCGGCCGGTTATGTCTTCACGACCTCCAACGACAACGGCTCGGTTTCCCTTGCGTCCGGGGACTCCGACGCAACGTTCGACTTTGGGTTCCAACCCACCGGCGAACTGACGATCACCAAGAGCCCGAATACGCAGAACGTCGTGTCGAACGGGACCGCAACCTTCACGATCGCGGTGGAGAACTCGGGTGCTTCGGCTCTGACGAATGTGGCCGTCGTCGATGCACTCGCCCCTGACTGCGATTCTTCGATCGGCAACCTGGCCGCCGGCGCCGTCGTCTCCTACACCTGCACGCTCACGACTGTCACCGCCGGTTTCACGAACACGGCGAATGTGGCCGGAACGGGGCCCGGCGGCATCTCGGTGATCGACGAAGACACGGCCGATGTAGTCGTCCTCGTTCCGAGCATCATGATCTCGAAGACCACGTCCACTCCCCAACTCCTGGGCGGGGGCACAGCTTCCTTCTCGATTGTTGTCGAGAACACCGGCGCAACCGATCTCAGCGGCGTGACCGTGGCCGACGGTCTTGCCCCCGATTGTGATCTGGTCGTCGGTGATCTCGCCATAGGTGCCTCGAGCACGTACACCTGTGAGCTCCCTGGTGTCACCTCGGATTTCACCAACTCGGCCACGGTGACGGGCACCGATCCGCTCGGCGGGACCGTCACGGCCACCGATACCGCCGCAGTTGATGTGATTGCGCCGGGAATCGGCATCACGAAGTCGGCCGATCAGAGCGTGGTTTCTGGTGGCACCGCATCGTTCACGATCGTGGTGACGAACACCGGTGACGCCGATCTGACCGGAGTCGCGGTCGGCGACGCGTTGACGCCGGATTGCGACGCCACGATCGGATCCCTGGTCGTCGGAGCGAGCACGTCCTACACGTGTGAGTTGACGAACGTGACGGCTGACTTCACCAACTCGGCGACGGCCACGGGCCTCGACCCGCTGGGCGGCACGGTGTCAGCAACGGACACCGCGGACGTGACGGTTCTCGTGCCGGGTGTGAGCATCACGAAGTCGGCTGGTCCCCAGATCTATGCCGGTGGCACGGCCATCTTCACGATCGTGGTCACCAACTCCGGCGATACGGCGCTCACCGCCGTCGCCGTCTCCGATGCGCTCGCTCCCGATTGTGACGCAACGCTCCCGGGTCTGGCGGTCGGTGCATCGAGTAGCTATACCTGTGAACTCACCAACGTCACCGCCGACGTCACCAACTCGGCCACGGTGAACGCCCTCGATCCAGTGGGTGGCTCCGTTTCCGCGACGGGTACGGCTGTGGTTGATGTGATCGCTCCGTCGATCGTGATCACCAAGGGCCCGGATCAGGATGTTGTTTCTGGTGGCACCGCGACCTTCACGATTCTGGTGGAGAACGACGGCGATGTTGACCTCAGCGGTGTTGCCGTCACTGATGGTTTGACCCCGGATTGCGACGCCACCATGGGTGCTCTCGCTTCCGGCACCAGCACGACCTACACGTGTGAGCTCACTGGTGTGACCGCTGGGTTCACCAACTCGGCGACCGTGACTGGCACTGATCCGATCGGTGGGACGGTGACGTCGACGGATACTGCGGTGGTCACGGTGTTGACACCGGGTCTGAGCATCACCAAGACCGGGGATCAGCAGATCTATTCCGGTGGCACCGCTTCGTTCACGATTCTGGTGGAGAACACCGGCGCCACCGATCTGACTGGTGTCGCGGTGGTCGATGCCTCGACGCCCGATTGCGACAGCACCATTGGTGCGCTGCCTGCGGGCGCTTCGAGCACCTACACGTGCGAACTCACCGGTGTCTCCGCTGACTTCACCAACTCGGCCACCGCGACCGGTACTGATCCGATCGGTGGGACGACGACGGCCACCGATACCGCTGTGGTGGATGTGATCGCTCCGTCGATCGTGATCACCAAGAGCCCGGACCAGGACGTACCCGTGGGTGGCACGGCCACCTTCACGATCCTGGTCGAGAACAACGGTGATGTTGACC
>JBBKXQ010000066.1:0-26962 GCA_037969565.1 Acidimicrobiales bacterium | reverse complement strand
ACCGGACGCCGCATCACCCAGCGCAGCATCACCCAGCGCAGCATCACCCAACGCAGCATCACCCAGCGCAGCATCACCCAACGCAGGGCTGCCGGAGCGCTCGTCGCCGGCGCGCTCGTCGCCGGCGTCGACCGTCGTTGCGGCTGACGCCCCCATTTCTGCTGGCGCCCCCATTGCCGCTGACGCCGGTGCCGTTGCGGCTGACGCCGGGGTCACCGGTCGGCAGACCCAACTGGTTGGATCGGGCGCTGGTTCGCTTCCCCAACCAGGCGCGGTTTTCATGACGAAGGGCCAATCGAAGTCATTTGTGGGTGGCGCAGCGACCGTCACGCCCGCGATATCGGCGCTTTGGTGCCCATTTCTTTAGCTCGGGTTTGCCACCGGCCGGCGATGGCCACCCCAGGCCACCTACCCAAATTCTGTGGGTAACCCGGTGGACAACAGGTGGACAACTCGCGCCAATCGGTGGACAACGAAGAAAGTCTGCGGATAACCACCATGATTCGAGAAAAGCGCTTGACCTGGGAAAACTCCGCGTGTTTGATGGTCTCCAGCCAGTCGGAAGCAACACCAACCGGCTCGAGAAAATACTCTGGATTCATCGCAATGAAACCGAATCCGCCGACCCGCAGATCTCTTCGGAGAGATGCGAGGAAGTGGGTAACGGGCGGGGCGGGGAACCCGGAAGGAGTTCTCGAGGACGAGGTGGAAGGACCAACTGGTAGGTGTGAGAAGACACCGGCCCCTTCCGCTCGGGAGTGGGCCCCGCGAACCACCGGAAGCCGATCTACTCGTAGAGACGCAGACGCTGGGGAACGGTTCCGGATCTGAGGTTTTGCCCGAGGAACTTGGGAAATCGAGCGGGGTTCGCCCCAATCGAACGTCGCAGGTACGCAAGCAATACCGACGATTCACCGAATGAACGATGTGTCACGAGGAGGCTTCGGCCGAGTCGAGACCAGAAGCTTGCTCGGAAAAGCAGACTGCCCGCCAGCTCTCGAGCTGACGGGCAGTTGGAACAGTCGGACGTAAAGCTACGGCCCAACCGATCGACTGTGGTGGATACTCACACTGCCTCGACACCCCCGCATTGATGTAGCTCACGCCACATTCGATGCGGGGGTGTCAACTTTTTGGCGGCTCCTTCAGGCGATCGCCTCGAGGGGGGCGACAAACGGTAGGCCAAACGCCTCGGCTACTGCCGGCTCGGTGAGTTTCCCGGCGAAGACGTTGAGACCATTCAGAAGGTGGCGATCGTCTCGCATCGCTTGCGTCGGCCCCTTGTCGGCGAGGGCGAGCGCGAACGGCAACGTCGAGTTGTTGAGGGCGTAGGTCGAGGTGCGAGGAACACCCCCGGGCATGTTCGCCACGCAGTAGTGCACGACACCGTCGACGACGTAGGTCGGCTCGGCATGGGTGGTGGCCCGCGACGTCTCGAAACAACCACCTTGGTCGATGGCAACATCGACGAGGACAGAACCGTTGCGCATTGCCTTCACCATCTCGGCCGTGACGAGTCGAGGGGCTCGGGCCCCCTTCACGAGGACCGCGCCGACGACGAGGTCGGCGTCGAGCACGTACTGCTCGAGTGCCGCCTGGGTGGAATAGACCGCCCTGAGCGAGGCGCCGAAGCGGGCGTCGAGTTCATCGAGCACCGGGAGGCTTCGATCCAGCACGGTGACGTCGGCGCCGAGTCCGATAGCCATTTCGGCCGCATGTTCACCGACGACTCCGCCGCCGATGATGACGACCTTGGCCGGGGCCACTCCGGGTACGCCCCCGAGAAGGAGTCCGGCTCCGCCTTGGGGAGCCTCGAGCGCGTGGGCGCCGGCCTGCACAGCCATCCGGCCCGCCACCTTCGACATCGGGGCCAGCAGCGGAAGGTGTCCGAGATCGTCCGTGACCGTTTCGTAGGCGATACAGGTGGCACCGCTGGCAATGAGGTCGTGCGTCTGATCAGGATCGGGGGCGAGGTGGAGATAGGTGAACAGGAGTTGACCCGGTCGGAGCATTGCCCGCTCGATCGCCTGGGGTTCCTTGACCTTGATGATCATGTCGGCCTCGGCGAAGACCGCGGCTGCGGTGTCGGCGATCGACGCGCCAGCCGCAACATAGGCGGCATCATCAGCACCGATGCCCGCCCCGGCCAAGGTCTCGACCACCACGGAGTGGCCGTGGCCGACCATCTCCTGCACGCTCTCGGGGGTCAGCCCGACGCGCCGTTCGAGAACCTTGATTTCCTTCGGAACACCTACGCGCATCACACGACCCACTCAGCTCGAACCCCAACGAGGCCTGACTCGGCGTGAGCCAGTGGAACCACGCTAGGCAAGTGTGCGACGCAGGCGCTTGCTGATTCTGCAACGAAAGACCCACTCAGCGCTGCGGAAGCTTGCTTCCAGCCGTGATCGCGGCTGATACTTGCGGCCATGGACTTGGACGCCGTTGATCGAACCATTCTCACAATCCTGCAAGCCGAAGGACGAGTGAGCAACAACGAACTCGCCGACCGCGTCGGACTCTCCCCTTCGGCGTGTCTACGGCGGACCCGCCGACTCGAAACAGCAAGCGTCATCGACCACTACGTCGCCGTGATCGATCCCTCCACCATCGGCCGAGGAACCACCGCGTTCGTCGAGATCTCACTCGTGAGCCAAGAGGAGAGCCGCCTCGACGCATTCGAAGAAGCCGTGGTCAACTCCCCCAATGTCATGGCTTGCCACCTCATGGCCGGGAACGCCGACTACATCGTGCAGGTCGCGTGTGCCGACGTTGCCGACTACGAGCGCATCCATCGCACCCACCTCGCAATGCTTCCCGGCGTCACCCGAATTCGTTCCAGCTTCTCGCTTCGCACGGTCTGCAATCGCACCGCCTACGAAGAACTCTGATCCGGCCACCTGCCTTGCAGGGGAATCGCTGAGCGTCGGGCATGTGGGCCGGCAGCCCCGTCAGGAACGGTGGCCCTGGGTTGCGGAACGCTGACGAGCCTGGTGGAGGAGGGTGACGAGCCGGGCCTCGTCGATGGGATCGACGGGTCCGGGTCGGCCGTGAAGGACGGCGAGACGGGCCAATGCAGCGTGAACCAGATCGAAGCTGCGACGTTGCGGCTTGGAGAGCCTGCGCCGTGAGCTGAGCATCTGCTTCCAGTCGCCGAACGTGTGCAGCTCGTTTTCAGTGAGGCCATACCGTTGCACGAGCATCGGCGTCGAGTCGATCAACAGGCGACGCTCGCGTTGTCTGATCCTCACCAAACTGATCACGACAGCCAAGAAAAGGACGAGGAAACTTCCGATCGCGACCACGACCAAGGTTCCACTTCCGGCCGACTCCGATGCGGTCAAGGCTCCGTTCCAGATGCCGTGTGTGAGCACGGCCAGCCCATAGCCACCGATCATGAACGGCACGACTCGTCGGCCTCGCTCCACGGCGAGACCAGCCGCGGCACCCGTCCAGAAGGTGAAGAGCGGATGGGCGAACGGCGTCAGCAGTCCTCGAATGATGAAGACGGCGAGCAACTGATCTTCCGATTCGGCGCTGGAGAAGTACTGAAAGTCCTCGATCACGGCGAAACCGATGGCCACCCAACCGGCGTAGATCACGCCGTCGACGATGCTGTCGAGTTGCTTCCGGCGGACCGCCCAGTAGATGCCCAATCCCTTCGTCGCTTCTTCCACGAGCGGAGCAGAGACGATGGCGGCGAAATCGAGCCCGGCCGACGCGGCAACGATTGCGTTGATGGTGCTCGAAATCAGGACGGCGACCGTCGCCCCCCAGAGCAGGGAGTGGATCAACGAACTCCGAGGTTCGGGTTCGACCCGATCGAGCCACCAGAAGGCCGGCAGGACGATGACGAGTGGGACAAAGCCCAGGAGAACGGCGAGCGGTGAGTCAGCAGCGTAGGCGACGACAACCAACAGAATCGGCACAGCAGCCAACACGACGGGCCAGCTCAACCAGCCGGGCAGGCGTGGTTTGCGCTCCGTTGTTCCACCCACAAGGGCGGTCCACATGCGACCGTCCCACCAACGCCATTCGCTGATGCCCCATGGGTCGGCGAACCACCCCGGCGGTGTCAGTTCGGCATGACGTTCGATCGGTTCCACTCACCTACCCCTTCGGCAAACCGTCGTCGTATGACAACGGCCGATCGGTGCTCCTCAGAAGGGACGATCCATCGACTGCATTCCGACGAAGGTAGCGGAAGCGGTGTGGCGCCGGGAAAGGCGTCTCGATTGCGAACGACTGGGCAGACGGAACCGTGACCGCCGGGCCGTGACCGCGCTTGCGCAAAACATCATGGGGGCGTAGTACGTCCCCATGATGTTTTCTGACTCTGGCCGCCCAGTGGACGAGGTCATCGCCGACCTCGAAATCAAGCGACGAGACGACGTCCGTTGGCGTGATGGCCGGACGTTCGGCCTCGTCTATGACGGCGGGCCGAGCGTGCATGAAGTGGCGGAACGGGCGGCGATGCTCTACCTGCACGAAAACGCACTCAACACCAAGGCCTTTCCGTCGCTCGGTTCCATCCAATCCGAAGTCGTCGCCTGGACTTCCCAACTGCTCAACGGGCCCGACACCGCAGCAGGATTCCTCACGTCGGGTGGCACCGAATCCATCTTGTGCGCGGTCAAAGCTGCCCGAGAACGGGCGAGGGCCGAACGAGGGATCACCCAACCCGAGATCGTTCTCGCCGCAAGCGCTCACGCCGCGTTCCACAAGGCAGCCCATCTTTTCGGCTTGACCGTCCGGAAGGCACCCGTGCTCGACGACTGGTCGGCCGACGTCGAGGCGATGGCTTTCCTGGTCAATGATCAGACTGCCCTCGTGGTGGGATCTGCCCCCCAGTACCCACAGGGTGTCATCGATCCCATCCCCGAGATCGCCGCCCTCGCCGACTCGGTGGGAGCGAGCTGCCATGTCGACGCCTGCATGGGCGGTTTCGTATTGCCCTTCGCCGAGCGCCTCGGTCGAGCCGTCGCCCCGTGGGACTTCCGAGTACCAGGAGTGACGACGATCTCCGCCGACATCCACAAGCTCGGCTACGCCCCGAAAGGCGTGTCGGTGATCCTGCATCGCACCAAGGAACTCCGCCGCTTCCAGACGTTCGTCTTCGATGACTGGCTCGGAGGTTTCTACGCCTCGCCGAATCTGCAAGGAACTCGATCCGGCCTGCCCATGGCGGCGGCGTGGGCCGTGATGCAGCACCTCGGCATCGACGGCTACGTCGATCTCACCCGGAAGACGCTGGACAATGCCGACCGCATTCGGGCCGGCATCGCCGCCACCGACGGCATCCGCTCGCTTGGCGACGGTGGACTCCACCTGATTGCGATGGCTTCGGACCCCGACGCAAGCGCGGCCGATCAGGTCGACATCTTCGCACTCGGCGATGCTCTGGCCGCCCGGGGCTGGTACCTCGACCGCCAGGGCCCACCCGACTCGTTGCATTCCACGGTGTCCAACTCGAATACGGCGGTGGTAGAGCAATACCTGTCGGCACTCCAGAATGCCGTGAAAGACGTGCGGGGTCGATCAGTCGACGATCGCTCGACGACCTACGCCACCCTCGAATAGAACGAATTCCACGGCATCCCAGAAGTGAGTCAGCCGAGAGGCAAGTCAGGCAAGAAGCAATTCAGTGGCTCAGACCTGACGATCTTGTTCGACGATGACATCGCGCTCGTGTTCGACCACGGGTTGGCCGTTCACCATCACGTCGCGCTGGCGATCCATGGTGGTGCGGCGACCGGTGGAGGCCAGCACCACCGTCAGGAGGGCGAGGACGAGGCCGACGATGAACAGAATGATGCCGACCTGGTTGAGGTCAATTCCCTCGGCCTCATAGGTGACGGCCCACGCGAGGATGGCGCCGGCGGCAACGAGGAATGCACTGAGTCCGAATCCTGTAGTTCGCATTTTGAAGCTTCTTTCGGTGATTCTGGCTAGGTCATGGCGACCAGATCCGTCGTCTTATCCAGTTGGCCGACAAATCAATCATTTGCCGCGAATCACGGTCCGTGGGATCCCGAACCATCAGCGGGATGCGGCGCTCGGCCATGTTCCGGTGCAAACCATCTGCTACACCACCGACCACGACCGCCCGATCCGCGGCGGTCGGTATCAAAGAAGGGGACCACCACATGTTCATCCTCGGCATCATCCTGATCATCATCGGGGCCGTTCTCAACATCCCGATCATCTACAGCATCGGCGTCATCCTCGCGATCATCGGCGCCATCCTCTGGGTACTCGGAACGATGGGACGTGCCGTCGGAGGTCGCAACCACTATTGGTGACTCCACTGTCGGATTCTGCGCTGTCAGATTCCCGGCTGTCGGATTCCGCAACCCAGGGTCGGGATCTCCCTCCGCTTTGCTATCGGTAAGCACTTCACGACTCAATTACCGCCTTGGTCGTTGAGCGCATAGTGTCCCGCTCATGCAACCGACGGGGATCTCGGCCATGGGCAGCACAATCGAGCCTGCCGACGCACCGACGCGCCTGGGGACGAGGCGCCTGAAGCGGCCGGCCCGGCCGTTGTTGGCGCCGCCGGTGATCAGCAGCGTTGATCCAGCCAGCGCAGCGTTCGTGAAGAATCGCCAGGACATGCTCGAGCAACTCGCCGTGATCGACGATCTGCTCGACGATGCCGATGCCGGCGGGGGCGAGCGGGCAATCACTCGACTGCGCAGTCGAGACAAGATGCCCATCCGGGAACGAATCCATCACGTCCTCGACCCCGATACACCGTTCCTGGAGATCAGCCCCCTCGCAGCCTACGCCAGCGACTACGCGATGGGTGGCGGTCTGGTCGCCGGTATCGGCATCATCGCCGGCACCGAATGTGTGGTGATGGGCAACGACCCAACGGCCATGGCCGGGGCGATGACCCCCTATTCGATCAAGAAATGGATGCGGGCCATCGAGATCTCTCGCGAGAACCGGCTTCCCTACGTGAGCTTCGTCGAGTCGGCCGGTGGCGACCTACGAATCAGCCCGAGCAAGGACGACTCCAGTCGTGTTCCCGGTGGAATGCAGGTCGACCACTTCGCCCAAACCGGACGCTTCTTCTACGAACTCATCGAACTGTCGAAGCTCAGGATTCCCACGATCTGTGTCGTGATGGGCTCATCGACAGCCGGCGGTGCCTACCAACCGGGCTTGAGTGACTACAACATCGTGGTCAAGGAGAAGAGCAAGATCTTCCTGGCCGGACCACCTCTGGTTCAGATGGCCACCGGCGAAGTGAGTGACGACGAGACGCTGGGCGGAGCAAACATGCACGCCGAGATCTCCGGGCTCGGCGACTATTTCGCCGAGGACGAGATGGACGCCATCCGAATGTGTCGCGAAGTCGTCAGTCACTTGGACTGGAGGAAGGCCGACCCGTCGCCCCCCACCGCAGCCGACGAGCCCGTGCTCGACACCGAAGAACTCCTCGGACTCGTGTCGCGAGACCTGCGGCAGCCGCTGGATGTTCACGAGATCTATGGACGCATCGTCGACGGCTCACGGTTCGAGGAATACAAAGCTCGGTATGGCACGAACCTCATCTGCGGCTGGGGCCAGATCCATGGCCACACGGTGGGCTTCCTCGGCAACAACGGGGTGCTCGACATGGACGCGGCCGAGAAGGGAACCACCTTCATCCAGCTCTGCAATCAGATCGACGTGCCGCTGATCTTCGTGCACAACATCACCGGCTTCATGGTCGGCAAGGACTACGAGGCGGCAGGAATCATCAAGAAGGGTTCGCAGATGGTCAACGCCGTCAGCAACTCAACGGTCCCCCACATCAGTCTCGTCGTGGGCGGCAGCTACGGAGCAGGCAACTACGGGATGAGCGGACGGGCCTTCGGCAATCGCTTCACCTTCCTCTGGCCCACGGCGAAGATCGCCGTGATGGGTCCGAAACAGATTGCCGGTGTGATGTCCTTGGTTCGTCGAGGTCAGGCGGCCCGTCAGGGAATCGAATTCGACGAGGCCGCCGATGCCGAATTGGTGGCCGCTTCCGAGGAGATCCAGGAGCGAGGCTCTCTCGCTCTCTACGCATCGGGGGCGGTGACCGACGACGCCATCATCGACCCTCGCGACACCAGAACCGTGCTCGGCATCTGCCTTTCGACCGTTCGAAATGCGCCGGTCAAGGGCGCCGAGGGATACGGAGTGTTCCGGCTGTGAGTACGACTGCACGGCCGAGACGCCGCGACATCAACGTTCTACTCGTCGCCAATCGCGGGGAGATTGCCCGGCGGGTGTTCCGCACGGCCCGAGAAATGGGCATACGCACCGTTGCGGTGTATGTGGCAGCCGAGAGCGATGCCCCGTTCGTGCACGAGGCCGACAGCGCCGTTCGCATCCCGTCCTACATGGATTCGGCGGCGGTTGTTGCCGCTGCCGTCGCGGCCGGTGCCGACGCCATTCATCCGGGCTACGGCTTCCTGTCGGAGAACGCCGATTTCGCTCAGGCAGTGATCGACGCCGACATCAGTTGGGTCGGCCCCCACCCCGACGTGATCGCCGCAATGGGAGACAAGCTCGAGGCCAAGAAGCGAGCCGAAGCAGCCGGCGTTCCCACGCTGCCGAGCTCGGAAGACCCAACCGCAGGGTCTGCGGTCGGGTATCCCCTCCTCGTCAAGGCCTCCGCCGGTGGCGGCGGCAAAGGGATGCGCGTCGTCGACAACGCCGACGTCTTGGACGAATTGGTTGCGGCGGCCCGCCGTGAGGCGCTCAGTGGTTTCGGCAACGACACGGTGTTCCTCGAGCGTTACGTGCCGTCGGCCCGCCACGTCGAGATCCAGATCATGGGTGACTCCCACGGCACGGTCATCCACTACGGCGAGCGGGAATGCTCGATCCAGCGCCGACACCAGAAGATCATCGAAGAGTCTCCATCACCGGGAATCGACGATGCCACCCGGCAGGCGATGGCGGAAGCCGCTGTCAGCCTCGGGCAGTCGATCGGGTACGAATCGGCCGGCACGGTCGAGTTTCTGGTCGATGACGACACAGGCGAGTTCTTCTTCCTCGAGGTGAACACCCGACTCCAGGTCGAGCATCCGGTGACCGAAATGGCGCTGGGCGGAATCGATCTGGTCCGGTCCCAACTCGAAATTGCGGCCGGTGGGCGAGCCGCGGGTCCCGCGGTCGTGCAACCGATGGCCGCCATCGAGGTTCGCCTCTATGCCGAGGACCCCACCAGCGAATTTCTCCCGGCCACCGGACATCTGCACACGTTCTGCGCCGCCGATGGCCCCGGTATCCGGTGGGACAGCGGGGTCGAGCAGGGGAATGATGTCACCGTTTCCTTCGACCCGATGCTGGCCAAGGTCACGGCCTGGGGAGCCGACCGAACCGAAACGGCCAGACGGCTCGCTCGCGAACTCGAAGAGCTCCACATCGGTGGTGTCGTCACCAACCGAGACTTCCTGGTCAACGTTCTGCGGTCGGCCGAATTCCTGGCGGGTGACACCACAACCGACTTCATCGAACGAGTCGACCCGCCGAGGGAACTGGTGCTTGCCCCCAACGAGCTCCAGCGAGCGGCGGTCGTCGCCGCCTTCTGGCTCCAGGGCAGGAATCGGGACAACGACCTGAAGTGGGGAAATCTTCCAAGTGGCTTTCGCAACGGACGGCTACCACCTTCCGCCGTCAGCTTCGTGCGAGGCAGCAACACCCTCACCGTTGCCTACAAGGCGCAGCGCGGTGGTCTGTCATTCCGAGTGGCCGTGGCATCGACTTGGCTCGATGGTGCAGCCATCGCCGGCCTCGATCTCGATTCCACCGTCCGAGTTCTCGGCTGGTCGTCGCACATCGTCGACCTGGAGTTCAACGGCATGCGGCGCCAACACCAGGTCACTGCATCGGCCGACCACATCTGGGTGCAGATGCCGACCGGCACCGTCGAGCTGGCCCTGGTGCCGAAATTCGTGGTGCCGGGCGCAACCGGGCCGAGCGGAGGGTTCAAGGCGCCGATGCCAGGGGTTGTTCTCGATGTTCGGGTCCGGGCCGGGGAGTCGGTGACGAAGGGGCAGACGCTCGTGATCCTCGAAGCCATGAAAATGGAACACCACATGAACGCGGCCGAAGACGGGGTCGTGGCCGACGTGCTCGTCAAGACCGGGCAACAGGTCGAGAAAGACTCGGTCTTGCTCACCATGGTCGACGACGACGAGGCCGGTGACGGGCAATGACCGCTCCCATCAGAATTGCGAACTGCTCGGGCTTCTACGGTGACCGCATCAGCGCCGCCCGCGAGATGGTCGACGGGGGTCCCATCGATGTGCTCACCGGCGATTGGTTGGCCGAACTGACCATGCTGATTCTCGCCCGAACGCAGGCCAAGCGACCGGGTCAGGGATTCGCCAGAACGTTCGTGACGCAAATGGAGCAGGTGATGGGAACCTGTCTCGACAAGGGGATCAAGGTGGTCACCAACGCCGGAGGGCTTGATCCCGACCACTGCGCCGAGGCCGTGGCCGAAGTCGCCGACCGACTCGGCCTGTCTCCGACCATCGCGTACGTAGCCGGCGACAACCTGCTGGGCCGGATGGACGAGTTGTTTCCGCATCTGGGCGAATTCGACGGCACACCGCTGGGCGACCCGGCCAACTATGTGAGCGCCAACGCCTACATCGGGGGCTGGGGCATCGTGGAGGCCCTGAACCAAGGGGCCGACATCGTCATCACCGGTCGAGCCACCGATGCCGCCGTCGTGTGCGGGCCGGCGGCATGGCACCACGGCTGGAAACGAGACGACTGGGACCAGTTGGCCGGGGCCATCGTTGCCGGACATGTCATCGAATGTGGCACGCAGGCCACCGGCGGAAACTACTCCTTCTTCCAGGAAGTCCCCGGCCTGACCCGGCCCGGTTTTCCCTGGGCCGAGATCGCCGCCGACGGCAGCTCTGTCATCGGCAAACACGAAGGCACAGGCGGACAGGTGTCGGTCGGCACGATCACGTCGCAGCTGCTCTACGAGATCGGCGGGCCTCGCTATCTGAATCCGGATGTCACGACCCGGTTCGACACGATCCAAGTCGAGCAGGTCGACCGCGATCGCGTTCGTATCCACGGCACGAGAGGTGAGTCGCCGCCAGCAACGTTGAAAGTTGCGATGAACGAGTTGGGCGGCTTCCGCCAAGACGTGTCAGTGGCGCTCACCGGGCTCGACGTGGAGGAGAAGGCAGCGCTCGTCGAGGCCGGGTTCTGGGCGGCCTGCCCGTACGGCCCCGACGATTTCGCCAGCGTCACGACCAGGATCGTCCGCACGGACAAGGTCGATCCGGCCAGCAACGAAGAAGCCATCGCCGTCTGGAAGCTGACGGTGAAGGATCCAGATGAACGCAAGGTCGGCCGTGCCGTTTCGGACTCGGTCATCGAGTTGGCTCTCGCCAACATTCCCGGCTTCTTCGGATTGGGCGGCGGCCCCGGCCCCGGACGTCCCTACGGTGTCTACCGGCCGGCGGTGATCGATGCCGCCCTCGTGCCCATGACCGTGGTCGTGCTCGGAGGATCTCAGGGCGTCGTCGATTCGCAATACACCGGATCGCCTCTCGAGATCGATCTGCCTGTCGGCTCGGCCGGCACAGACCAGGCTCTGGAGCCTGAAGCAGCACTGACGAGGGCACCGATCGGTCGGATCGTCGGCACACGCTCGGGCGACAAAGGGGGCAACGCCAACCTCGGCGTCTTCGCTCGATCCTCCGAGGCCTTCGAGTGGCTCGACTCGTTCCTCACCATCGACCGACTCCGCCTGTTGCTACCGGAAACTGCGGATCTCCAGATCGATCGTCATCGGTTCGCCAACATCAAATCGATCAACTTCTTGATCCACGGCTTGTTGCAGGAAGGTGTGGCCGCGTCGACCCGCCAGGACGGTCAGGCCAAGAGCCTCGGCGAATGGCTCCGATCCCGGATCGTCGACGTTCCCAGCACCTTGCCGGAACTGGTGTGAACATGACCCTCATTCAGCAGAATCTCCTGGCACTCACCGAGAGCGTCGAGCGCCCCATCCCGATTCTCAGCCGTGAGGTCGCATCCCAGCTCACCACCCGACAACAAGAGATCCTCGACGAGCTCACCGTGATCTTCGACGATGGGTTCGCCCAGTACACGATGGCCGACGTCGCCGCGAAAGTGAACTGCTCGCTTCGCACCCTGTACACCCTGGCCGGCAGTCGTGACGAGCTCGTACTGATGGTGGTCGACCGCAATCTCTGGCGAATGGGCCGTGGAGCTCGCCGCGCAATCCAACCCGACATGGCACCGCTCGAGGCGATTCGTATCTACCTACGGGCCGCCAACGTCGCCGTCGCCACGATCACCGAACAATTCGCTCGCGACTGCGACAACATGACGGAAGCCCGCGAGGTGAACCGGGCCCACAGCGCCTACCTCGTGCGCGTCACCTGTGCCCTACTCGACGAAGCGGTGCGCCGGGGCGACATCGCCCGGTGCAACACCGCCGCGGTTGCCCACGTGATCGCCGGACTCGGCCGTGATTTCTCCGAACCCGACACCCTCATCCGCATGCGGACCTCACCCAAGAAGGCGGCCGACGAGATGGTCGACGTGATCCTCCGGGGACTCCTACGCGGCGAGCAACCATGACCACCACACTCGACTGGTACGGCTGCGCCACTTTCCGGATGAAGTCGGCCGGGCTCACGATCTTTCTCGACGCCTACATCGATCGGCCGGCCAACGCCGCCGGCCCTGATCCACGTCTGATGGCCGACGACATCGACGACGCCGATTGGATCTTGATCGGTCACTCCCATTTCGACCATCTCTGGGGCGCCGAACGAATCATGGCCCAGACCAACGCCACCTTGATCGGGAGCTACGAGACGCTTCGGGTGATGGAACGCGCCGGAGTCTCGATTGATCGAATGATCCCGGTCGGGGGCGGGGAAACCGTCGATCTGGCCCTTCCTGATGGGCGGGGCCACGGCGTTCGGGTCAGCGCGTTTCCCAGCCAGCACAGTTGCGTCTGGTCTCAGATGTCAGCCGACGATTCCGGCGATGCGCCGAGCGGTGAGATGAAGCAACCCGACGAGGTGTGTCTGGGCGATCTCGGTGTCACCTGGCAGGAACAGCAGGCCCGCATGAGTCAGCTCATGGGGTACCTCGCAACCGGCATCGACGAGGCAGCGTCGGCCCACATCGCCGAATCGATGGTCGGACACAGCGAGCGAGGAGACGGCGGAGCGCTCGTCTTCCTCATCGAAACACCCGACGGATCGGTGTTCTATCAAGACACCTCCGGCCACTGGTCCGGGATCATCGGTGGGCTCACTGCCGACGTCGCGATTCTGGCTGCGGCCGGACGAGCAAACATCGACGGCCAGCCGATCCAGGGTTCGCTGGTCGAGTTCGTCGCTGCCCAGGCAACCCTGCTCGATCCCCGCTCGGTGATCCTCGCCCATCACGACAACTGGCTCCCTGGCTTCTCGGTGCCCACCGACGTCCAACCGATCCGAGCGGCACTCGCAGCAGCCATGCCCGACACGGATCTCCTCGAACTCGGCTACCTGAGCAACACCACCATCCTCCCGCCAAGGTCCTGACCACTCAGCAAAGGGGACACCCATGAAAACACCCATCACAGACATGTTCGGCATCGATGTGCCGATTCTCGCCTTCAGCCATTGCCGTGACGTGATCGCGGCCGTAACCAAGGCCGGAGGCATGGGCGTGCTGGGGGCGGTTGCCCACACACCGGAGCAGCTCGAGATCGATCTCGCTTGGATCGAGGAAGAAGTCGGCGACAAGCCCTTCGGTGTCGACCTCATCGTCCCGGCGAAGTATGCGGGATCGGATGAAGGTGGACTCGACCTTGCTGCCATTCGACAGATGATTCCGCCGTCGCACATCGAATACGTCGAGGACATTCTCCGTCGCTACGACGTTCCCCCGCTCCCCCAAGATGGCGAATCCAGCCGCATGAGCGGCTTCGGTGGTGGGGCCGACAACAAGCCGGCTCCGATGTCGGCCGGCAGCCAGGAGCCCAACCTCGAGATTGCGCTGGCCCATCGCAGCGCCGTGATCGTCAATGCGCTGGGGCCACCTCCCCAGCACATGATCGAGCGGTGCAAGGAAGAAGGTCGCCGAGTCGGCGCCCTGGCCGGCAAGGCCCAACACGCCGAGCGCCATGTGAATGCCGGGGTCGACTTCATCATCGCCCAGGGCTCCGAAGCCGGCGGCCACACGGGTGAGATCGGCACCATGGTGCTGATCCCCGAGATCGTCGATGCGGTGGGGGGCACCCCGGTTCTCGGCGCCGGTGGCATCGGTCGCGGTCGTCAGATGGCGGCGGCAATGGCGCTCGGCGCGGCCGGCGTCTGGTGCGGTTCCGTGTGGCTGACGACCGACGAGGCCGAAACACACCCGGTCGTGAAGGACAAGTTCCTCGCCGCCTCATCATCGGACACGATCCGCTCTCGTTCACGAACGGGCAAGCACGCCCGGCAATTGAGAACGGCTTGGACCGAGGAATGGGAGAACCCCGACACCCCCATGCCGCTCGGCATGCCGCTCCAACCCGTACTGATCGACGAGGCCATTCGCCGCATCGATCGGGCCGCCTATACGCCGGGCTCGGGCGCAGAAAAGTTGGCCAACTACTTCGTGGGCCAGATCGTTGGCAACATGAACAAGTCGAAACCGGCGGCCCAGGTCGTGTTCGACATGGTCGACGAATTCATCGATGCGGTGCAGGGTCTTTCCCGTCAACTCGACAGCTGATCGGCCGATCATGAATGGGTGAGCGATACGGGCGCAGGCAGACCGGTGTCGCACTCGTCACGTCGGCAACGAGAAGGCAGCAATGACGTTAGAAAGACCGGTTCCACCGGCCGTTGAGCGGTCGAATCGAGAGTCGTTTTCAATGATGTCGAACCTGCAAGAACGAGTACGCACGAACCCTCGCTGGGTCTTGGCCCGCGCCCTGAGCCGCTATATCGGGATGAGCCGTCATTCGGCCATGCCGACACTCCGCCGGGTGGCTGCTTCCACGCCACTCTCGCTTGTGCCCCGCCTCCTCGCCTTGGCCGTCGCCAACCTCTCGATCGGGGTAGGTGTCGTTCTCTTCGTCGCCTCCGATCTCGGACTCGCTCCTTACGATCTTCTGGCCTCCGGGCTGGGCACCAGGCTCCACGTCACACTCGGTCAGGCGGCCTGGCTCATGGCCGCCGGTTTCTTCACTGCCGCCGCCCTCCTGGGTCGACGGCCCACGCTCTGGGCTGTGGCGTTCACGTTCGGCAACGGCTTGGCCATCGACCTCGCAGGCGGGATCGCGAACCAACCCGGGTCATTCGTCGGCCAAGTCATGTTCGTGGGTGCGGGGGTGTTCAGCATGGCCATCGGCGTCAATGTCGCCGTACATTCGGGCCTCACGGGTGGACCGTTCGAACTGCTGATGAGTGCCGCCGACGATCGCGGTCGCAGCCCCGTCAAGACCCGGTACGGCTTGGACCTCGGCGTGTTCGCGGCCGGAATTGCAGTCGGTGGCCCGCTCGGAATCGGCACAGTGATTCATGCCGCCACCTTCGGGATCGTGCTCCATCTGGTCGGCCAGGCCTTTCGAGATCATCGTTCCGGCCGCCAGCAACGCAAGACACCATCTGAGCCCGTTCCGACCAACGAACGGCGGCCACAAGTCAATGCCGAATTGGTTGGCTCCGGATCTCATTCTCATTAGTTCTCATTAGCGGCGGACAGCGAGTACGGTGCGGCCCGTGAGCGGCAACGACCCACAAGATCACGCACGAGCTCACCCGCAGGGTGACGGCAGAGGTCGACTCCTCGCGGCTGCGTCGCTCAACACGGGCTTCGCCGTGGTGCAGGTGCTTGTCGGTATTGCCATCGGCTCGGTGGTCGTACTCGCCGACGCCGCACATCAAGTCGTTGATGCGCTCGGTCTTCTCACCGCTCTCGGATCGGTGATGTTGGCGGCTCGACCATCGTCACCCCAGATGTCGTTCGGCTGGGGTAAAGCCGATGCCTTGGGTGGGCTCCTCTCCGGACTACTCCTGCTCGGCTCGGTTGCATGGATTGCCTACGAGTCAACGAATCGTCTGTTCAACCCGGTCGAGGTCGACGGCGGCGGTGTGATCGCCATCGGTCTCATCGCGATTGCGGTGAACGGCATCAGTGTGCTGGCCCTCAGCACCCGAGGTGGCGCCGTTCACGCTCACCCGGGTCAGGCTCACTCGGGTCAGGCTCATGCCAGTCTGTCGCTGCGTGCGGCCCGCCTGCATCTACTCACCGACCTCGCCGGCTCCTTCCTCGTGGTCTTCGCCGGCCTGATCCTCGTCGGATCCGACCTCACCTGGATCGATCCCGCCGCCTCGCTCCTCCTGTGCCTCCTGGTCTTGCGCTCGACGTGGTCGTTGATGACCCACGCCAGCCAGGAACTCCTCGATCGGGTACCAACCAACGTGACGATCGAGGCCGTCACGTCCGCACTCACCAGCCAACCCGGAGTTGAACGGGTGCATCACGTCCACGTCCGCCCGCTCGGACAGAACCGAGCGAGCATCACGGCCCATGTCGTGGTCGAGGGCGAACAAACCCTGCACGACGCGCAGGGTCAGATCGGGGCGCTCGGCGCAGTACTGAAACGAGAGTTGGGCATCACCCATTCGACCATCCAACTCGAGTGCCACCCGTGTGACGACGGCGACTGCTGACGACGAATCCAGCGCCGCCTGGACGCGACACTCGGACCGGGAGAGATCCGGTCCGAGTGCGAAGGCAACCGCCGTTGTCGCCACGACGCCAGACTATGAAACGGTCGTAAACGATCGGTAACGGCAGGGGATCTTCGTCCCCAACTTCCTCCCGAGGATGCAGCTCACTAGTGTCGATCTCACCGCGTTCACTGTGCGGCAACCCGGCAAACCGGCCGACCCTCAAACAGACGAGAGACCGATGTCAATCGAACCACTGAGCAAGAGATACCTCCCGGTGAACGGCAAACAAATGGCCTACCACGAAGTTGGTGACGGCCCTCCGGTGGTCTTTCTGCACGGGAACCCCACGTCGTCCTACCTCTGGCGAGACATCGTCCCTCACGTGTCGAGCCACGCCCGGTGCATCGTGCCCGACCTCATCGGTCAGGGCGACTCCGACAAGCTCGACGATTCCGGACCCGGTTCCTACCGTTTCGTCGAGCATCGCCAATACCTGGACGGGCTCCTCGAACAACTGGATCTCGGCGACGAGATCACGTTCGTGATCCACGACTGGGGATCGGCGCTCGGATTCGATTGGGCCAATCGCCATCGCGATCGGGTGGCGGGGATTGCCTACATGGAGGCCATCGTTCGACCGGTCGAATGGGATGAATGGCCCGAATCGGCTCGCGGGATCTTCGAGTCGATGCGGTCCGATGCCGGCGAAGAGATGGTGCTCACGAAGAATCTGTTCGTGGAGGCCATTCTTCCGGCATCGATCATGCGCAAGCTGTCCGACGAGGAGATGGCGGAGTATCGGCGCCCCTTCGCCGCGCCCGGCGAAGACCGCCGACCAACGCTCACCTGGCCTCGCGAGATTCCTCTCGCCGGTGAGCCGGCCGACGTGGTCGAGATCGTCCAGGCATATTCCGATTGGCTCGCTCAGTCCGACATTCCCAAGCTGTTCATCAACGCCGACCCGGGCACGATTCTGATCGGAGCGCAGCGCGACTTCTGCCGGACCTGGCCCAATCAAACCGAGGTCACCGTGGCCGGAATCCATTTCATCCAGGAAGACAGCCCCGATGAGATCGGCCGGGCTGTCGCCCACTGGTTGCCGACGAAGCAGTAGCCGACGAAGCAGTAGTCGACGAAGCAACGGCCTGCCGTCACTCCTCTCGGCTACGAGCCATCGCTCAGAAAGCCGAACGCCTCGGTCGGCCGCGGCGGGAAAGGGGGTGTGCCGTTGCCGAAGGGTCGACCACCCAACGCCTCTCGCCCATGGGTTGACGCCAGTCCACGCAAGTCGGGCCCCGCCGGAACGACCATGGTGGGGTTGAGTGACGTGTGCACCACGTAGTAGTGCTCCTTGGCCTGCTCGAAATTCACCGTGTCACCGAATCCCGGGGTCTGGAACAGATCACGGAGGTAACCCCAGAGCGCCGGCATCTCGCTGATCTTGTTGCGATTGCACTTGAAGTGGTTGTGATAGATCGCATCGAAGCGGACCAACGTGGTGAACAAGCGAACATCGGCCTCGGTGATCGTGTCGCCGACGAGGAACCGCTGCGTCGCAAGCCGGGCCTCGAGCCAATCGAGACGGGCGAACAACGCCCGGTAGGCGTGTTCATAGGCTGCCTGGTCACCCGAGAACCCGGCCCGGTAAACGCCGTTGTTCACATCGAGGTAGATGAGTTCCACGATCTCGTCGATCTCGTCGCGGTGATCGCGGGGATACAGGTCGGGGGCCCCGGGCCGGTGGTGCGCAGACCATTCCGTCGAGAGATCCAGCGTGATCTGCGGATAGTCATTGGTCACGACCACGCCGCTCGGGATGTCGACGATCGCCGGCACCGTGATTCCCTTCCCGTAGTCGGGGAAACGCTCCAGGTACGCGTCTTGGATGCGTTCGATACCGAGGACCGGGTCGACGCCACCGGGATCGAGGTCGAACTGCCAACTGCGGGCGTCGTGGGTGGGACCGGCGAAGCCAAGCGAGAGTACATCTTCCAATCCGAGCAGTCGGCGCACGATCGTTGTGCGATTGGCCCACGGACAGGCGGCGGCCGCCACCAAACGGTAACGGCCGGGCTCCACTGGCCATTCGGCCTCGGGAGACGACGTGATTCGATCGGTGATGTATTCGGTGTCACGCTCGAAGGCGCCGGTACTTGAAGCCACAGATACTCGATTCGCAGAGTTGTAGAGATTCGAGCCGGCCCTTCTCGAGCTAGCCGCGTCGTTGAACCAACAGGGTCGAGGAAAGCTTCCATGCAGCGGGCCACCGGCAAAGTACGGTGCAGCGATGCTGATGGACACCATCCGAGCCGATCTCACCACCGCCATGAAAGCCAAGGACGCATTGCGACTGCGATCGCTGCGAGCCATCATCGCCGCAGTACAAGAGGTCGAGGTCGGCGGCAAGCAAGTCGTCAAGCTCGATGATGCCGGTGTGCTCAAGGTGATTGCCGCCCAGGTGAAGCGCAGGGTGGAAGCGGCCGAGGCGTTCGACGCCGGCGACCGGCCCGAGAAGGCCGCAGCCGAGAGAGACGAGATCGAGGTGCTCGAAACCTACCTACCTCAGGGCTTGAGCGACGACGAGCTCGCCACCCTCGTGGCATCGGTGCTCGCAACCAACGAACTCACCGAGAAGGCACAAATGGGAGCGGCGATGAAGGCCGTGAACGCCGAGGTGGCCGGTCGAGCCGACGGGCGCAAGGTCGCCGACCTCGTGAAGAACTCGCTCACCTGATCGCACGCTCACCTGAGCAAGCGGTGGCCCAAGCAAGCGGTGGCCCGAGCAAGCGGTGGCCCGAGCAGTCCGCCGCTCAGGCCAGTGCGACGCCGAGGGCCGCCGCCACTCGATCGGCCTCGTCGATCGTGTTGTAGTGAACCGCCGACAGCCGCACCACGCCGTCGTCGAGGTCGATTCCCATCGCGTCAAGCAAGCGGTAGGCGTAGAAGTGATCGTTGTTGCATCCGATTTTGACGGCGGTGAGTTCTGCGACGATGTCGGCCGACGAGCGAACACGAGAACGAAAAGCCAGTGTGGGGGCTCGGACCGATCGGTCAGCGACCGTGGCCCCGACCACCTGCACGTCGTCGTTGGCGTTCAAGACGTCCAGGATCGGAGCCATCACCTGTTCCTCCTGGTCCGCGAACAGCCCGAAGACGCGCTGCATCATCGTGGCCATGTCGGCTGGGCTGCCCCCGCTCTCGCCATCGCCGAAGTGGTGAGAATCGATCGCCCGGTAGTACTCGACGATTCCTTCGGCAGCACCGATCTCGACGTGTTGGGGCCCAGCCGGGGTGAGCCGATAGGTGAGCTTGTCAGCATTGAAGAAATGACCCTGATTGGCGATGCCCCGGAGGTGTTCAGCCTTGACATACATGATGCCGAGGTGAGGTCCGTAGGTCTTGTAGGTGCTGAAGAAGTAGAAGTCGACGTCGATCGCTTTCACGTCGACGTAGCCGTGGGGAGCCCACGCCACCCCGTCAACCGCAACGCGCGCTCCCACACCACGAGCGAGGGCCACCACTTTGCCGAGTGGATTGATGGTGCCGGCGATGTTGCTGGCATGGGGTAGACACACGAGCTGCGTGCGTTCGGTCAGCAGCGGCCGAAGGTCGGCCACGTCCAACAAACCGGTGTCGGGATCGACTGGCCATTCCTTCACGATGATGCCCGTGTCGGCGAGGCGGCGCCAGACGCCGCTGTTGGCCTCGTGATCCTGATTGGTGACCACCACCTCGTCGCCGTCGGACATCTCGGCTCGCAGCGCATGGGCGAGCACGTAAGTGTTCTGCGAGGTCGAGGGGCCGATGCAGATCTCACCGACGTCGGCGTTGATCATCCCGGCGAGCGCCACCTTCGATCGATCCATGGCCTCGCCCGCTTCGGTGGCGAGCGCCCCGGGCCCGTACGGCTGGAGCTTCACCTTGGTGAACAGGTGATGCAGCCGATCGGTGACCTGTCGAGGCAGGTAGGAGCCTCCTGCGTTCTCGAAGTGCGCCCATGCCGCCCGCTCGGGATCACCGAAGACCTCGAACTGGCTTCGGACAAAATCGACGTCGAGTTCGGTCATGCCACATCTTGCCAGTCAGGGTGGAGGGCTGCGACGACTCAGACGGGTATCAGCGTCTGAGAACGAGAAACTCCGGTGACGACCAGAGCACAGACCGAACACACCGCAGTGACGATCACCAACGCCGACGAGATGGAAATGCCGGCCCCGATCGTCGTGATGATCAGGGGCATGGCCATGCCGGGATAGGCCAGGAGATAGAAGGTGGAGGTGAGAGCGCCCCGCCGTTCGTTCTCGGCCATCGCACCGAGGAGGCTCAGACAGCCGACTGTGAGGGTGCCCGACGCCCCGCCGACGAGAGGTGCGGCCAGGAGAACCAGCGGCCAGACCCCGGCCGAAAACGCAATTGCGCCGCACACATATCCGGCCAAACCCATGGCCATACCGACCGGCAGGGCCTGGCGGGAACCGATCCGGGCCACCAGCGGGCGGGCGGCGAGGCCGGCGAAGGCGGTCAGGGCACCGGCAACCGCAGCGACGGCCACATCGCCTCCGTCGATCGACTCGCTGACGAGAACCGGGAACAGCGCGAAACCCGTGGAGGGGAACGCAAAGACCCAGATGGCGGCAGGCACGATCACGAAGAAGAACGGGCGGCGGGCTTCGTCGGGCACACCCAGCGAGATCCGAAGACGACTCGACGGGGAAGGCCGACGCGTCTCACGCACGCCGAGCATCCCGACGAACGTCGCAAGCGTGATCACTACATGCAGCACGAAGGGCAACACGAGCGGTGCCGGGAGCAGCCAGTGGAACAGTCCCGAAATCGGTGGTCCGATACCGAACCCACCGAAACTGACGAGCGTCGTGGTCACAGCCGCTCGTTGTTCGTTGCCGTGTCCGAACAGCTCTTGCAGCCACGCCGAACCCACTCCGAGCGCGCCACCGCTGGCCACGCCCAGCAAGAACCGCCCCAGCAACAGCAGCAGGAACTCATCACGGCCGAAAATCATCACCACCGATCCGACGGACGAGGCCGCAACCATCGGCAGAACGACCGGGCGCCGTCCGAATCGATCGGACAATGGTCCGACGACCAGCAGCGTCGACAGGATTCCGGCGACATACACGACGAAGATGGCCATCGTCTCGGACGGTCCGAGGCCGAGTCGTTCCTTGTAGAGCACGAGAAACGGGGTCGACACGTTCGTGCCATAGGAAACAACGAACAGTCCCAGCGCCAGAATCGCCACGTCCCGGTCGCGCACGCGCACGCTGACGGGCGATTCGGTTCGGAGCATCAGCTGACCGTAGAGCCAGAACGGTCAGCCCTCCAAGGCCTGACGAGCTCGCAGTTGGAGCACGGCCAGGATCATCACATCCACGGCGATCGCGGCCATCAACCAGGCACCCCCGGAGGTGAACACTCCCAGGGAAATGAGCACGGCGGTGCCGGCAACCCAACCCAGATCGGCAACGGATATCGCGAGCGCTTCGGCTCGGAGCTTGGCACCGTCGGTCATTCGAGCGATGAACACGAGGGCCGCAGCGAATCCCAGCAGCCCGATTCCAGTGAGTCGGACCAGCCAAGGAAGTCCCGTGCCGAGGAAGCCGTCGATCGGCCCACCGAAAGCAAGCGCCGCCAGCCCGGTGATCGTGGAGAAGCCGGCGTTCATTCGGAGGGCCGTTCGCAAACTGGGGGTGGAGCCAGAGCGAGAAATGGAGGTGCTTGTGGATTGCGTTGAGGTGGTCATGGGATTCACTGTGCTCGCCGGAGGTCATCGAGACCATGACCTGGCACGTCATGACACCGCCGACGATCGATCTCTTAGAGTCACCCCATGACCTCGCGAGCAACGCCAACCGTTTTCGGCGCCGAGCTCCGGCGCTGGCGCCAAACCCGTCGCTACAGCCAAGAGCAACTCGCCATCGAAGCCGAGGTTTCGCAGCGTCACCTGAGTTACCTCGAAAACGGTCGCACGAGGCCGAGTGTCGAGATGGTCCAGCATTTGGCGGCCACGCTCGAGGTACCCCTCCGAGCTCGCAACGGCCTCCTGGTCTCGGCCGGATTCGCTCCGTCATTCACCGAGGAACCATTTGACGGCGAACGCATGAAACACGTCCGGACACTGCTGGAAACGCTCGTCGAAGCCCATGATCCGTTTCCGGCGTTCGTGGTGAATCGGCGTTGGGATCTCGTGCTCGCCAACACTGCGGCACTCCGGCTCATGAATTCCATACTCGACCCAACGCATGGGATCGAGCTGAGCGGCAACATGCTGCGGCTGTTTCTCCACCCGGACGGCCTACGAGCCCACGTCGTGAACTGGCCTCAGGCGGCGGCAATGATGGTCCGGCGACTGCGCTCGGACTGCTCCCATGCCCCGGGCGATGAGGAGTTGCGCCACCTTCTCGACGAGGTGCTCGACTACGAAGGGGTCGCCGGCCTGGCATCGGAATCAACCTCCTCCGATTTGCTCATCGAGATTCAGGTCCGAACTCCCGGTGGTTCCATCCTCCGCTTCTTCACCACGATCACCACCCTGTCCGACGCCACCGACATCACGGTCGCAGAGCTACACCTCGAAACACTCCTACCGGCCGACCCCGCCACCACCGCCTGGCTCTCGAATGGGTGACGCTCGAACCCGATGACTGCTCGTGAGTGCAGGCCCACCAGCAGGCCGTGGCACTCGTCGATCAGGTCCTTCGAAGTCGGCCGGCAACCCAGCGGGGGAAGTCCTTGTGGAGACTCTTCAAATGCTCGAGCATGAACTGATCGACGACCTTTCCGAGAGCGTCGGCGTAAGCCGGATAGGGCCAGACCACGCCATACCACTTCTGGAACTTCACGTCGTTCGTCATGGCGAGGGAAAACACCGAGATGAGTTCACCCGCCCTCGGTCCGACGATCGTTGCGCCGAGGATCTTGCCGGAAAACCGTCGGACGTCGACGATGATGAGCCCGTCTTCGACCTCGTCGGTGAAGGCTCGGTCGGCTTTGCTCAGATCGAAGATGACCCGACGAACATCGAAGGGGACCTCGACCGGCTGCACGCCGATCGTCGCCACCTCCGGGTCGGTGAAGGTGACCGCCGGATGTTGTGGCTTTGAGCCGGCCGGCGCGATCGGAGCCACGATGGCCTTGATGATTCGTCGGCCCCAGGCGTTGGCGGCGTGCGTGGTGCCGCCCTCGGTGGAAGCATCGCCAGTGGCCCAGATGTTGTCGATCGTCGATCGGCCTTTGCCGTCGACGATGATTCTGCCCCCGTCGAGTTCCACGCCAAGGGCCTCGAGTCCGAGATCCTCGGTGTTCGGGACGCGTCCAACCGCCATCAACACCTTGTCGACGTCGCCGATCGAGTCGGTGGTCTCGCCGTCGAGGGGGCCGATGTGCAACGTGTTGCTCGTGGGGTCGAAACTCTTGGCCACCATGCCCGGTCGAAGGTCGATCGCCGCTCGTTCGAGGCTCCGGCTGAGCACGTCCGCTGCCGCCGGCAGCACGGCAGGAAGGATCTGCTCGGCCGCATCCAGCACAACGACCTCGGTGCCGAGTCGGCGAAAGGCCGTGGCCATCTCGAGTCCAACCGGCCCGGCACCGACGATCACGAGCTTCGTCGCAGGCGTCGCTTGTTCGAAGAGTTCTTCATTGGTGAGATAGCGGTCGTCGGGCAATCCGTCGATCGGAAGCCGGCGTGGTCTCGAACCCGAGGCGACAACAATGTGCTTGGCCTCGATCCGTTCGACCGAACCGTCAGAGGCCGTCACCTCCACGACACCTGGGGCGATGATCTTGGCCGTTCCGAACTGCAGGTCGAGTTTGTCCATCGAGCCGAACGTCTCGGTCTCTTCCTCGCGCAGTTGGTCTCGCCTCCCCCGGACATGGGCCAGCATCTCGGCCCCCGACCGACCTCGGGGTTCAGCCGACGCATGCAGCAGCGCTTTCGACGGGATGCAACCGACATTGGTGCAGTCTCCCCCGACCAACGCACGCTCGATGAGCCGAACCCGTTTTCCGAAACCGCTCAAGCCCACCGCCACGGTGAGTCCTCCGGAGCCGGCCCCGATGACGATCGTGTGTGGTTGGGGAAACGGGTCAGATCGCTGGTCGCGCATTGACAGTATCGAACCCCCGTCTCCCGGCGATCCTTCCCTTCTGTCCTTCTGTCCGATCGACTTTCTATCGACTGGTTTGCGGCCCGGTGGCAACACCACCCACTGGCTCGGGCAGCAGCTGACGGCCTCGTCGCATGTTCCATTGCTCTCGAATTCGGCGCTTGGGTCTCGGCCCTCATGGTGTCGCCCGCTCGGCCTTTCGAAGTTCAGACGAGTTTGTGCCAGAGTCGTGTCCTCTGTTTCTCGCAAAAGGATGACAACTCGATGCCTCGTATGAATCTCGAAGGAGCCTCCGCCATCGTCACGGGCGGGGCCTCAGGAATTGGTGAAGCCTGCGCACGGCAGCTCGCGGCGGCCGGGGCCAAGGTCGTCATTGCCGATCTGAACGAGGAGAAGGGCCAGGCGGTCGCCTCCGAACTCGGCGGCATCTTCGTGAAGTGCGACGTTTCGAGTGAGGAAGACGGGGCGGCTGCGGTGCTCGCAGCCTCAGAGATGGGCCCGCTCCGCGTGCTCGTGAACTCGGCCGGAATCGGTATGGCTGCCCGCACCGTCGATCGCAACAACGAACCAATGCCCCAGAAAACCTTCGACCTCGTGATTCGCATCAACTTGCTCGGGTCATTCAACATGCTTCGCCAGGCCGCCGCGGCCATGGCGAAAACCGAACCGCTCGATGCTGACGGCGCTCGGGGCGCCATCGTCAACATGGCGTCGGCCGCGGCCTACGACGGCCAGATCGGCCAAGCGGCCTACTCGGCATCGAAGGGCGGCATCGTTGGTATGACGCTGCCGATCGCCCGAGACCTCAGCGCCGTCGGAATCCGGGTCAACACCATCGCTCCGGGCCTCATCGACACGCCGATCTACGGCGAAGGCGAGGCATCCGACCAGTTCAAGGCTCACCTCGGCGAATCCGTGCTCTTCCCCAAGCGCCTCGGCTCCGGCGAGGAACTGGCCTTCGCCGTGATGGAGTGCATCACCAACCCCTACATGAACGGTGAGAGCATCCGCGTCGACGGTGGCATTCGCATGCCCCCGAAGTAGCGGGCGACCCACTCCGATCCGACACTCGCTTGACCGAGGCCGGGGATATCCGAGCGATCCGCTCGGCGATCCCCGGCCCAGTCGTTCAATCGCTCAAGGCCGAAACTCGACGCCGGGCAGAACACACAACATCTCGTAGAGCAGGTTGGCGCCGAGCAATGAGGTGTTGCCGCTCGGGTCGTAGGCGGGTGCGATCTCCACGAGATCACAGCCGACGAGGTTCAGGCCACGACAGCCTCGGATGATCTCCATGCCTTGAATCGTGGTGAGTCCGCCGATCTCGGGAGTACCCGTGCCCGGCGCGGCCGACGGATCGAGGCCGTCGATGTCGAAGCTCAGATACACCGGTCCGCCATCGACCTTCTCCCGCACTTCTTCCATCAGCGGGGCCAGCGAGCGATACCAGCACTCCTCGACCTGGACGACCCGAAACCCTTGATCTCGAGACCAGTCGAAATCGTCGGCGGCGTATCCCGTGCCCCTCATACCGATCTGGACGACCCGGTTCGTGTCGAGTAGTCCTTCTTCGACCGCCCGGCGGAACGGCGTGCCGTGGGCAATCTTCTCGCCGAACATCGTGTCGTTGATGTCGGTGTGGGCATCGACGTGCACGAGTCCGACGGGTCCGTGCTTCTCGGCCATCGCTCGCAGGATCGGCAGTGCGATGGTGTGGTCACCACCCATCGTCACGGTGATCAGGTCGTGAGCCAGGAGGTTGCGGTAGTGCTCGGTGATGCGCTCGATGGAATCGGCGAGGTTGTACGGGTTGGTGGCGACGTCGCCGACATCGTCGATTCGCAGACTGTCGAAGGGAGCGGCTCGAGTGGCCATGTTGTAGGGGCGAAGGAGCACCGATTCGTTACGAATGCCCCTCGGACCGAAACGGGCGCCGGGACGATTCGAGGTGCCGATGTCGAACGGCACCCCGACCACGGCGACGTCGAGATCGGCGAGGTTGCTGGAAGCGGGCAATCGCATGAAGGTGGTGATGCCGCCGAAGCGAGGCATGTCGTTGCCGCCGAGCGGCTGGGGATGGGTGGCGCTCATTTCCCCATCATGACCCCTCGCGGCCGCAATCTGGCGTCCCCGCCC
>JBBKXQ010000065.1:0-8462 GCA_037969565.1 Acidimicrobiales bacterium | reverse complement strand
GCCATCCGCATCATGCGGACGGCGCATGATCTGGGGATCGAAACGGTTTCCATTGCGCCCGTCGACGATCGTGATTGCCGCCATTGGGCAATGGCGACCGTGGCTGCCGAACTTCCTGGTACTGGCCCTGGCGCCTACCTCGACATCGATGCCGTCATCGATGCGGCACTCTCCAATGGTTGCGATTCTGTGCATGCCGGTTACGGATTCCTGAGCGAGAACCCGGCTCTCGCCGATGCCTGCGAAAACGCAGGGTTGGTGTTCGTCGGTCCGTCATCGGAAACGCTGCGGGTGCTCGGCGACAAAACGGCGGGAATATCGCTGGCCCGAGATCTCGACATTCCAGTTGCGGCGAGTTCGCCGGTCCTCGTCGACGCCGACGCTGCTGCCGCCTTCGTGCTGGCCAACCCTCGCGCCATTTTCAAGGCTGCCGCCGGCGGCGGTGGTCGAGGCATGAGGGTCGTGACATCGGAGGACGACGTCAGTTCCGCATTCGAGCGCTGCCGCTCGGAGGCCGAGAACGCATTCGGCTCGGGAGACGTTTTCGCCGAGGAACTGATCGTGGACGCTCGCCACATCGAGGTGCAGATCGTGGGCGACGGGACGGGAGCGGTCACCCACCTGTGGGAACGAGACTGCTCGCTTCAACGCCAACACCAGAAGATCGTCGAGTACGCCCCGGCGCCCGGGCTCGACCCGACGGTGCGAGCTGCGATTCTCGGGGATGCCGTACGTCTCGGGGCGGCTGTCCGCTTCCGCGGACTGGCCACATTCGAGTTCCTGGTCGACGCCCGAGACCGCTACGTGTTCATCGAGGCAAATCCACGGCTTCAAGTCGAACACACCGTGACCGAAGCCATCACCGGACTCGATCTCGTTGCGCTGCAATTGGCGATCGCGGACGGAGCATCGCTGGCCGACCTCGGACTCGCCGAGCCGCCGCCGCGGCGCGGGTCTGCAGTGCAGATGCGCATCAACACCGAGCGGATGCGTCAGGACGGCACTGCGAGTCCGACCATGGGCCAGATCGGTCGATTCGACATGCCAGGCGGGCCTGGTGTTCGGGCCGATTCTCATGGATACAGCGGTTATCAGACATCAGCGTCGTACGACTCGCTACTGGCGAAGCTCATTGTTCACACGACGAGCGAGGGTCTGGAAGACCTGCATTCGAAGGCCGTTCGGGCCCTTCGGGAATGCGTCATCCAAGGCGTCGAGACGAATCGCGACTTCCTTGTCGCACTTGTCAGCAACAAGCGGGTTCGGCGTCACGACGTGACGACGACCACGGTGACGGAGGTGGCCGGAGAGGTGGTCATCGACTCGGCCCCGAGTGTGTCAAGGGGAGCCGGTGATCAGGTCGTGGCCCCGCTGCTCGGCACCGTTGTGTCGATCAGCGTCGGAGTGGGAGATCATGTTGCGGCCGGCACCGAATTGCTCGTGATGGAAGCGATGAAGATGGAACACGTCATCGTCGCCGACCGCAGTCTCGTGGTCACGGCACTCCTCGTTCAAGCCGGCGACGCCATCAACGAAGGCCACGGGCTGCTTCGTTTCGAGGCCGCTGATGGCGCACAAATGTTGAAGGCCGAGGACGAAGTGGTCGATCCGGACCACATCCGGCCTGACCTCGCCGAGTCGGTCCGGCGCCATGGATTCGGCCTCGACGAGAACCGCCGGAGCAAAGTCGAGAAACGCCACGCCAGCGGGAAACGCACGGCCCGAGAGAATTTGGCCCATCTCGTCGATGCCGACACCTTCGTGGAATACGGCCCGCTCGTGCTCGCTGCCCAGCGTCGGCGGCGCTCGCTCGAGGATCTGATCGAGCGAACGCCCGGCGATGGTCTCGTCGGAGGAATCGGCGACATCAACGGCGAGTTGTTCGGCGATCGCAGCCAATGTGTGATCACCACATATGACTACATGGTGATGGCGGGAACCCAGGGCCATCAGAACCATCGAAAGAAGGACCGACTGTTCGAGCTGGCTCACGACCTCCAACTTCCGGTCGTACTGTTCGCCGAAGGTGGGGGCGGGCGACCCGGCGACACCGACGGTGTCGCCGTTGCCGGTCTCGACTGCATGGCCTTCAAGCTCTTCGCCGAACTGAGTGGCCACGTCCCTCTCGTCGGGATCAACGGCGGCTACTGCTTCGCCGGAAATGCGGCCTTGCTGGGATGTTGTGACGTCGTGATCGCCACCGAGGATTCAAACCTCGGAATGGGCGGGCCGGCCATGATCGAGGGAGGTGGGCTCGGAGTCTTCGAACCCAGCGAGATCGGTCCGATCGACGTGCAGCGCACGAACGGTGTGGTCGACATCGTCGTTTCCGATGAGGCGGAAGCGGTCGACGTGGCGAAGCGGTATCTCGGCTACTTCCAGGGATCGACGACTGACTGGGAGGCCGTGGATCAACAGACGTTGCGCCATGTGATTCCGGAGAATCGGCTTCGGATCTATGAGGTGCGGGATGTGATCGGCAAGCTGTTCGACACTGGATCGGTCTTGGAACTCCGCGCCGACTTCGGCCTCGGCATGATCACGGCGCTGGCCCGAATCGAGGGTCGCTCGGTCGGTGTCGTTGCCAACAATCCGGCCCACCTGGCCGGAGCCATCACTTCTGACGGCGCCGACAAAGCCAGCCGATTCATGCAGCTGTGCGAGGCGTTCGGGTTGCCGATCGTGTTCCTCTGCGACACCCCGGGGATCATGGTGGGTCCCGACGCCGAGATGACCGGACTGGTCCGGCACGCATCCCGCATGTTCGTCACGAGTGCCAGCCTCACCGTGCCGATGTGCACGGTCGTTCTCCGCAAGGGCTATGGACTGGGGGCCCAAGCGATGGCCGGCGGCAGTTTCAAGGCCCCGATTTTCACCGTCGGGTGGCCGACCAGCGAGTTCGGTGGGATGGGGTTGGAAGGGTTTGTTCGACTCGGCTATCGCGACGAACTGGCGGCGATCGACGATGACGATGAACGAAAGCAGACCTACGACGACATGGTTGCGAAGATGTACGACGTGGGCAAGGGCGTGAGCATGGCCGACCATTTCGAGATCGACGATGTGATCGATCCGGCCGACACGCGCAAGTGGATCACGACGGCGTTCCGGTCGGCCCCTCCCGCCGGCCGCCCTCTCGGCGGCAAACGCCGTTTTGTCGACACCTGGTGACCGAGGAGGGCGGAGGGTCAGTCATCGAGGAGGAAGGCGGCGATGTGGTCGAAGGCGGAGCGGTCTTGCAGCAGGAAGAGGTGACCGCCGTCGAAGATCTTCAGCTGCGCATTCGGAATGCGATCGGCCAGAACGTGGCTGTTGGCGACGGGTGCGAGATCGTCGAACTCGCCGGCGCACACGAGGGTTGGCGCGCTGATGTGGTGGAGCCTGTTCACCACGTCGTGATTGCCTCGAGCCTCGAGCTGGGCCAGGAAGCCTTGCTCGGCCGCCGGCTCACGAGGAGTTCGCATTCGTTCGATCATGCGGTCGTAATACGGCCCGAGGCCCGGAATCGGATCGGATTTCCCCGGGTCCCAGCGACAGTCGTAGAGGCCCAGGAGCAACTCGATCCTGGCCTCGATGTCGAGTGGCTGAATTGTGTGCAGCGGGAACGAAGACGCAGAGCCCCCAGGCGAGGTGCAGTTGAGGACGAGACGATCGACGAGATCCTCGTGGTGAATCGCCAGGTGCTGGGCCACCATTCCGCCAAAGCTGGCGCCGACGACGTGGCAATGGTCCCACCCGATCGCGCCAACGAGCGCGGCCGCATCGTCGGCGTATTGGCGCATCGAATAGGGCGTTGCCGGAGTCGATGTCTGACCCAGGCCACGCTGATCGAAATGAAGCACCGTGAAATTCTTGTTGAGCGGGTTGCGGGCGGGAAACGTAGCTCGGAGGTCGCCGCCCGATCCGCTGATGTTCAACAACGAGGGCCCGGTGCCGTGGATCTCGTAGTAGACGTGGAGTTCGCCGATCTGCGTAAAGGGCATTTCGATGTTCTACCGGGGCTGCGTCGTCGAAGGGCAGCACCACGCGACGAAGCATTTCGCCGCACGCTACACATGCGCAGTAGACAGGGGGGCCAACCGAACGATGGGAAAGCAACTTGAGTAAGTCGTTGTCGAGTTTGGAGCTACGAGACCGTGCTCTGGCAACCGGAGATCGACGTTCGTCCCTGATCTTCTATCGCGTTGTTCGCCGCACAGTGCGGACCGTGTTGTTCCGCTACTTCTCGCTCGTGGCCGAGAACGCCGAGGTGTTGAATCTCGACGGAGCGACCATTCTGGCACCGGTTCATCGCTCCCATCTCGACAGCCCACTTCTCGCATCGCTGAGCAAACGACGCATCCGCGCGCTCGGCAAGGAGTCGCTTTTCACGACCCCCGGAGCGAGCTGGGTCTGTTCCGCCCTCGGAGCGATTCCCGTCAAGCGAGGGGCGGCAGATCGTGAGGCACTGAAGGCGGCGAAGATGCTGCTCGACCGGGGCGAATCGATGATCGTGTTCCCCGAGGGCACGCGACAGGATTCCCATGACGTTGGCGAACTGTTCGACGGGGCCGCGTGGCTCGCCAGCCGGACCGGGGCCAGGGTCGTCCCGATCGGTATCTCGGGTTCGGGTGAAGCCTTCGGGTCGAAGGCAAAATTTCCGAAACGGCGGAAGGTTGGCATCGTGGTCGGTGATGCGATGGAGGCGCCCGTGGGCGATGAGGGAAGGAAGGCCAGCCGGGCCGAGCTTCGTGCCTTCACCGCCCAGTTGGCCGATCGTCTGCAGCAGGCGCAGGACCGGGCCCGTGATCTCGCCGCTGGTGGCTGAGTAACTCGTGCCGGGCAGCCCGGTTCGGCCGCCCTTGCCGATGGCACCATCGTGGGGCATCGTTACCGCCATGACAGCACCGAGTGAGGCTCGAGGAAGTACGGCCAGCGGACTCATCCGTGAGACCATCGGCGGAAATCTTGCCCGAACGGTGACCCGGTTCGCGGATCGCGAGGCGCTCGTTTCTCGACATCAGAACATCCGCTGGACCTACGACGAGTATGCAAACGAGATCGACCGGGTGGCCCGGGGCTTCTTCGCTCTGGGGTTCGAGAAGGGCGATCGCATCGGTATCTGGTCGCCGAATCGCGCCGAGTGGGCGCTCGTGCAATACGCAACGGCCCGGCTGGGTGTCATCCTCGTCAACATCAATCCGGCGTATCGAACCCACGAGTTGCAATACGCGCTCGAGCAGTCGGGTTGCCGGGGCCTCGTGTCGGCCGAGACCTTCCGCACGTCCGACTATGCCGGCATGGTGGCCGAGGTCAGGTCGTCGCTCCCGGCGCTGGAGACGGTGATCTTCCTCGGTACGAGTGATTGGGATGACTTGCTGGATGCCGGCCTCGTCGTTCCGGACGACGCGGTGCCTGCGGTCGAAGCCACGCTGCTGGCCGACGAACCCATCAACATCCAGTACACGTCGGGCACCACTGGTTACCCGAAGGGTGCAACGCTGACCCACACGGGGATCCTCAACAACGGCTATTTCGTCGGACAGGCGTGTGGTTACACCGAGCACGATCGCATCTGCGTTCCCGTCCCGCTCTACCACTGCTTCGGAATGGTCATGGGGAACCTGGCCGCCAGTACGCACGGCGCCTGCGTGATCTATCCGAGTGAGGGCTTCGAACCCATCGCCACCCTCGAGGCGGTCGCGGAAGAGCGATGCACCAGCCTCTATGGCGTGCCGACGATGTTCATCGCCGAATTGGCCGAACCGACCTTCGAGAGCTTCGATTTGAGTTCACTTCGCACGGGGATCATGGCCGGCTCGCCCTGCCCGATCGAAGTGATGAAACAGTGCGTCGAGCGCATGAACATGGACGAGGTCACCATTGCGTATGGAATGACCGAGACGTCTCCGGTCAGCACACAGACGGCGACCGACGACCCGATCGACAAGCGGGTGGGCACGGTTGGTCGGGTTCAACCCCATGTCGAGGTCAAGATCATCGACCCGGACTCGGGTGACGTCGTGCCGAGGGGGGAACGGGGGGAGTTCTGCACCCGTGGCTATTCGGTGATGACGGGATACTGGAACGACGCCGAGCGAACGGCCGAGGCGATCGACGCCGACGGCTGGATGCACACGGGCGACATCGCCGTCATGGACGACGACGACTACGTCAACATCGTCGGCCGCATCAAGGACATGGTGATTCGGGGCGGGGAAAACGTGTACCCGCGTGAGATCGAGGAGTTCCTCTACGCCCATCCTCGGATTCGCGACGTGCAGGTGGTCGGGGTGCCCGACGCCAAGTACGGCGAGGAAATCATGGCTTGGGTCCAGACCGAGGACGGTCTGCCGATCACGGTCGAGGAGGTCAGGGAGTTCTGTGCCGGCCGGATCGCCCACTACAAGATTCCGAGGTATGTGGTCTTGGCCGACGAGTTCCCGATGACGGTCACCGGCAAGATCCAGAAGTTCAAGCTTCGAGATCAAGGCATCGAACAATTCGATCTCGCGAGCCAGGCAACGGAAACGGCGTGAGGTCCGGCCTCTGAGTTCGGTCGAGGACCAAGCCGACGACCAAACCGAAGCCTGGACGGAATGTCGCGTGACCAGCCCTGGTTGAAGCGTTTCATGCAGGTAGAGATCTGGTCTGATGTGGTGTGCCCGTGGTGCTATATCGGCAAGCGCCGATTCGAAGCGGGACTCGAGGCCTTTCGGGCCGCCAACCCCGAGGTCGAGGTGGATGTCGCCTACCGGTCCTTTCAGCTCGATCCAACGGCGCCTACCGATCGCAGCGAGCCCGTCAGGGCGGTGTACGAAAAGAAGTTCGGTGGGCCCGAAAAGGCTGAAGAAATCCTTGGGCGGGTCACCACCGAGGCCGCCGGTGAAGGACTCGATTTCCACCTCGACATCGCCAAGCGGGCCAACACGGCACTGGCGCACCGACTCTTGGTCCTGGCCGAGACGCTTGGTCTGCAGCTCGAACTCAAGGAGCGCATCATGCAGGCCTACTTCAGCGAGGGTCGGGCCATCGGCGAGCTGGACGAGCTCGTCGCTCTGGGGGCCGAGATCGGCATCGATCCCGAGGTCTCGCGGGGATGGCTGGCCGGCGACGGCGGCAAAGCCGAGGTGGTCGAGCATCTCGAATTCGCGGCCTCGGCCGGCATCCACTCGGTGCCGACCTACGTGATCAACCGCGAGTTCGGGATTCCGGGCGCCCAGTCGCCCGAGGTGTTCGTGCAAGCCCTGGAACGAGCTATCTGATCTCCGACGGTTTGCCGTCGAGCGTCGTCGCCATCGTTCTGAAGATGTCGATGGTCGATCGGTAGAGATCGTTGGCGGTTGCGAGAACCGGTTCATTCACCGCTGATGCTTCGGGGGCTCGATCCAAGGTCAGGATCTTGCCCGCCTTGATGTTTGCTGATGGATCGCCCCAGCTCTGGCTCCCGGTTTTAGCCGTGAGTTCGTATTCGGGGAGGAGAGGACTTCCGAGTTCGAGCCAGCGCGTGAGTGCATCGAGGGCGGCGGGGGTTTCGCTCGTGAGCTCGTCGTAGGTGAGGAAGAACGCCCGCTTGGGATCATTGATGGTTTCGAGATACTTGACCAACGCGGTCAACCGTCGACGGTAGGAACGAAATCGGTCTTCGTCGGTTGGGAGGTCGGGGAACATCCGGGCGTAACTCTGAAGCGTCTCAGCCGGCTCACGCAGCAGGAAGACAAATCGCGTCGTGTCGGCCTGCAGAATCGCCTGATCGACTTCGTGCTTGTTGAGAACGATCTTGTCGAGGACGTAGCGGCTCTCGAGTCGGGGATCGCGGGCGAAGTAGGCGGTACGCGCTTCCAGCGCCGTCAGATCGTCGGCATCGATGTAGCTGACATGGTGCTCGCCGAATCCGGCGATCTCGGGATGCCCGTGGAGCACGTGACTGAGCACCGTCGAACCCGACCGGGGATGGGCGAGCACGAAGAGATGGCGCTCGGCAATGGACCGGTCGATGCCGCGAATCGAGCGATAGATGGGGACGGACCGGTTGGCCACGATCTGCGATGTCCGGAACTTGAGACGCCCCGCAAGGATTCGGGCCGGCGATCCGCGCCCGATCATTCGTTGCTTCAAGGCGTTTGCCTTCACGTTCATGTGTCTCCCAGACTCAACAGCTTGACCCATACTGCCCCGAGGTGTACTTCTCCGCATGGGTGAAGGTCCACAGTTGTGGGCAGAAGGGTCGAGAGATGCAAACAACAGCGCCCGGGACAATCGAGTGATCGTCGGCGGCGGGTATTGCGATCTGCAGGTCAACGGGGGTTGGGGGCATCACTTCTCCGAAGATCCGGCGACGATCTGGAACGTGGCCGAACGCCTGCTCGCCCATGGCGCCACGATGTTTCTTCCGACGTTGATCAGTGACGGATTCGGGCTGCTCGACGAGGCGCTCGACGTGCTGGCGGCCGGGCCGCCCGAGGGTCGGGTCGGCCGCCAGC
>JBBKXQ010000064.1:0-4915 GCA_037969565.1 Acidimicrobiales bacterium | reverse complement strand
TCACACGCCCGACGCGCCGGTGCAAGAACCCGTGGACCGGATACAGCAGCAACGCAGTCACGAACGCTGCGGCGGCAAGGCCGCTCGCCTCGCCAACTTCCAGTCGGGCCGTTCCCATCTGAGCTGCGGTCGTCACCACCAGCGCGAACACGGCAGCAGCCACCACGGTCGTGAGTATTCCGGCGATCGTGTCGTTCAGGATCCGATCGATATCGAACAAATCGTGTCGAAGCACACCAATGGTCACGGCGACCGGCAACAGCACGAGGATCGCAACCATGAACGGCGTGTACGCCACCGCAACGGGCGCCCCGATGACCTCAGCGATCCAACCCGCGACGAGGAGGACGGGCACCGATCCTGCGCCGAGCACGAACCAGCGAAGCTGGCTACGAACCACATCGTCGCCGGCTCGGTAGCGCACAACCACCGAACGCACCGCCGCCGCCAGTACGCCCACCAGAAGAACCGCGGTCGAAAGCATCGCAACTGCATTGACCACAGCTGGCATCTCGAACGGCGGAGCACCCGGAAGAGCTCCCCCATCGGCCTCGAACTGCTCGGGCTGCACCCCAACCACGAACACGACGAGCACCCCGGTCAACAGAAACAACCGCGGGACCGTTGCCCATCGTCGGCCTGGCAACCGGCCTGACGGAAAGCTCGAGGCCAACACGACGAATCCCGTCAGGTTGAACACCCACACACCTGGCGAGACGTGAGCCACCAGGTGCGCACCTGGAAGCGAACCCGGACCACCGAAGGATTCGCCCCACGCCTCAATCGCCGCGGCGGCCGTCGGCGCTGCGCCGAGCAACACGAGCCCACCCGCAGCTGGGCTGTTCGGGCTTCGCCATGCAACGAACACACCGAGAGCGACGCTGAAACCTGCAACCATCGCCAACAGCCAATCCGGCGACTCGCCGCCCGGACGGAACTCGATCGCCGCCATGAGCATCACTGCAGCGACGTACAAGCACACTGCGAGCAACACGGCCCGTTGCGGTGTCGATGTCAGCGTCACTTCTCCATCTTTGCCGACGTCGGAGCACGCTGCGTCCGTGCCAGCGCGTAGGCGCAGACACGCCGCCGAATCCGGCGTCAGCACCGATGCACGGCGGGTGTTGCGGTCCTTACCTTGGCCACATGGAACTTCTCCTCGTGATCATCGCCCCATTTCCCCTCGGCTTCTTCTTGCGAAACAGGACTGCCGCGTTCATCGCCTACATCGCAGCGGCACAGTTCGTCTTCACGTTCCAGACAGCCTGGCTCCTGCTGGACTGGGGAGGAGGCGACGAAGCGGCCTTCGGTGGCCCGTTTCCCGACCACGACCTCAGCCAGGTCTTCGGATACGGCGCGGTCAACGCCATCATCTTCGTGGTCGGGCTCGGCCTCGTCACGCTCGGTGCTCGGCTCGGGCGGAGCCGTCGAAACAAGGCCAACCGAGTCGAGTTGACGCATTGACATCGACGTGGACTGGTTCCGTTGCTTTGTGGCGCCTATGGCGATTGGGCCCGGCTCTGACTCGGGGCGCACACTTCGCTCGCTTGTGTCTGATGGCCTACCTTTTGCAGTACCGGCGAGATGTGTGGCCAGATCGCTCGATAACGATCCGCACCCGCCGCTTCATGACCGACACCCGATTGAGCTGGCTTCTCCGCTCGAAGTACTCGATCTATGCTTGAGTTCATGACTGGCGAGCAGCAAGGCCTGATCGTTCGAGACCCCTTGGTGTGCCACGGCCAGGCCGTGGTCCGGGGCACGCGGATCATGGTCAGCGTTGTGTTGGACTGCATTGCTGCTGGCATGACCGAACAAGAGATCCTCGACGACTACCCGACGCTGACGGTCGAGGGAATCAGAGCTGCAGCCGCACACGGAGCAGAACTCGCACGCGACGAGTATCCCGCTGTCGTGGCGAGGTGAAGATCAAGCTCGACGAGAATCTCCCCCGGAGTGCCAAACCAGTTCTTGTTTCGGCCGGGCATGATGTGGATTCGGTGGAAGACGAGGGTCTTGCTGGAGCGGATGACCCTACGTGTTGACGACCAATCTGCTGCGTCGGTTTGTGGAACGCTCGGCGAGCTCGTCTCGTCGAGCGACCTAGCGACTCTGGCCGGATGCGTCGCTGTTTATCGCAACGGCGAATTGAGAGTCCGTCGACCGCCGACGAACTGACGGCTATCTGCGCTCGATAATCGCGAGCCGGAAGTCGGCGCCGCCCACTCGGGAACCGGCGAAGTAAGTCGCCCAGATGGCGACCACGGCCGCACGTAATCGCGTCGCCTGTCATCATGCTGCACTACCGGCGTGAAGGGCTGCTGGAGTGATCGATCGCGAATGGCGGAGTCAGCTGGGGATTGCGATGCGTTCGTCGTCGAACACTGCGACGAGTTCGAGTCGGCCGCCCATGCTCTCCACGACTGCACGCCACGTTGACAGCAGGTTGTCGTCTGCGGTCTCCATGGCCGAGATCGAGGCCTGGGCTCGCTGGAGTCGTTCAGCCAGCTCGACTTGTGTGAGCGATCGAAGGCGACGCAGTTCGGCGAGGTTGAACGCAACAGCGTCAGCTCGTGCTTCTTGTTTGATGGCGTCGATGCGGGCTCGACGGTCGTCGTCGATCTCGCCGACGATGTCGGTGAATTTGTGGTGGGCCATGGTCAGTTGTCTTCCTCGGTGTCGGCAAGAACGCCCGATGCTTGGAGTTCTTGCAAGTAGTCCTCGTAGAGCGCTTCGGCTTCGGGGATGGCGGTTTGGTACCACTTCACCCAGTCGCCGGTCTTGTTGCCCCCGACGAGGAGAACGGCTTGGCGTCTCGGGTCGAAGCTGGTCGGTGCCGTTGATCTCCCACGTCATCCCTTGTACTATAGGTTAGAGTCGATATAGATTCAAGTCTATGTCGCGACGAGTGGGTGCCCCGCAAGTGGAGCGGGAGGCCGACCTATCGGTCAGCGGGCTTCGGGAGCACCCGCGAGGCAAACGCGTACGAGACGAAGGAGTTTGGGTCTCGGTGTCGGGGCTGCGATCGGGATGATTTCGCTCTTCGTGGCGGTGACGGACAAGCTCGTTTGACGGCATTGGAGGTCGGGAATCGGGGTCGTCGAACGCGTCCCGATGAGCTGCTCCCAAGGCTTATTGAGAATGGTTCCCACCTACGGTGATAGTATGTGTGTCGCGCCCCTCACTCGGGTTGGGAAGCTTCCGGGTATCGGCGCCGTGCGGCGAGATGGGGTCACCGAGATTCGTAGATCGATTCCTGAGGAATCCGGCCGAGTCGCCATCTTGGGGATTATGGGTGGCTTCTCGAGGCCGTTGACTCGATTACCCACACAAGTGCCGTTATCGAGCGGTGGCGAACCCGTCGCGATAGCGATCATGGAGCGGCACGAGGCCGCCGAACCCGCTGCACTACCCCCCGGTTCGCTCGAGCCTTCAGCGAGTCAGAATGTACGCGATCAGATCGTTGATCTGTTCTTCGGAGAGCAGATCAGCGTAGGTGTATGGCATCGAAGCCGAAAGCCATTCGCCATCTGGCTTGAACGCGTTTGGATCCACGATCGACTCGCGAAGGTACTCAACGTCAGACATCCCGCTGATTCGGTCTCCTGCGGCCGTGCCTATCCCGATGAATGTTGGGTTTCTGGCTAGCTGACCATCGAGCGTGTGGCACGAGGAACAGGAGAGCGAATGCGTGATGCCATCGAGAGGCTCGTTGAAGAGTTCCTCGCCAGCGGCCATGTCGCCGACCGCTGCTGCGGCGGTGAGCCGCTCATCGGAGATAGTCGATGTCGTGATGGGTGGTTCCGAGGTAGTCGTGGGTGCAGCAGTCACCGAGGCCACGTTGGTCGTCGTTGCCGCCGACGCTTCCGTCTCCTCCGATCCGCCGCAGGCGGAGAAGAGCAAAACCGCGGCCCAGAGGACAGCAAAGAGACGCATCAGATCGAATCCTCGGCGAACGGGAAAGCAAGAATCTCCGGCCTCACGGCTCTGAGTCAATAGTGCGCCCCAATACTGGATCGGTCAACTGGACTCGACTTCAGCGGTTGTGAGCCATTGCAGATCCACCATCAACCAGGTGGTCCTGAGCCGTTTCCCAAAGCGGCGACTCCCTCGAGTCAACCGCTCCATATCCGGCAAACCTGAGCGGGTCACGAAGTGGCCCGGCGAGAGTCGTGCCACGCATAACGCCCGCACGGCATCACGTTGCCAAGACCAAGCCCGCCGCAACAGTTGGGCTCAGCTGCAGGGTCGCGTCGAGCGCCGGAGGGCGCAGCGCAGGGACGCCGCGGAGCACGCAAGCTACGCTGCCGAGATGGCGTTCACCAGGATCACCTCCGACCCGGGCAAGATGGCGGGCGTGCCATGCATCCGTGGTCTGCGTTTCCCGGTCGCCACGGTCGTTGCGATGGTCGCCGACGGCATGACCAACGACGAGATCCTCGCTGAGCATCCTGATCTGGAAGCCGAAGACATCGCTGAGGCTCTGAGGTTTGCTGCTCTCGCTGTGCAGGAACGTCAGCTGCCGCTTCTGCCGGCGTGAAGTTTCTGCTGGACCAGAACCTTTAGCCCGTTCTGGTCGGGCTGCTCGAGCAAGCTGGCCACACGGCTTCTCACGTTCGGGATCTCGACATGAGCGAAGCTCCGGACGACGAAGTACTCGCGGAGACAAGACAGCAGGGAGCGGTACTGATCTCTGCCGACACCGATTTTGGCGAGCTGTTGGCACATTCGAACGCCGGTGACCCGTCGGTGATCTTGTTGCGTCGGCAAGAGGGTCGGTGAGCATCCGAGGTGGCTGGGCTGATCTTGGCCAACCTCGATGCGGTGGCCGATGATCTCGCGGCCGGTGCCTTCGTCGTGCTCGACCAGGATCGAGTTCGAGTCCGCAGCTTGCCGTTCCGGCCCGAGGACTGAC
>JBBKXQ010000063.1:0-3828 GCA_037969565.1 Acidimicrobiales bacterium | reverse complement strand
GAACAAGGTGTACGAGTTCCGTAGGCGCCGCTGAGCACGGTTCGTCCTTGACCTTCGCGGGCACTCCCTCAGGGAGTGCCCGGCAGACCCGATGCACCGGCCGGCGTGGCCCCTTGCGGACGGACTCGTCATTCCAGAAGAGAATGGTCGGTTGTCACGACGCGGATGGGATCAACCGCCCCCGGCCGTCGGCCGGGCCAGACCCGCACAGAACACGAGCGCCGTAATCCGGTCGTTGGCGGCGAGGCTGCGCCGCATAGCGGCCCCACTGCGGCGCCGCATAGTGCCCGACGGCGCATCACACGATCTGAAGGACCAGCTACGTCGAACTCCCGCCCCGACGACCGCTGTAGAGCCATCACCAGCACCGGTCTCAGGGATGAATTGGTGATGTCATGCAACACAGTCGGCAACGAACAAGACTCAGAGGATGCGAACAAAACGCTGCAGGTCAGACGTGTGCTCAATCGTGCGCAGGAGGTAAACCCCAGTTGCATCAGTTGCACACCCCCGGAGAACGATGATCTGACTTTCGCAGCGACGCGCTTTTGGAAGGTCGTTCTCCATCCCGACCAAACCGTTCCGGGGGCCTTGCTGCTGACCCTGCGCTCCACGTGGCATCCGTCACATTCCTTGCGGACGCACAGACCAGCGTGAGAAGGTGCCGTTGATCGAGTTCTTCGATCAGCTCGCTGGCAAATCACCGGTCGAGCAACCAAGAGGGGGAAACATGAAAAAGCTATTCCTAGCGCTTGCTTCGGCGATCCTATTCGGAGCTGCCACCATGGCAACACCAGCCTCGGCGGGACCGCCTGAGGAGTTACCCATCGACGACTACATCGTCCTGTTCCCGGACGTCAACGTCAACAGATCGGTGTTCATCAACATCACGGCCCAGGATTTCTGTGCCTGGCTCGCCGACGGTGAAGGACCGCCCCCGGCGATCGAGACGGTCGACGGCCGGCTCAACATCACGGGGTCTGGGGCTGCCGTGGCGAGCATCGATGCCGATCTCTACATCGAGATGTGGGAGTTCGACGAGAACCCTTCACCGCTGATCGGGCCGTGCGAGGACATCCAGCAGCAACTCGATGCCGGCAGCGGGCCTTGGGCGACCGGCGTTGCGAAGTGGAAGGCGAAGACGAACAACCTCTTCGAGTCCGATGCTCGTTCGAACACCTTCGGGGAACGAACAACCGCCGTACTGGTCGATCAAGATGGCAACACGTGGAACTATCGCAACGTGTTCCACCTCAACTTCAGCTGCAACTTCCCTGGTGAGGCGCCACCTTCTTGCTTGGTCGACAACTCGAGCTTGCGTCAACGATGATCGCTTGAAGCCGGTGACGGCCTGAGCCGTCGGCTGCGGTATCGGTCTGTGCAATTGGCCGAGCCGAGCGAAACGAGAGCCATCCTGCGGCCCTGTCTGGTTCTCCAGGCGGGGCCGTTCGGCGCTCTTACGGCGCACGCTTCGCGGCGATCGACATCGCGCCTGACACACCGATATCACCTTCACCTCGAATGTCGGTCGAGTCTTCTCGGTCGTGGTCTTGCTCACAGGCACAGCGTTCCTCCTCATCCTCCTGCCGTTCTCCTTCATTCAGTTCGTGTTCGTGCCGTCGATGCAGCGTCGCGATGCGAGCCGTGCTCCTCACTCGCTTTCCCAAGGAGACCAGTGGTCTGTGGGGCCCGGAACTCGCGGTTCGTGTCGACCAGGTGGAAAAGCCCGCCTCGGCGGAATCACTCGATAACGCGCGCTCAGAATCCCCGGTCTACACCCACCGCAGCTGTGCGATATCGGCCCAAGTGGGGTGCTCCATAATCACGACGCATATTCGTCCGGGTCTCGACGTTGTACCCGACAGCGTCCCACGACGCCCCACCGATGCCCCGGACGGCCACGCCCTCAATGTGCAGTTTCGGGGCGCTCGACAGCGGCCGCATCGCAGAGTCGGCATGGGATGGTGTCAGCCCGAACTGCACCTGAAAGCTTGCTCAACAGTTCCCGCCGCCACAGCGTGAACCGGTAGCGATGCGGCATTCCTATCGACTGCACCGACCGCTGCGCCACCTGCACTGCGCTCGGGGCGCCGTGCCGTCAAGCAGGCAAGGCCACAGTCGCCCGTCATTGTCTCGGGCATCCGTGAGGCCTCCCCTCCTTGAACGCGCTGACACAAAGAAGACGCCGTCCGAATCGCGCAAGCTGACCTCCTGCCGCCGAGCCCGTCACGCGTCGCTCGCCCCGTCCGAGCCCCATGCACCAAACCACTCCCAATGTCAGGCACAGACTTGCTACTTCCGCCTTCCGGCGAAGGTAGCGCGGTGCTCGTCCGCCTAGACACGCCACAAATCATGAACGTTCGTGTCGCGTCACCCACCGAGAATCCACCTTCCACGGCATGGCCCTATTGGACATCGACGGCACCGCCGCCTATCTCAACGTCAGCCCACGCTTCATTCGGCGACTCATCGCCCAGCGCCGAATCGACTACCTCAAGATCGGCAAGTTCGTCCGATTCAACCAACGCGAACTCGACGACTGGATCGAAGAGCAGCGAGTCCAGGCCCGCCGTCCGGTCTGAGCGGTCACCCAGGCTGGTGGTCCGTCTGCCCCTCCTGTTGGGACTTCGTCCGCTGTGCCGCCATCTCGGCTTCGATCAACACGTTCGAGCGATCACGCTCGTCTTGGAAGACACCGGCGTAGACACGCATCAGCACGTCGACCGAGTGGCCGAGACGGCGGGCCACCTCCGAGGGCATGACTCCGGAACGCAGCATCGTCGTGGCCGCCGTGTGGCGAAGGTCGTAGACCGTCGTCTTCGACAGCGCATGACCATCGGGCCACAACTGGGCCCGAGCCCGACTCCAGACTGGGCTGTAGTTGTTCACCGTCACCGCATTCCCACTCACGTTCGTGAAGACCTGCGGAGCCTCCGAGGAGTAGCGCACTATGTGCGATCGCAAGAGGGCGACGAGATCGGGAGGCAGGGGAACCTCTCGTGTCGCCTCCGCCGGCCGGTGCTTGAGCCCCTTGTGTTCCAACGCCTCACCGTCGGCGGTGTAGCGAGCACCTGGCGAAGTGATTGCTCCTCGCAGACGAGCCGATCCCCAACCGGTCGTCGGCAAGTCCAGATCGGCCGGCGTCAGCGCCGCTACCTCCGAAGGTCGCAGACCAGCAAATCCGATGACAGCGAAGAAGGCGGCAAAGCGAGCACCGCCGGTCGGGAGCGCGCCAACGACCTCGACGATGCGGTCGACATCGCTCACCGAGGGAACGGTCGAGACGTCGACCTGGAGGGACTGCTGCGGCATGTCCCATTCCATGCGGTCCATCGGGTTGGCATCGATGATCCCTCGTCGCACGGCGGCAGCGAGAACGGTCTTCAACGAGTTACGGCGACGACGAACCACCGGCGTCGACATCGCTTTGCCGTCGAGCTTCGTCGTTGCTGCTGTCAACACCGACTCGAGCACCCCAGGCCCGAGATCCTCGAGCGGCACCGACCATCGATCGAGCCACGACAACTCCGCCGACGCCGCTGCTGGCTCCTTGCCGGGTCGATAGCCCGAGGCCCGCAACCAATCGCCGAGCGACTCCGGTGGTTCGGGTGCGCCGGGGCGCACCATGTGCGGCGTGATGGCCACGAGCGTCTCGACAGCGGTACTGCGCGTCGTCCCGGCCCACCTCGGCCACTTGAGCCCCAACCACTCCCGGCTCCAGGTCCACCACGTTGCATCGGACCGGATCCACTCGACCGGCAGACCGTTCGCCGGATCGAAGCGAGACCCTTCGTTGACCGCCACAAGCAACTGCGAGCGGAGTCGATC
>JBBKXQ010000062.1:0-27978 GCA_037969565.1 Acidimicrobiales bacterium | reverse complement strand
TTGCCGTGGTGTCGGTCTACGGCCTTGTCGCTTCGCCGTCGCAAGTGACCGATCTCGTCGAACGGGCCGACACCGTCCTGCCGCGAGCAGCGACGGAACTGCTCACGACCCAACTCGAGAGGCTCACATCGGCGAGCTCAGGTGGTCTGTCCCTCGGACTGTTCCTGGGCCTTCTCGGCGCGGTCTGGAGTGTTTCGGGCGGCGTGAACCGTTTGTTGGAAACGATCAACGAGGTGTACGACGAGGAAGATTCCCGTCCGTGGTACACCAAACGCGCATGGTCGATCGCCGCTTCATTGGCGGTGATCGTGGTCATCGTGATGGCGGTCGGCCTGATTGCGTTGCTCCCTCCCGTTGTGAAATGGCTCGGTGTCAGCGGAGCACTCCGGATGGTTCTGTTGTTCGGCCGTTGGTTGATGTTGGCCATGCTCATGGTCGGCCTGCTCGAGTTGTTCTACCGAGTCGGTCCCAAGCGCCCGACTCCTGAGCTTCCGTGGATCACGGTCGGCACGGTGGCGGCCGTGATCGCCTGGGTGCTCATGTCGATCGGTTTCAGCGTTTATGTCCAGAACCTTGCTTCCTACGACGCAACCTACGGCTCACTCGGAACCGTGATCGTGTTCATGTTGTGGCTCTACCTGTCGTCGTACATCGTGCTGCTCGCAGGCGAACTCAACTCTGAATTGGAGAACGAGAACCCGGTCGGGGCCGCTGGCAACGAGGAAGGGCCGAGGAGCAATTTGAGGTGAACTCTGCTCCAATCGAGTTCAAGCCGCCATTTTCCTGCGTCCTTCTGCCAATCGTGAAAAGGTTTCCTCATGACCATCTTCATCATCGTCGTCGTCGTCCTCATCGTGATCATCGGCCTCTTGATGGTCTCGACCTACAACCGCCTCGTCAAATTGCGAGAGCGAGTTCGTAGTTCCTTCGCCCAAATCGATGTGCAGCTCGAACGACGCCACGATCTCATTCCGAATCTGGTGGAAACGGTGAAGGGTTACCTCAAACACGAGAGGGAAACTCTCGAAGCCGTGGTCAACGCTCGAGCCGCAGCCACCCAGGCGAGAATCGAAGTTTCCGGGGATCCAGAGAATCTCGAGGCGATGGGCCGTATGGCCGCATCGGAGGGTGCGCTCAGTGGTGCGCTCGGACGCCTGTTGGCAGTTGCTGAGGCCTATCCCGATCTCAAAGCCAATCAGAACATGGCCCAGCTCTCCGAGGAACTGACCACAACCGAAAACAAGATCGCCTTCTCCCGTCAGAACTACAACGACCAGGTGAACTCCTACCAGGCCTACAAAGCGAGTTTCCCGCCCGCCCTCTTGGCCAATTCGTTTGGCTTCCACGACACCGCTTACCTCGACTTGGATGACAACCCCAGCAAGAGGGAGAACGTGCAGGTGTCGTTCGACGACGACGACCCGTTTCAAACACGGCCCGGCCTGAGCGACTGAGATGGACTTTCAGAACCAGCAGGAAGAGGCTCAGCAGAACACGACGCGCCTCGTTGCGCTGCTGATTCTGGGTGTTGCGGCGATCATCCTCGTGGTGGCGGCTCTGCTGATCGCCCTTCTCTACTACGGATCGGGCGACTTCCAACCGCTCACGGCCTTCGCCGTGGCCGCCCCGCTCACCACGCTCGGAGTCACCGGCGCTTCGATGGTCAAGTCGAGCCAGATTCGTAGCGGTGGCGGATCGTATGTTGCGGCGTCACTGGGCGGTCGCAAGGTCGACTTCAACACGCTCGATCCCGACGAGCGGCAGCTGGCAAATGTGGTGGAGGAGATCGCCGTGGCTTCGGGAGTGCCCTCGCCGGCCGTGTTCGTTCTCGACGGCGAACCGGGCATCAACGCATTTGCCGCCGGGTGGACGGCCGACAGTTCAGCCATCGGCGTCACGAGGGGGGCACTCGACCACCTGAATCGACGCGAACTGCAAGGGGTGATCGCCCACGAGTTCTCCCACATCCGCAATGGCGACACTCGGGTCAAAACCCGGATCATCGGCTGGGTCTTCGGCATCGCCGTGATCACGGTTCTCGGCCGCATTCTGCTGCAACAGTTGTGGTGGGCCCCCCGCCGACGCAATCGTGAAGACAATTCGGCAATGCTGATGGTCGCCGCCGGCTTCGGCCTCATCATCATCGGGTCGGTTGGCACGTTGTTCGCCCGCATGATCCAGGCCGCAGTCTCGCGTCAGAGGGAGTACCTCGCCGATGCCTCGGCGGTGCAGTACACGCGGGACCCGTCCGGGATCGGTGACGCACTCATCAAGATCGCCGCCATGGGAGGCGAAAATCGAGTTCAGTCGGCCCATGCCACCGAGGCCAGCCATCTCTTCTTCAGCTCGGCGTTCAACGCCACCTTCGCTACCCATCCCCCTCTCGGAGAACGTATCCGACGACTCATGCCCGACTGGGACGGCAAGATTCCAACGCTCGACGACGGCGGCGGCGTTCCGGTCGATCGAACGCCACCGCCGATGCCGCGCCCGGGAGCAGCGTGGGGGCCGTCGCCGTTTCCTCCGATCATGTCGGGGTTCGACGATTCCAGTCGCAGCGAACCCGTCATGCCGAACCCCGGCGTCCGACAGACGTTCGATGGTCCGTCGTTCGGCGGCCCGAGCGACGCACACATCGAGCATTCACGAACCATGCTGGCCCAGATTCCCCAAGAAACTCGCAATCACCTTCGTACCAAGCAAGGTGCCGTTGCCGCAATCGTTGGCTCGGTCATCTCGACGAACCCGGACGTCCGTCCGCTCGAACTGGCGGCGGCCGGTCAGATCCTCTCCGCCGACCCGGGGTACGTCGATGCGGCGAGCCGGTTGATCTCTGACCTCGAACGACCGCTCCAACTGCCGGCGATCGACATTGCTCTTCACACCGTTCAGCAGACGCCCCGCGCTTACCGGATCGCCCTCGGCGATGTCATCCAAGACCTCGAGCGATCCAATGTCGAAGGCGACCTCTTTCGGTGGGTCCTGCGTCGGGTGGTCCTGCGCCACCTCGAGGATCAGCACGATGATGGCTCGGCCGTTCACGCCCTCACGCTGTTGCAGGTCACACCCGAGGTGGCCACCGTTTACGCCGTCCTGGCTCGTTACAACAGCTCAGGCGACGGGGAAGCCCAAGCGTCGTTCGATGCGGCCCTCGACGTGAGCGGCTCACCATCGGTTCCGATGCCAACCGACAACATCCATTCGTTCGTCGGCGTGGACGAAGCGCTCGAGAAACTGTCGCGCCTCGATCGACCAAGTCGAGAGGCCTTCGTGAGCGGAGCGGCGGCGGCCGTTCTCTTCGATCGAAAGATCACGGCGGCGGAAGCGGAATTGCTTCGGGTCGTGGCCGATGCCGTCCGTCTACCCGTGCCACCGCTTCTGCCGGTCTGACAGCCCCTGGTGCGAACATCGTTCCGATTTGGCACCGAAATCGTGCCGATTTCTGCGCTGATCTCGGTGCCAAATCGCAAGGTTTTGGGGTTGGGGCGTGGTCAGCGGGGCATCGGGCGTGTCAGGTGGCCGGGTCGATTTCGATCACGACGACAGGCTCACTGACGTGGCGCTCGATCCGGCTCGGCAGATCGAGGTTGACCCAACCGGCGATGCCGGCCGGTTCGGTGACAACGACAACGGCGTCGAAGCGCTCCGCTTCGAGCGCTTCTTCGATGGCATCGATGGGGTTCTCGGATCCGACCGCTCCGGTCACATTCAATCCGGCCTTCTCGAGCTGATCGACCGCGTTCTGTACCCCCGACCTCGCCGCCAGCACCTCGTGGGATTCACTGCCCTCGCCGGATTCGAGAAGCGTTCGTTCGTCGTCGCTGAGGGCTCGGGCCGGCACGACGATGTGGAACAGCGCCGCCGCGGTGTTGAGGCGTTCGAGTTCCGCCATTGCCGTGGCTCCGCGGAGAGGTGTGTCGACCAGCACCAGGTATCGGATCATCATGGTTCCTTCATTGAGTCAGGTCGACCGACCCGGGGGACGCTCATCAATCGTTCGACGAGTCGCATGCGAATGGTAAACGACCTTCCGCGGCAAGGGGAGGAGCAGCCCCATCAACACGCCCGAGCAGACTCGAAACCCCGACACGGGGTAGAACATCTTGATGGACAGCCCGGAGACCCAAGCAACTTCCATCGGTGAGTATGGAGTGATCGGCGATATGGAGACCCTGGCGCTGGTCGGGCCTTCAGCCAGCATCGACTGGCTTTGCTGGCCTCGGTTCGACTCCCCGAGCATCTTCGGAAGGCTCCTCGATCCAGACGGCGGACATTGGTCGATCTCTCCGATCGAATCAGAACGACGAGATCGCCAGCTCTATTTGCCGGACACCAACGTGCTGATCACGCGCCACCAAACCGACGACGGGTTGGTGGAGATCGAAGACCTCATGAACATCGGTGATCCATGCCGCGGAATCATCCGGCGAATCACGGGCATCAGAGGCACGACGTCGATGCGAAGCGAGATGCAGATCTGCCCCGATTACGGGAGGGCCGACGCCACATTCGAGATCGACGATTGCGGTGTGCGCGTGAGCTTCGAGGGTCACACGTTGTGGGCGACCTCGTCCCTCGAACTCGAGCTCGATGGACAACTGATCGTCAAGTCGTTCGATGTCAGCGAAGGAGAGTCCATCTACTTCGCACTCGGGCCAGCCGGAGCTGAGCTGTGCGAAGCGTCGTTGAGTGAGTCGACGGCTCGATATTGGCGAGACTGGATCGCTCGGAGCACCTACAAAGGGCGTTGGCGGGAGACGGTTCATCGATCTGCGCTGGCGTTGAAGCTGCTGACCCACGAGAAGTCCGGCGGACTCATCGCCGCGGGAACCACCAGCATTCCAGAGGCGCTGGGGGGCGAACGGAATTGGGACTATCGCTACGTGTGGATCCGCGACGCAGCCTTCACGCTGTACGCATTCATCGAGCTCGGTTTCACCGCCGAGGCCGACGCGTTCACCGAATGGCTCGGCCGCCGTTTGGAGACCTGTCGCGACGATGCCGAGAACGGACCGCTGTCTCCGCTCTACGACCTCGATGGCAACACTGCGCTCACCGAGATCGAGCTCGATCACTGGTCGGGCTACCGGGACAGCGCCCCGGTGCGAATCGGGAACGCGGCCTCGGACCAACTGCAACTCGATACCTACGGCGAGCTGCTCGATGCGATGTATCTGGCCGACAAACACGGTGCCGGGCTCTCGCTCGACACGTGGGAGCAACTTCGGACCCTCGTGGATTGGGTCTGCGCGAATTGGACCCGACCCGATGATGGAATGTGGGAGGTTCGCTCGGGCCGCCAGAGGTTCACGTCGTCGGCCTTGATGACGTGGGTGGCGATCGAGCGGGGTATCCGAATGGCCACGTCGCGGGGCCGACCTGCGGATCTCGAGCGCTGGCGTACAACCAGAGATGCCATTCACCAGGCGATACTCGATGAAGGTTGGTCGAAGGAGCTCGGAGCGTTCACCCAGACGTTCGACGGCGACACCCTTGATGCTTCGATCCTCCTGATGCCATTGGTCAAGTTTCTCTCGGCCACCGATCCGAAATGGAAGTCGACGCTCGCCGCCATCGGAGAGAGCTTGGCCCATGGTGTGCTGGTCGACCGCTACGACAACTCCCTCAGCGACGACGGGTTGGCCGGTGACGACGGTTCGTTCAGTATCTGTTCCTTCTGGTACGTCGAGAACATCGCTCGAACGGGCTGCGCCATCGAGGCGCGAGTGTTGTTCGAGAAGATGCTCACCTATGCCGGACCCCTCGGACTCTTCAGCGAGGTGATTTCGCCGAACGGGGATCAGCTCGGTAACTACCCGCAAGCCTTCACCCACCTGTCGCTCATCAGTGCCGCCGTACATCTCGACCTGGAATTGGACCGCTGATGAGTGACAAGGCAACCAGTGACAAGGCAACCAGTGGTAAAGCAACGACTGACAAGGCAACGACTGACAAGGCAACGACTGACAAGGCAACGACTGACAAGGCAACGAGTGCCGAGCGGGGTCCGAGCGGCGGTACGGAGCAGCGCCAGGCGGACGGGCTCGTGCTCTTCGGTCTCACCGGCGACCTCGGTGAGAAGAAACTGTTCCCGGCCATCGCTGACCTCGCCGCAGCCGGTCTTCTCCAGGGCCCGGTCATCGGTGTGGGGCGTAGCGAGCACAGCGACGACGAACTGTGGGCGATGTTCATCGATGCCGTCGGAGCCGATGCCGAGGCTCTGCGTGACACGCTCGACCTCCACTATCTCGCCGGAGACTCGCAAGACCCACAGATCTATTCACAGCTTGCCGACCGGCTGAAAGACTCGACCTGCCCGGTCATTTATGCGGCCCTTCCGCCCGACCTCTTCGCCGGCGTGGCCAGCGGTATCAGCAAGAGCAAATTCGGCGATTCGGCACGATTGGTCGTCGAGAAACCGTTCGGCAGCAACGCAGCCACGGCCCGCTCGCTGTACGACGACATCACCGCCGAACTTCCGCCCGAGCGCCTGTTTGCGGTTGATCATTTCCTCGCAAAGTCGGCGGTCGAGAACCTGTTGACGTTCCGCCACGTCAATCCCATGATCAGCGCTTCTTTGTGCTCCACCGTCGTCGACCGAATCGAGATCACGATGGCCGAAGCATTCGGCGTCGACGGGAGGGGCGGGTTCTACGAGAGCGTCGGAGCGATCAAGGACGTCGTGCAGAATCATCTCTTGCAGACGGTGGCTGTGCTGTTGATGGAGGCGCCCGAAGATGACACCACGGAGGCCTACGACCGGGCCCGAGCTGAACTCTTGAACGCAATTGCACCCATCGACCCTGCCGAGGCCGTGATCGGCCAGTTCGACGGATACCGAGACGTCGAGGACGTCGCCGACGATTCAACGACCGAGACCTTCTTCGCTGGCCGGATACGGGTCGACAATGAGCGGTGGTCGGGGGTGGAGATCGTCCTTCGCACCGGCAAGGAACTCGACGATTCGTATACGGAGGCAATCATCGAGTTCGCTCACCGAGGCCCGGATGTGTCAGAACACCGTGGATTCCCCAACCGGCTCCGATTTGCACTCAAGCCAGAGGCGACGATTGCCATCGAAGTCGGTGTTCTGGATCCGGATGGGCATGACGTCGTGCCCACCGTGCTCTGGGCGTGCGGTCCTTCCGGGCATGGCGAACTCAGCGACTATGCAACCATGCTCGCCGGAGCGTTGGCCGGTGAGCACCGCCACTTCGCTCAGATCGCTGACATCGAGGCTGCGTGGCGGATCGTCGACCGAGTGCTGGAGCACGAGGAAGCACCTGACACGTACCGTCCAGGTTCCATGGGACCCGATGCCGCCGATGAGATCGTGTCGACCGGACGATGGATCGATGGTCCCTTGCTTCGAACTGATCCTTGATCAACCGACGGTTGCGGGAAGGGTGACCAACTCGAGCCACTCGACGAGCTCTTGACGTTGCGCCTCGTCGGAGGCCGAGCCCGGCCGGTACACGGTGGATCGTGGTCGGCGGTCGAGCCAGAACGAGCCAGGCGCGGCCGAACCTCCGCCCGTGGCGGCCAACCAGATCATGGTGTCGGCGCCTTGTTCGGGGGTGCGAAGGATCGGTCCGGTGATGGTGCGGAACCCTGGCAGTCCCTGCTCGACTCCTGGCGTGTCGACCCAGCCGGGATGCATCGAGTGCATCACCACTTCGGGAGCCCATCGTGGGGCCAGGTAGGAGACGAGTTCGACTTGTGCTCGTTTGGCTCGCGCGTAGGCGATTGCCCCTCGGTAGTCGTTCTCTTCCATTTCGAGTTGATCGAGATCGAGTCCTTGCGTGTACATGCCACCGGACGACATCCAGATCACCCGTGCCCCCTTGACGAGGTGACTCCGCAGTTCTTTGGTGAGAAGGTACGGACCGACCAAGTGGGACGCCAGTGTTTGCTCCATCCCGCCTTCGGTCGTTCGATACTCGCTGGTCAAGGCTCCGGCGTTGTGGCAGATCATGTCGATTCTGGCCGTACGACGAAGGGTCTCGGCCGCCGCCAGGATCGAGTCGAAGTCGCCGGTGTCCAGCTGCAGCCCGTCGCATAGTGCATCCGGCCGAGCACTCGAGATCTCCTCGGCAATCTCTTGGGCGCGGGCCAGTTTGCGAGAGGTGAGCGTCACATGGGCTCCGAGAGCCACGAGTCCCTCGGCCACGGCACGTCCGATTCCACCGGTTCCGCCGGTGACGAGCGCTCGTTGGCCGGAAAGGTCGGCGTCGATTGGTCCGAGACCGAAGAGGCGATCACGTGCCCCATAGCCCACATTCGAAAAGCTGCCGACAATGGTTGCTTCGAGAATGGTGTCTGCGATGGTTTTGAGGTTCGAGGACTTGATGTTGAGCACAGATGGTTCTCCTGAGTCGGGCGACATCTCTGGGACGGTTGACTTCTCCTACCCAAAGCAAACACCTCCGAACCGTCCGATGGCCCACCGAGCCACGAATTCGGTGGTCAGGTTTGGCCGGCCGGTAGCGGGGGGACAACGTCTCAGCCAGCCGGGGTACGGCGTTGCGGGCTGATCGGCTCTCCCGATCGGCGAAGGGTTCGACTCCCTCCGATGGCACCGATCGGCCGTACCGAACGGCCGCACGGGAAACGGCCGCACGCAACGTCGGCCCGCACCGAAAGATCCAAGAGAGGAACGTCGTGGCCCACTACACCGCAGTCGTCGAAAGCCCGCTGAGTCCGGATGAGGCGTTTGCCTATGTTTCCGATCTACGGAACTTCGAAGAGTGGGATCCGGGGGTGAGTTCGTCGAAGCTCGTCGTGGGTGCGAAACCCGGAGCAGGAGCCGAGTACGACGTCAAGGCCAACGGGGCCTCGCTCCGCTACAAGACCAAGGAGTTTCGCGTCGGAGCGGAAACCTTCGTGGTGGCGAAGACAAGGTTCTTCGAATCGCTCGATCGGATCACCGTTGCCGAGAGTTCGCTCGGCTCTCGCGTCACGTACGACGCTCGCCTCGAGCTCAACGGGGTGTTGGGTGTTGCCGACCCCGTTCTGCAGCTCGCCTTCGATCGGATCGGATCCAAGGCGGCCGAGGGACTGACCAAAGCCTTGCGGGGTAACCGAGTGTCCTGAACTGCGTGCGAGGGGCTATCCGGCGTCCGTTCCGGTTGAGTACTTGGGCGTTGCTGGATCACGTTGCATTGCGGTGAGCACACGGAGATCGCGCCGACTGCTCACCTCGGCTTTCCGCATGATGTTCTTCACATGGGTGCCCGCCGTGGATGGTGAGATGAAGAGTACGTCAGCGATCCCTTTGTCTGTCAGTTCGCCGGTCGAGATGATCTCGAGCACTTCGAGTTCCCGGCTCGTGAGACCCATTTCGGTCAGCGAAGCGGAGACCGGGAGCTGATCGGTGACGGCGGCGGCGATTCGTTCGGAGTGACGAATGGGGTCGGCCACGTGAGTGAACACGTACAAACCACCCAATCCCAAGCACGACACGGCCAGCGCCTGGACGAGTAGCCAATCGGACACCAAGAACGTTTCGACGTCTCCCGGTAGCCATCCTTCGCGCACGGCCAGGCTCGCCAAGCGCCCGAGAGAACTAAGCACGAACGCCAAGGCAACAGCCGCGAGCGATCGGGCCAGCATTCGGAGCTGAGGCGACTCTTCCCGCCGCGACATACGACCGCCCAGCGTGCCCAACGTTGTGAAGATCACGGCGTTCAATGCGATGACGATGGTCAGAATGATGGGCATAAAGCGGCGAGATCCTCCAGGGAGGAGGCGATGCTAACCAACCCCGCCCGGGGCGGCATAGTGCCGAATACCCCTGCATGACTGGGTGATTGTCTTGACTGGACGGCAGGCTCCAGTACGTAATCGCTCGCTTCTGTCCTCACCAGCCCCGTTCGGAGCCGATTCGATGTCTACAATCCCCGGCGGAGGGGCACGTGATGACCATGGACGAACCGAACGAGCATGCCGAGCCTCAGGTGGCTCACGCCTTGATCTCGCAGGCGCGGGCTGTCGTGATCTACTCGGATCTGCTCCGGCAAGAACTCGCAGACAAAGAACTCGATCGTGAGCGGCTCGACCGACTCGCGTCGGGAATCGTCGACGCGGCTGAACAATTGGCCGAGCGAGTGAGTCGACTCGCCGAGGAATCACACAAGACCTCCTCCATTGGGTGATTCGGGAAATCAGACGAGTCTCAACCGGATTTCCATCGGATTCGTGCTGCTCGGCCTGGTCACCGCATCCGTGGTGGTCGGCACGGGCGTGTACCTGATCGACTCGAGAGCCTCCCATCGAAGCGACACGCTGATCGTCTTCGGTCTCGGCAGCCTCGTCATGATGAAGTTTCTCGGTGTTGCGGTGTGGGTGAGACGTCGCATGATCCGTCACGAATCCGCCTACCGGAAGTCGGTGGCGGAAGCCGAGCGTTACACGGTCGAGCGAGATCAAGCCGAGTCCGGTCTCGCTCTGACGGTCCAACGGTTGGCCGGGGTGAGCGAGGAGTTGGAGCACTATTCTCATGCCGCTGCTCACGAACTTCGCACCCCACTCCGCGTCATCGGTGGCTACGCCGAACTCATAGAACGTGAGCTCGCAAACGACGAGATCGACCATGAGTTGGTCCGTCGTTGGGCCGCTTGCGTCCTCGCGGGATACGAGCGAATGGGGCGCCGAATGGATGATCTCGCAGATGTTTCTCGTGTGGCACCCGAGCCCGCCCCTGTCGTCGGCGAAGATACCCGCCAGCGACGACCGACGACCGATGGGCGGTCGTCAACGAGGCGACGAGTATTACCCCGTCGGGCTTTGAAATGAAGCGAGAGCGACCAACTCGAATTCTGCTCGTCGAAGATGAGCCCGCTGACGTCGAGTTCACTCGATACGCCTTTGCTCGAGGCCGCCTCGATCACGAGATCACGGTGTGTATGACCGGTCGAACAGCCTTGGATCATCTCGGCGCCACAGATGTTTTGCCCGACTTGATTCTGTTGGATCTGGCGCTTCCCGACATGACCGGTCTTGATGTGATCGAGGAGATCCGGGCCGACCCAGATCTCACTGCCGTGCCGGTGATCGTGCTGTCGACCAGCAGCGTCGAGCGCGACGTGTTGGCGCTGTATCGGGCCCATGCGAATGCCTACGTGCAGAAGCCGCTTCGTCTTGCCGGTCTCGAGGAATTCGTCCGGTCGTTGGAAACATTCTGGTTCGGTTCGGCGATCCTCCCGGGAACACGTTGAGTCGTGGTTTCGCGAAGTCATGAGAATGTGACCTATCCAACGTTTCGGACGAGTTCAGCCGGGTATTGCCGGTGGGATGACCGTCGAATTACTTGCCCGTGTGCCCACGGGCGACTCCGCCCAACCAACGTTGGACGACCTCATGGTCCAAGTAGCCACTGGCGATCAGCTGGCATTTGCCGCTGTCTATGACCGGTTGGCGGCACTTGCGCTCAACGTGTCGACGCGTATTCTCCGTGACCGGTCCCTCGCCGAAGAGGTGACGCAAGAGGCCTTCGTCCAGATCTGGATGACCGCAGGATCGTTCAATGCGTCCAAGGGAAGCGTCGAGAGTTGGGCGGCGACGATTGCCCGCCGGCGTGCGGTCGATTGTGTCCGAGCGGTTCAGGCCTCTCGTCGACGCGATGGAACGCTCTCCGGCCAGACAAGAGGTATCGACGAACCCGGCAGCGAAGTGATGTTCGCCGAACTGAGCTCAGAGGTGAGAGCCGCAATCATGGACTTGGCCGTTGTCCAGCGGGAGGCCATCGAACTCGCCTTCTACGGTGAATGCTCCTATCGAGAGGCGGCTCGCCGGTTGGGTGTGGCCGAGGGAACGGTGAAGTCGAGAATCCGATCCGGTCTGGCCACGCTTCGGCTGGCACTCGGTGAATTCGCGCCGGGCGTCTAGCGTCTCTCCCGCTGTCTAGAGTTGCTCGATGGATGCTGCAGAGATCGTGTCGGAAATTCGGGCGGGGTTTCAACGAGGACTCACACGGCCGCACGCATGGCGACGACAACAGTTGGACGCCATGGAGCGAATGCTCCGAGAGAATTCGGATCAGCTGACCGCAGCCCTCCGGTCCGATCTGGGAAAAGCTCCAACGGAATCGTGGACCACCGAGATCGGCTTCACGCTGGCCGACATCGATCACCAACGGTCGAACATGGATAAGTGGGCCAAGGACCGGAAGGTCCGAGTTCCCCTTGCCTTTCAACCCGCTAGCGCCCGAGTCATCCCGGAGCCCAAGGGCGTGGTGTTGATTCTCGCTCCTTGGAACTATCCCGTTCAGCTTCTCCTCTCGCCCATGGCGGCCGCCATCGCCGCCGGAAACGCCGTCGTGGCCAAACCATCCGAGCTCGCTCCGGCCAGTTCGGCTGCGCTTGTCGAACTCTGCTCGAAATATCTCGATACGAAGACGATCTCGGTCGTCGCAGGTGGGGTCGACGAGTCGAGCGCGCTCTTGGCCGAACGCTTCGATCACATCTTCTTCACCGGCGGGACCCGGGTCGGGAAGATCGTGATGAAGGCGGCGGCCGAACACCTCACACCCGTCACCCTCGAGCTCGGCGGCAAGAGCCCGGCGATCGTTGCTGCCGACGCCGACATCGACGTGGCTGGCCGGCGGATCGCATGGGGAAAGTTCGTGAACTCGGGACAGACCTGCATCGCTCCCGACTACGTCCTGGTCGCCAGGCCCCTCCGGGATGCGTTGGTCCGGAGCATCCAGGCTTCGGTGACCGAGTTCTATGGTCGAGATCCACATCGAAGCGGCGACTACGGGCGCATCATCAACGACGACCACTTCAACAGGATCTCAGGCCTGCTCGACGCCCCGGGTAGCGGAACCGTTGCCATGGGTGGCTCATCCGATGCCGGCGATCGCTACATCGCCCCCACCATTCTGATCGACACCGCAGCCGACTCAGCGATCATGGACGAAGAGATCTTCGGACCGTTGCTGCCTGTCATTCCTGTCGACACCGCCGACGAGGCGATTGACTTCGTGAATGCCCGACCCAAGCCCTTGGCGCTCTATGTGTTCTCCGAATCCGACGAGGTCATCGAACGCACGCTGAACCGCACCTCGTCGGGCGGTGCAAGCGTCAACGGCACGCTGCTGCACATTGGCCCACCGGAGCTTCCCTTCGGCGGAGTGGGTCCGAGCGGCATGGGCGCGTATCACGGCAAAACCGGATTCGAGACCTTCAGCCACCTTCGCTCCGTCTATCGCAAACGGACCAAACCCGACCTCAAGATCCTGTATCCGCCGTACACCGGCTTGAAAGAACGCCTGATCAAGCTGGTTCAGTGAAACCCGCCAGCGCGTTATGCGGCCTGCGGGTCCTGTGCAGCTCGGGGAATACCTGGACCGTCGGTCAGCGCCCCGTTGGCCAGGGTGCCGTTGGTCAAGTCGGTCTGGAGCTGCGACAGCCCACGATGAGTGAGTGACTTGACTGTTCCTGCGGCACAACCGATCGCATCCGCTGTCTCCTCGACACTGAAGTGGCCGTAGTGGCGGAGTAGCACCGCATCTCGTTGCCGCTCTGGAAGACGCGCCACACAATCGAGGAGGTCGATCAGGTCGGACTCGGAGGAATCTGTGCCACGATCGCTTGCTAGTTGCGTTCGAAGGTCGTCGACCACTCGCTCGGCCGCATTCGTGCGACGCCATTGGCTGATGGTCAGGTTGATGGCAACGGTCCGCAGCCAGAGCCAGGGATGGGTCATGGCCGAAACGGTGGACCAGTGTTCGAGCAGCTTGATCAACGCTTCTTGGGCGAGGTCCTCCGATGTGGCGGAGTGGCTCGTGTGCCGCTCGAGCGTGCGAAGAAGCCGTTGGTAGTGGTCGCCGATGAAAATCTCGATACTCGGTGGATCGTGAGCGGATCGTCCGCGGGCCGACAGCTCACAAACTGATGAAGCCGGAGCTACCACTGTCGCTTCGCTCACCTGGCTCTCCTTCGGTTGGGCCGACCCTTTGAACAGTCGTGATTCCCACGATGAAGATGGCTCACACAAAATGTCGGAGAAACTCTGGCCTACGGGTTCAGCTTGGATCCTGCTGGTGGTTGGGCACGGATTTCTGGTTGGGCACAGATTTCTTGGGCGGATCGAGCCCGGGGATGAGGCTCGGCAGCGCCGCCGTTGCGGCTGAACCGACCACGACCGCCATCACGACGATGAGCCAGGGGAGACCGGTGAAAACGTCGAGCTGGAAGAAGGTGCGGCCGAACGGTATGGCGACGATCACGCCGTAGCTCGCAGCCATGGCCGCTGCCAGTCCGAGCTTCCACGGCTGGAGTGGGCGACTGGCTACGACCAATATTGCGAGACCGATGCCCAGCAGGGTGATGGTGGCCGCGGTTCGAGCCTCGGGCAGTGTGAGTCCGGTACGGCGCAAGATGGTTTCGTAGGCCACGAGCGTTGTGGTGCCGGCAATGAGTCCGGCCGGGATCGAGAAATGAAGTACTCGGCTCAGGAAACCTCGGCGGACGAGATCGACCTCGGGAGCGAGAGCCAGGAAAAAGCCGGGAATGCCGATGCTGAATGTGCCGATGAGCGTCAGCTGGCGGGGAAGAAATGGGAAGGGGCTCCCGATTGCGCCGATGGCCAGCGTGAGGAGAACGGCATAAACAGCCTTGGACACGAAGAGGTTGGCCACCCGCTCGACATTGTTGATGACCTTTCGGCCCTCGGCGACCACGGCCGGAAGGGTTGCGAAAGAGTCGTCGGTGAGGACGAGATCGGCCACGGACCGACTGGCTGCGCTTCCCGAACCCATGGCGATCCCGAGATCGGCATCCTTCAGGGCAAGAACATCGTTGACGCCGTCGCCGGTCATGGCGACAACATGCCCTTGACGTTGCAGCGCGTGGACCATCGCCTGCTTCTGGCGGGGGGCCACTCGTCCGAAAACGTCGTTGTCGAGTAAGGACGCTTCGAGTGCACCCTCGTCGTCGACCAGTGCCCTCGCATCGATCGGACGGCCGTTGGCGATGAGGCCGGCCCGTTCTGCGATGGCACCGACCGTTTCCGGGTTGTCGCCCGAGATCACCTTGATCGTGACGGATTGGTCGGCGAAGTAAGCGAGGATGTCGTTGGCGTCAGCTCGGATCTCATCGCAGAGTTCGACGATGGCGATCGCTGACGATTCGGCTGGGGCCGAATTGCCATCCGGGCCGTGATCGCTCGAGACGAGGGCGATCAGACGTTGGCCCGACGCGTTCAGTCGTTCGATCAGCTCCGATTTCGCTTCGTCACCGTGGAGCAGAATGTCGGGCGCTCCGATGTAGTACCAACCCTGTTCCTCGAATCGGACGGCCGACCACTTCCGATCGCTCGAGAAGGGTTCGGTTTCGGCCTTCTTCCACTGGGATTCGATGCCGACTTCGTTGCTGATCGCCTTCATGGTCGTGTTCATTGCATCGTCGCTCGAGGCCAGCGCGGCGAGCGCCTCCCGTGCTTGGTCGACGGTGTGATCGTTCAGCGGGTGTATTGCCGAGAAGGCGATGTTGCCAGTGGTGATCGTGCCGGTCTTGTCGAGACAGAGCACGTCGACCCGGGCAAGAACCTCCACCGTCGAAAGTTGTTTGGCCAAGGCATTGCGGCGTGACAACTCGAGGACGCCGGCCACGAATGCGAGGCTCGTGAGAAGAACGAGTCCGTCGGGGACCATCGCCACGGCAGCGGCGACGGTTCCGATGAGCGCATCCTGCCAGCGCGGTTCGCTGTTCAGTAGCGACAACAGCAGCAAGGAGGAGGCCACGGGAATGATGATGGTGAGCCACTTCAGAATGCGGTCGACGGATCGCCGCAGTTGGGACTCGGCGGCTCGGAAGGTCTTCGCTTCGGTCGCCAGACCAGCGGCGTAGCTGCTCGACCCAACGGCGGTTGCATAGATCTGGCCCGAACCAGCGGCGACGAAGCTTCCGGAGAGCACAGAATCGCCGGGGTTCTTCGCCACTGGCTCCGATTCGCCGGTGAGCATCGATTCGTCGAGCTGGAGTCCGGTGGCTGTGGCGACCTCGCCGTCGACGGGAACTTGATCTCCTGGCACCAGAACCACGAGGTCGTCGAGAACGACTTCCTCGCTGCCCACCGTGATCTGCGCGCCGTTTCGGACGAGGGTTGCCTTGGGTTCGGTGAGAACTTGGAGCTTCTCCAGCTCTCGTCGGGCCCGCACTTCCTGGGTGACACCGACCACCGTATTGGAGAGCACAACCCCGACGAACAGGCCGTCCCTCAAATTCCCCGAGACGAGGACCAAGACAAACAGCACCAACATGATTGCGTTGATCGGCGTGACCGCATTGGCCCGCAGGATCTGGAGGCCGCTCCGGCCGGCTGGTTCTTCGGCTTGATTGGTCTGCCCCCGGGCGATCCGTTCGCTCACGTCGGAATCACTCAGTCCCGAGGTGTTTCGTGCACCCGCTTGGTTGCTGATCACCTGATTCGATTCCTCGTCCATCAGCTGCTCATCGTCTCTCGAAGAGGGCTTGCTCGATGTTTCGACCGAACTCGATATGCCATGAGACGACTCTCATCGGGTGTTGCCTCCGGTTGGATGGATCGTTCAGGTCACGAACGTGGGGCGTAGGTGAGCAGCCGAGTCGGCAATTTCGTGATGCTGAACTCGGCGTTGCCGGCGAAGATCTCGCCATCGGCGGCAAGACTGACGGCATCAACTGCGTTCGGCACGACGATGTCTATCCGCTCGGCGAGCCTTCGTTGATAAATGCCGGTCTGGGAGAGTCGACCGGTGAGCAGGCCGACGATCAACCGGAGCCGAGCACGGGGCTCGGTGCCATCGACGATCCTGACGTCGAGTGCTCCGTCGTCGAGACGGTCACGACTCGCCGGAGCGAACCCTGGCGGATCGTACGCACAGTTGCCGACGAAGATCATCCAGATCTTCCGCTTCACGCCGTCGATGTGGACATCGAGGGGCTCACCCGACACGAGGACTTTGGTCAGCGCAACGGCCACGGCCGGCCACTTACCCCATCGATTCTCGTAGCTCTCCCGGGCATCGACGAATTCCGAATAGCTTCCGAAACTTGCGGTGTTGAGGAACATCCGACCGTCGATGCAGCCGACGTCGACCTCGACGAGGTTGCCTTCGCGAAAGGCCGAGATCGCGTCGGCGACTCGGTCGACTCCGAGATCTCGGGCGAAGTGGTTCAGGGTGCCGCCGGGGAAGATGAGGAGCGGAATGCCCGACTCGATGGCGGACGCGGCCGCAGCCCCGATCGTGCCGTCGCCGCCCAACACCCCGAGCGCCGTTGCCGAGTTCGCGGACTCCCGCAAGGTCGTTTCGAGTTGCGTTGACTCATCGATTCGGATGATGCGAGCGTCGGGTAGCGCATCGGTGATGAGGTGGACCTCGGCGTCGTGTTCGGCCGAGCCGGCGGCACTGTTGACAACCACGGTGAGCCCGGCCCCGCACGACGAAACGTCACCTTGGATCCAACGGGGAACGGTTCTGGCTTTTGCCGGGTCGGGGTTCACCATGGGCCACAACCTCGTGGATGCCGTCGCCACCGCAGCACCGATCAGGCTTCCAGCGATGACGTCGCTCGGGTAATGAACACCCGTGGAAACCCGTGAATAGGCAACGGCCGTGGCTAATGCTGCGACTGGCGCCGCCAGGGCCGGGGCCTCCATGGCCACCGCGGTCGCGAACGCGGCCGCCGATGCCGAATGTCCTGAAGGGAATGACGATGAGATGGGTCGTCGCACGATCGAAGGAAGGGCGAGCGGATCAACGGGGGGTCTCACCCGGGGCAGGAGTGGCTTGAGAATTCCGCTGGCGATCACGGAGGACGCTGCAATCGAGAGGAGGCCGCGCTGCGCCGCCCGCCGTCCCCGCCGGCCACCGAAAGCGGCGCTTCCTGCGGCTACGACAAGCCAGAGTTTGGAGTGGTTGGCGGCGTTGCTCAGTCGTGGCAGTGCGGCTCTGGTCACCGCGTGTTGGTGACCGACGATCGTGCGCGCCAGCGCTTTGTCCGCATCGAGGAACGCGGTACGCCACCAACCGATCGTCACGCCAGGCCACCCTTCTGATTGCGTCGGCAGCTCTGTTTCCGCTCGCAGTGTCTCTCAGGGCAGTGTCTCTCAGGGCAGTGTCTCATTCGCACCTTTCTTATGTACTCCCGGGTCCGGCCCTGGACGGTTTAGTCAGAAGGGGCTGGGGTACGACGTTGTTCCGCACGTACGACAGGAGCAAACCCATGGTTTACGGAGGAGTACTCGTCACCATTCTGATCATTCTTCTGATCATCTATCTCGCCCGGCGGGTCTGATTCGACCTGTACGTGCTGAGGTCGATATTGGTGCGATGTTGTGTCGTTACTCAATCTTCGGGTCGCAACTAAATCGAGCGATGGCGTGGCCGATGCTCGGTCATGAAACTTTTTCGTGATTCGGTCTGCGACGGGTGCCAGGTGTCCGTAGCCCAGTGGTGCCGTTGAGTGACGTCGGGTCTGATGTATCGCACGATCGGTCGCCGTCTGGGACCGCCATCTCTGCTGTTGGTATTCGGCGCACTCTCGTTGGCGATCGTCGTGGGCATCGGATTGGCTCTCGGCGCAGTCCTGCAGGATTCCATTCGAAGTCGCGCCATCGCCGATGCGTCGAGAACCGGTGAAGTCGCAGCAATTGTTGGTGTGCAGCCCTTTCTCGAGGTTGCCGATCTGGAACAAAACTTCCTTCCGTTGGCGCCTGAACGGATCTCGGCTCTCGACGATTCCTTGGGATCGAGCCTCTCGCCCAACGGGATCGTCCGACTCAAGGTCTGGAACCGTCAGCATTGGCTGATCTACTCCGACAACGCCCAGCTGCGCGGTCGTTGGTTTGCCGGGGCTGAAACTCTCGAGAAGGCCTTTGAGGGAGAACTGACATCAGAGATCACGGACCTCACGGCGCCCGAGGAACGTGAGGAGCGAGACTTCGGTGAACTTCTCGCCGTCTATGTTCCACTGCGTTTGGGACTCGATGGAGGGTTCACGTCGGGCACCGAGGGTGAGGTGATCGGGGCCTTCGAGATCTACTTGCCGTTCGAGCCCATTGCGTCCGACATCGCAGCCGACACCCGACGGCTCGGCATCGCTCTGGCGATCGGGCTCGCCGTCTTGTACTTGGCGTTGTTCCGACTTGTTGCGGGGGCATCACGGCGACTGCGTCGGCAATCCGAGCGGAACCTCTACCTCGCAAATCACGATTCGCTCACCGGACTCAAGAATCGCGACGCCTTCATCGTCGCCGTCGACGACCGCCGGACCACCAGCGAGACCGAGGGCCGTGGGGTGGATCTGGTTGTGTTGCTGGATCTCGATCGCTTCCAGAACATCAACGACACGCTCGGCCACGAGGTCGGTGATGAACTCCTACGCGTCGTCGGAGCGCGATTGCTCTCGGAGGCCCGATCGGTGGATCTGGTCGCTCGTCTCGGTGGTGACGAATTCGCGATCCTGTTGTCCGCAACCAATGAGGAGCAGGGTGAGAAGCTGGTTGGCCGATTCATTCGTTCGCTCAACGAACCGATCGAGCTCGGCGGTGTGCGACTCGAGATCCGTGCATCAGTCGGAGTTTCGGTCCACAACGGCAAACTCGCAGGCAACGAGGTCCTGCAACAGGCCGACATCGCCATGTATGCGGCGAAGGCCAATCACACCGTCATCGAGGTCTTCCGGCCCGATCTGAACCAACTCACGTTCGAGTCACTCGAGTTGGTTTCCGAGGTGCGGTCCGGAATCGAGGAGCAGCAGTTCGCGTTGCACTACCAGCCGAAGTACAGCATCGAGACCGGCCAGTTCAACGGGTGTGAGGCGCTCGTTCGGTGGAACCACCCGGTTCGCGGGTTTGTCTCGCCGGCTCGTTTCATGCCCGCCGTTGAACAGCTTCCCATCGGACGCGAGCTCACGGATTACATCCTTGCCTCTGCCGTCGCCCAACTACGCGTGTGGCAGGACCTCGGCTTCGCGTTCGGGATCTCGGTGAATCTCTCGGCTCGCGATGTGAACGATCCCACGCTTCCCCCCTACATCGACTCTCTGCTCCGACGACATGATCTCGACGGCCGCTTGCTCACCCTGGAACTCACCGAGGGCACGGTCCTCACGAACGAGGACCGAACGATCTCGACGCTGCAACAGATCCGCGAGCTTGGCTGTGGCGTGTCGATCGATGACTTCGGGACGGGCTACGCCTCGCTCAGCTACCTGATCAGGCTTCCGGCCACCGAACTGAAGATCGACATGAGTTTCATTCGCGACCTCGACACGAATGAACAGTCGAGAACCATCGTGCAGCATTGCGTCGACATCGCCCACTCACTCGGACTCACCGCAACCGCAGAAGGCATCGAAACCGTTGAGGTCGAGTCGCTCCTACGGACGATGGGGTGCGATACCGGTCAGGGCTATCTGCGGTCCAAACCCCTACCTGTCGATGACTTCGTCTCCTTCATCACGGCTCAACCAGCAGCCTCGACCCACGGACAGAAACCATGAAACGACACCACGCGCTCCTGCTGGCTCCGATGCTCCTGGCTGCGAGTTGTTCCAACTCGACAGCGACGAGCCAATCGGCACCAGTGTTCGCACTCGACCGTCAGGCTGTCGACGGAATTGCCTTCGTTGACGAAGAACGGGCCGACGTACTTCCGGCCGCGGTCCTTCGCTCCCTCCTCCAAGACCTGTTGACCGAGCACAGCGAACTGTCGATCGAGATCATGCGACAGGCGGTCGACGGTAAACCGCTCGCAACCTCGCTGGCCGAACTCACCACGAACACCGATGCGCTGACTTTGGCGATCGGATTCGTCTACGGCCCCGATGGCGCCGCGGCTTTCGATCAGCTCTGGACCAACCACATCCAGTTCTTCAACGACTACGCCTCGGCCCGTGGGAACAACGACGATGCTGCAGCGGCCAGAGCGGTGACCGAACTCGGTCACTACGAAGGTGACTTCTCCAGCTACATCGACCTGGCCACTTCTGGCGAAGCAGAGTTTCATGATGTCTTGTATGTCCTTCACAGCCATGTGGAACAGTTGCTCGCCCAGGCAACCGCATGGGCCGCAAAGGATTATGCGACGGCCTATCAAGTGTCGGACGAGTCATATCGCCACATGGACGTGATCGCCTTCGCTCTGGCGGCGGGAATTGCGAATCAACAACCGGACGCCTTCACCGGCGACCCGGCGACCGAACCTGCCGCCGCTTGCGCCGGACTCCAGTTGGCCGGTTCGCTTCTGGCCTGGAATCGGGCCCAACTGGTCGGGGCACAGAATTCGGGCGCTGAGTCTCAGATCGTGGCCGCTGAGTCCGCTCTTGCCGCCCTGGAACGAATGACGCCGCCGGAGGTCATCGATCGGGTTGCTTCGCTCGATCCTGACCTGACCGCGCTCGAGAAGCGGGCAGCGCTTCGCAAAGCGCTGGCGCTCACCGATGAATGCGACGGGCTCGTGTTGCCCTGACCCATCGGGCAACCCGAGTGCCGGCGCCGTTTGACCTACGACTCAGGCGGTTCCGGCGTAGAGCACATCGCCCGTCGGCTCGTCGGACCCGCCCTCTGGTTCGAGCGTGACGCCCCACCCGATTCCGTCGATGTCCTCGACGTCGAGAACCGTTTCGATCGATCCGTCTTCGGGGGAAAACGTGGGCGCAGGCGCAACGCCGGCATCGTCGCCGAGCAGGAACCACAACTGGTACACCAAGCCCGGGCCCGGATCGGCGAGTCCGTCACCGACGAGTGCGACCTGGTCTCGCTCTTTCGACCAGATGACCTCGATCGTTCCGGTCGCCCCGGCCAGCTGAATCGTCGTCGCATCCGGAGCCGCCGCAACCTGGTCGAAGTCGCTGGTTCGTGTTGCACGAATCGCACCGATTGCTCCGAGGACCACGATCGCTGCGGCGGCCGCAGCAAGAACGATCGACCGTGGGGCGTTGCGGTTTCGCCGCTCGGCCAGATCTACGGCGCGATCGGGAACGATCGAGGAGACCTGGCGCGTCGTGGAGACCTCGGCCATGACCCGATCTTTCAATCCCGCAGGGACTTCACGGGCGGTTCCTGCGGCCAGCTCGGCGGCCGTTGCTCGGAAATCGGCAACCTCGGCCGAACAGATCTCGCAGGTCGGATAGTGAGCTTCGAAGGCCTGGTGCTCCTCGGGGGAGAGGGCATCGAGTGCGTAGGCCGCGGCCAGGTGGTGCAGCTCGGTTGTCATTGCGTCACCTCCAAGTGATCGCGCAGCCTGATGAGGCCGTCTCGAATTCGGGTTTTGATCGTGCCCTCTGGAACATCCAGAAGGGCTGCGACAGCACGGTAGGTATGGCCGCCGTAGTAGGCGAGTGTCACGGCTTCGCGTTGACTTTCCGTGAGGAGGGACAGCGCAACCCGGACTTGTTCACTCTCTTCTCGGGCATCGATGGCTTCGATCACGACATCGCGTGGCTCGTCCAATGTTTCGAGTTCTCGTTCGTCGCGTTGTCTTCTCGACTCTTCTGAACGAACCCGATCGACGGCTCGGCGGTGAGCGATCGTGGCAGCCCAAGTTTTGGCCGACCCCTTATCACGGTCGTAACGGGGAGCGAGCCGCCAAATCTCGAGAAAGACTTCTTGTGCGACTTCTTCGGACATGGCGGGGTCGCGGACAACCCGCAGAATCACGCCGTAGACGAGCCCACTGAGCGCGTCGTAGAACTCGGCAAACGCAGACTCGTCGCCCCGACCGGCGCGATGGAGGGCGTCGTTCTCCCGTGACTTGTCGTCGGACTCGGTGTCCGCTGGATCGATGCCGAGATCAAAACTGGGCACCGCTCGCAATCGTCGTTTCCGATTCATTTCGCTCATGGTCTCACGCTTTTGTCCTCCGATCAGACACTGTCCGTTCGTAACGGGCAGTGTCTTGGATTGGAACTGAACAATCTTCCCCGTTGCCTGTGCCGCGTTCCGCCGAGGAGCGGCCCGCCATCGTCCGTAGCCGACGGCCAATCCTGACGGTCAAACCCTGCGGCCAATCCCGGCGGCCAATCCAATTTCGCAACTCGTTCCGAATGGTGCCCATGAACTCAAACCCCAATGACTCACCACCCAAGCCTCACTCGGTCGGCGCCGGTGCTGTCGCGGGTCTCGTCAGTGCCGCCTTCGGACTCGGTCTCGCCGAGGTCGTTGCCGGTCTCAGCGCTCAGCTGCGGTCGCCAATCGTCGACGTCGGCGACCGAGTCGTCGATCGGGTGCCGGTCTGGGCCAAGGATCTTGCAATCCAACTCTTTGGAACGAACGACAAGATCGCGCTGCTCGTTGGCATCGGACTTCTCCTGGCGATCTATGCCGCGGTGGTCGGAGTCGTCGCCCTGCGGAAGAGCTTCGTCGTGGGCCTCGCCGGTGTTGGGCTTTTTGCGCTCATCGGATCCGTCGCCGCTTCTTCGTCCCGTACCGCAACGGTGTGGTGGAGTCCCCTTCCGACGCTCATCGGCGCGACCGGGGTGGCCGCCGCCCTCTTCCTCTTCACCCGTAGGCCCCGCAATGAACCTTCCCACGCCGAACCGGGGGCATTGCTTGGCATGCAGCATCCGTCACCGCGCCGCCGGTTCCTGGCCTCGGCCGGTTTGCTGACCGTTGGTGCCGCGGTTGCGGCTGCCACCGGCCGGGCCCTCGACTCGAGGTTCAGCGCCTCGGCCTCTCGGGAAGCCTTGAGTCTGCCGGTTACGCAGGAGGCGCTGCCTCCGATACCCGCCGGAGCGCAGGCTGAAAACGCCGCGTCATTCATCACGTCGAATGCCGATTTCTATCGGATCGACACGGCCCTCACCGTGCCCCAGATCCCAGCCGAGAGTTGGAAGCTCACCGTCAAGGGCATGGTCGACAGGGAGCTCGAAATCTCTTACGACGATTTGCTGAATCGCCCACTCATCGAACGCGACATCACGCTCGCCTGTGTATCCAACACGATTGGTGGCGAACTCATCGGAACCGCTCGGTGGCTCGGCACGAGACTCGACGACCTGCTCGCCGAGGCCGGCATCGACCCGAATGCCGACCAGATCGTCGGCCGGTCATCGGATGGCTACACCTGTGGTTTCCCCGTTGCCGCTCTCGACGGTAGGGACGCCCTCGTGGCCGTTGCCATGAACGGCGAGCCCCTTCCGCTCGAACACGGCTTTCCGGCCCGCCTCATCGTTCCCGGCCTCTATGGCTACGTGTCGGCCACGAAATGGCTCACCGAGATCGAACTCACCCGGTTCGACGAGTTCGACAGCTATTGGGTGCCCCGTGGCTATGCCGCAGAGGCTCCGATCAAGTTGCAGAGTCGTATCGACACACCTCGCGGGCTCGACAAGATTCCCGCCGGACCGTTCGTCATCGGTGGTGTGGCATGGGCCCAAACCATCGGCATCGATGCGGTCGAGGTGAAAGTGGACGACGGCGAATGGACACCTGCTGCCTTGGCCGAAGAAGTCAACGACATCACTTGGCGTCAGTGGTCGTTCCCCTGGGACGCCACCCCCGGCCGGCACTCGGTGTCGGTCCGAGCAACCGACCGCAACGGAATGGTGCAAACCGATGAACGGGCCGAGCCCTTGCCGAACGGTGCCAGCGGCCATCACACCGTGGTCGTGCTCGTCGAGAACGCATGAGCTGGAGAGATTTGAGCTGGCAGAGATTTGAGCTGGCAGAGATCGAGGAAAACCGAGTTTCGACGGGCAATCGGAAAAATTCGACCGTCTCCAATCCCTCGGTGCTTCGGTTCCGAACTACCGGCCAAACGGAGCAGGCCCCCGGCCGTTCCGAATGAATTCCCCCCAACAAAGGAAACATTGATGAGCAACCTGAATATCACCACCAAGAACAAACCCAAGACCCGAACCGGTCGTCGCTTCGTGGCGGCCCTTGCTGCCGGCGGACTACTCCTCGCCGCTTGCTCGAGTGACGATGCCGTCACCGCTGCTGACGACACGACCGCTACCACCGAAGCAATGGCCGATGGCGACATGATGGGTGCCTTCGGCCCCGGTTGTGCAGCCGTTCCGGCCGAGGGTGATGGCAGCTTCGCCGGCATGGCCGACGACACAGCGGCAACTGCGGCAAGCAACAACCCCCTGCTCTCCACCTTGGTGACGGCGGTCAAGGAAGCCGATCTGGTCGACACGCTCAACAGCGATGGACCGTTCACGATCTTTGCTCCGACCAATGACGCATTCGCAGCGATCCCCGAAGACGTGCTTGCTGCGGTGCTCGCCGACAAGGACCTCCTCACCGCCGTTCTCACCTACCACGTGATCGGTGGCGAGTCACTCAGCGCTGACGGTCTCGGTAGCGCCGGTACGTCGACATCCGTCGAAGGCGACGATCTCTCCCTGAGTGCCGATGGCACGATGGTCAACGACGCCAATGTCATTTGCTCGAACGTTCCGGTTGCCAACGGCACCGTTCACATCGTCGACTCGGTGCTCTTGCCCCAGGTCGCCCTCGACGCAATCTCAGCAATGAGCGGTGATGCAATGGCCGAAGACGGTGCAATGGCCGAAGGAGATGCGATGGCCGAAGGTGAGCTCCAGCCCACCGGTGCTGCGTGCTCAGCGGTCCCAGCCGATGGTGAAGGAAGCTTCGCCGGCATGGCCGACGACACCGCAGCCACCGCCGCAAGCAACAACCCCCTGCTGTCCACCTTGGTGACGGCGGTTTCCGAAGCCGACTTGGTCGACACGCTCAACAGTGATGGACCATTCACGATCTTCGCTCCGACCAATGATGCGTTTGCTGCGATCCCCGAAGATCAGCTGGCCGCGGTGCTCGCTGACAAGGACCTCCTCACCAGCGTGCTCACGTTCCACGTGATCGCCGGCGAGAAGCTCAGCTCCGCTGACCTGATTGCTGCTGGTTCGGCCACCACGGTCAATGGTGCAGAACTCACCTTCGCCGCTGATGGCGATGCTCTCAGCGTCAACGGATCTGCCATGACTCTGTGCATGGACGTTCCGACGGCGAACGCCACGGTCCACATCATCGATTCGGTTCTGCTCCCCGGTTGAGCCCGGCAGCCTCGGTGAACGACCGAGACTGAGCAACCCGATCTACCCCTGAGGTAGAAGCGCCCATCACGATGGGCTTCGGGGGGAACGGAACGCAGTCAGGCCTTCGAGGGAGGGCCTGGCTGCTTCGCGTCACGGGCACGGCCGGACGGCTGAAAAGTTTTCTCCGAGTTTCCAATCCAGCGGTCCATCCCATCCGAACTGGGCCCAACGACCTACTCGATGGGTCATACGGCGCACAAACAAAGGATTAACCACATGAAGAACAAGACCAAGATCATCGCGGCAGCGGGAATGTCGGCGGGACTCCTGCTGGGAGCGGTCGGTGTCGCCGGAGCGGCTCATGCCGGAGCCGAGACCGAAGGCAGCTTCAGCGGTCGGGCCGAAGTCAACAACGACGCAACGAACCGACGCATCGTGGGCGACCCCAACGGTCGCGGCGAGGCATACGTGTACTCGACCGGCGGTGGCGTCATTTGTTACGAGCTCGAGGTCTCGAAGATCGGAACGGCCACTGCAGCCCACATCCACGAGGCTGCCGCCGGCAGGAGCGGCCCGATCGTGCTGACCCTCACGGCGCCGGCCGACGGATCGTCGTCGGGCTGCATCGACACCGAGAACCCCGATCTCGCGGCCGACATCACGCTTCTCGATTCGTCGAATTACTACGTCAACGTTCACAACGCCGAGTTCCCTGGCGGGGCCGTTCGGGCCCAGCTCGGAAACTGAGTGCTCAACTGAATCAAACGTCGTTGGCCTGCATCCCCTAACGGTCCAGCGAAGTTCCAGCCGACCATGATCTGGGCCCGTCAAACGGACCCGGACCATGGTCGGCTTTCTTTCTGGGCCAGTTGGGCTACCAGACTGGCAGCGCCGACTCGTTGACGAGGCGCGACCCACCGCCATAGTCTGATGGTAAGTATTCGCTTACATACGGAGATCGACGATGGAACCAGTAGCAGCACTTTCGACCCTTGACCTTCCTCAGCCCGGGATGCCGGGCAGGGCCGTAGCTGCGATTCAGCTCATGGACGTCTGCGGACACGCATGGGATCTGGCCAAAGCCACGGGCCAGACAGCCGAATTCGACGTTGAACTCTGTGCGGCGGCGATGGCCTCGGCCCGGATGATCGTCACTGATGACCTTCGAGCCGGCCGGTTCGATCCGGCTGTCGACGCGCCCGACGCGAGTGCAAGCGATCAGTTTGCGGCGTTCTTGGGCCGCCAGGTCTGAGTCACCGATCGCGGCTCGTTTCGTTTCTTGTGCCTCGACTCGAGAGACGACGAAAGGTGACGAGTGGCAGGTAGAACCAGGCCCAGATCGTCGAGCCGGCAAGCACGACCGTGGCGATGGTGGCCAACGAGGGGGCGAACGCCAAATGTGAAACGAGCAGGATGGTTGCGGTGATGGCGATGCCCATCGCAACCGTCCCGCCGATCGTCACCCAGGTGGCGATGGCCAGATGAGCCGAGGATTGTCTCCGCATGCCCGAGATCGGGGCCCGAATCCGTTGGTGGACACTCGGAGCGATGAGCAGGATCGATGCCGCACCAGAAGAATAGAACGCAACGGCGAACGCGATCCTCTCGACCCGATCGAAATCGGTGAAACTCGCCTGGAGCGGCGCGATCAGCAGAAAGCCGAAAAGAACCTGCACACCCGGTAACGATGTTCTCAGACCCTCGAGGAGGGCTCGAAACTGCTCATCGGTTTCGTTGCCCTCGGTGGTACCACCATGGTCGTCAGCGCGTCCGTCAGCCATGTTCGGCTCTTGCGTCCGTCGTCGGTCGGTGGTCAGCTGGGTGACCCGGAGACCGGCGGAGTCACCACGGGTGTCGGGGGAGCAGTGGGGTCGGGGACGACCGGATCTGGGTTTGGTTCGGGTTGCACCGGGTCGGGAGAGGGGACCGGTTGCATCGGATCCGGTGCTGGAATCGGTTGGATCGGATCAGGGGGAAGCGGGCT
>JBBKXQ010000061.1:0-3918 GCA_037969565.1 Acidimicrobiales bacterium | reverse complement strand
TCACCACACAACGGCCGGTCGAGGTGCGGTGGCGCCACGTGAGGGTGCCGTGGGATTGGGCCACGGGGTTCAGCTGGCGGAGCGCCTCGGCTTGGTCCGATGTGGCGCGGGTTGCGACTACGGCATCAGAACCCCGTTGCAGAAAACTGCCGACGATGTCGACGCATTGCTCGACGGTTTTGCCGGCGCAATACACCGCTTCGGGGAGGTCGATGCGATCGGTTCGATCGAGGTCGAGGCGGGCGCTGGGATTGTCGGTCACAACGCGTTTGGGCCGTGACCCGGCTGCGGGGAGGAGGCGAGGGCTCGGTTCAGATTGCCGGACTGCAAACCGGCGAGATCGAGCGTGACGTATTCGTAGCCGGCTCGCTTCACGGCTTCGACGATGGACTCGGCCTTTGCCGCCGCCTCGCAGATGAGGTGGGCCGGAAGTTCGATTCGGGCCGTTTCGCCGTAGTGGCGAACCCGCACGTCGGGAAAGCCGAGCGAGCGGAGAGCGGCTTCGGCCCGGTCGATGCGCGAAAGCAGGGGTACCGAAACTGCGGTTCCGTACGGGATTCGGGAGGCGAGGCAGGGCATGGCCGGCCGGTCCCACACTTCCAGATTCCAGGCCCGGGCCAGCCGACGGACGTCGGCTTTGGTGAAACCGGCGGAGACCAGGGGGAACAACGCACCGCGTTGGCGGGCTGCTTCCTGCCCCGGGCGGTGATCGCCGAGGTCGTCGAGGTTGACCCCGAGCACCACCTCGGCTCCTCGTTCGATGGCCAGGGGCTCCAGTTGGTCCATCAGTGCGGTCTTGCACCAGAAGCAGCGGTCGCCGTTGTTCTCCAGATAGCGCTGGTCGTGGAGCTCTTCGGTGGCGGTTGCGGTCCAGGCAACCTGCCACTCGGTTGCCAGTCGGCGGCAGGTGCTGAGTTCGCCCTCGGCCAGCGATGCCGAGTCGGCCGTGGCGGCCAACACCGAGTCGGGCGGCAAGATGCGGCTGGCGGCAACGACGACCAGCGATGAGTCGACGCCGCCCGAGAAGGCCACAACCACGGATCCGAGGCTCACGATCGCCGCTTCGAGTGCGGCCTCGAGTTGGGCAATCGAGCGCTCGGCAACGACCGTTGGCTGGGACGACATCGCCACAGGTTAAGAGGCATCGTCATGGTCTCGCGCCCTTCGGTAGCCTGCGGCGGTGTCCTCAGCCGAAGAGATCTCCCACGTTCCTACCGCCCAGGTTCCGGTGATCGACGTCGACCGCATCGCTGCCGCCGTCCGGGAGATCCTCATTGCGGTCGGAGAGGACCCCGACCGTGATGGATTACTCGCCACGCCCAACCGGGTCGCCCGGGCCTACGGCGAGATTCTCGGCGGCTACCGGCAAGACCCTCGCACCCACCTCGATCGCCAGTTCGAGGTGGATCACGACGAGCTGGTGATCGTCAAGGACATTCCGTTCTCGTCGCTGTGTGAACACCACATGCTTCCGTTCATCGGGAAGGCCCACATCGGCTACATCCCTTCCAAGGCGGGCAAAGTCTGTGGCCTCTCCAAACTGGCTCGAGTGGTCGACGGCTACGCCAAACGGCTCCAGGTGCAAGAGCGGCTCACCGTTCAGGTGGCGGAGGCCGTGATGGAACGACTGGGAGCGGCCGGTGTGTTGGTCGTGATCGAGGCCGAGCATCTCTGTATGACGATGCGGGGCGTCAACAAGCCGGGTGCCATCACCACCACATCAGCGGTTCGGGGATTGCTCAAGGAGAACGCCGTCACCCGGGCCGAAGCGCTCGGCTTGATTCGCAGCTGATCGCGTTCAGATGGCGATGGGTTTCTGGCCTCGGATGAATCGTTGCGCCATGACACCAAGGGTGATCCAGTAGCCCGAGCTTCCCTCCACCAGGTCGTCCTGTCGCATGTGCCCGACCCTCGCCGACCCAGAATGAGGCTGAGCACCGTCGACCTCGGCCCGTTGACACGGCACCTCGATGTCCGGATCGGTCAGCGCCAGGAGGAAATCGTCGACGGTGACTTCGATGAGCGCTGCGACCTCGTCGGCCGGTGGTGCGTAAGCGTCGATCGGCCGATCGTCGGCCAGGAAGAACAGATTGACTCGTTCCCGGTTCCGGCCTTCGCCGTTGTCGTCGGCCAGCAGTCGGATGCCGACGAAAACGAGATCGTCGGGATCGAGGGTGACGCCGAGTTCCTCCTCGGCCTCGCGGATCCCGTCGAGTGGTGTTTCTCCTGCGCTCAGGTGCCCCGTGACCGAGAGATCGAGCATTCCCGGGAACGCGGCTTTGCTGAGCGAACGCTGTTGGAGAACGATCGAGCCGGCGGACGGGCGCACCACGAGGCAGTGGAAGACCTGATGCCAGTGGGCGCCGTGGTGAACCTCGGCTCGGGTCAACGTTTCGATGCGTTCACCCGTGCTCTCGTTCACGACATCGATCATCTCGACGATCTTCTCGACGCTGGCGCTCACGCCAGGGACGGTACTGGTTGTTAGGGTGCCGATCGTGCCGGACTGGATGGACGAGATCGGGCTCGACCCGTCGGTGTCGTGGTTGCAGATGGGTACCCGCGCTCTCGGGGATCTGCCGTGGTTGCTCGTCGACGAGAAACAAACCGCCGAACTCTCGTTGCGGGGCGAGCTGCTCGACCGACGTCGAGACGATGTGCTCGCCACTCCCGCTGATGCGCTGGAGCCGGCCGAGGAACTTCTCGCCATGATCCGGGAGGCGGGGGTTGAGATCGTGGGTGACGAACACGACCATCCACTCGATCGGCTGGGTCGATCGGTGCAAGAGGATCTCTGTCTGCTTCGTCGCGAACCCCAGGAGTGGTATCTGGGAGGGGCCGTGCTCTGCTTTCCATCACGCTGGCGGCTCACCGAGAAGATCGGCCGTCCGCTGCGAGAAGTGCACGGACCCACACCGGGTTACGACCCGAAGCTTGCCGATCGGGTGACGTCGCTGTTGGATCGTCTGGGGGACAAGATCGTCCGTCGCCGGAACTGGTTCATTCATCCTGATGGCTCGCTCCATCAACCAGATCGAGCGCCCGTCGAAGCGGTGGTGCCGGCGGCGAACTGCGGGACCGACCTCTTCGTGCGGAGCGAACGGCAGACCTTGCGGTCATTGCCGGAAACGGGCTGGATCGTGTTCACCATACGGATTCAGCACGACACGATCGACGCGTTCGTCGCCGACGATGATCGAGCCAAACGGCTGGTCGACTACCTCGACCAGGCCCCGCCGGGTGATCTCGACCATCGTGGGCTGTCCGCAGCCCAAGCCGAAGAACTTCGGGCGTTCCTCGCCTGACCGAGCTTCGGTCAGAAGCCTGGTTGGCCGGAGACCGTTTGTTCAGAGGCCGTTGTTCAGAGACCTGAGCCGCGTGCTGAACCGGTCAGGGTGCCGAACTCGGGCACGATCACACACGAGAACCCGCGATCGCCGTCGGACCACCCGTCTGACGTGGGGGTGTAGGCGCTGAGATAGAGCGCCGACTCTTCGTAGTCGGTGCCCACGTAGTCGGCGAAGCGGTCTCGGCATTGGAGTACGGCGTTGTCGTACACGGCGTCATCGCCGGGGAACGCGCTGAACCCGACGATGGATCCGTTGTGAAACACCTCGGCACCGTGCGGTTCGGAACAGTCGATCGTCTTGACGGACGAGATCTCGACGGCCGAGCCCGGATCGGCGAAGCAATCCCCGACGGCGAGGTCGTCGACGTCCTTGCTGTTGCTCAAGAGTCCGGCGATGCCGACAACTCCGGCGATGACGAGTCCGATGGCGATCCGCAGGCCGATCCCGGTGCCGACGCGTCCGAGTATGGATTTGCCGGATGGTTTCGGCGTTGCGGTCGTTGGTGAGGAGTCCGAGAGGTCAGGAAGGCGGGTCGACGGCCTCGGTGGCGGCAGCGGCGAGGGCGGTG